>DATEJU010000573.1:0-16539 GCA_035277805.1 Paraburkholderia sp. | reverse complement strand
GCCCCCGACACGGACGATGCGCAAGCGCTCGTGGATGCCTGGTGCGAACAGCACGAGGCCGCGCTCGAACGCTATGGACGCCTGCTTGCCGAGTTGCGTGCGACGAGTGGCGTAAGCCTTTCGGTACTGCTCGTGATCGTGAGGGCGATGGCGGCGCTGGAGCGGCCGTAAAACGGATGGCGTCACGCGGGAACCGCCGGGATGGCGGCGCGGTTCCCGTGCCTTCCTTGGCGCGCATAGACATCGCGTCAACAGGAAAAACAGAATATGGGACTCGACAGTCAGAACGAGGCGCATAACGATGACTTCTGCTCTGTAACTGTGCTCGCAGCGCAGGTAGTAGGCGAAAATGCCGAACGCGGTCCCAAGGTTCAAGGCTCCGGAATCCATGACGTGGCCTCGAACCTTGCGGCGTTGTGTTACTGACCAGTTCAGTAAATAGTGCGCACATTTGATCAAGCTGCGTAGCGAACATGCTTTTCCTGAAACAGATTGCGGATAATATGAGGCTGCTTCTGCCGACGATGCAGATGGCGTCGCAGGCTTACGCCAAACGTCGACGCCGCTCCGGTCTGCGTCATTCCCCCGCGCACCGCTTCGACCACGAGCTTTCTCAGGTGGGCTTGCGTCGCGACACCCAGCTTCCGGGCATCAGTCTTTGTCTTCAGGACCGTATAACGCACCACGCACTATTTGGTGCACACGTCAGTATGTCTCGCCGCGCAGTTTTGCTGCAATCTCCCGTGCGCGCGATTGCGCGTCTTCTTGCGCGCGCGTTTCCCGCCGAAGCATCGAACTGATGTTCTCGAGTTCGGCCAGTGTCCGCATATATGCGGCTTGCGCCACCTGGACCGCGGTCTGCAAATTCGCCGCCTGGAGGCGATGCTGTTCGAGGGCTTCGCGCCAAACGCCGGCTCCCGGCGATTCGTGCACGCAGCCCGCGAGCACGAGCGCGCGTTGTGCTGCGTGCTGTGCGCGCTCCTGCTCGCGTGCCGCAACTTCAGCGTGCGCGGTTTGCGCGGCGCGTTGTGCAAGCGCGAGCGCGATCCGGCGGCGACGTACGCGCAAACCCCGCACGCGAACGATCAACGACCATCGTCGCGCCGCTTCTTGCAATGCGCTCATGGCGTATCGGGCGAGGCCGCGCAGAGTGCCTGCAACACCGCGAGCGTTTCGTCGTAGCGTGCGTAGCTGGTGGTGGGCTGACGCAGGAACTGCACGATCGCGGGATTCATGTCGATGGCGCGGTCACTGGCGATGTCGTTGCCACGACGGTATTCGCCTATTTGCAGCAGCAACTCCACGTCTTCGTAACGTGCGAGCCACTCGCGTATCTGTTGCGCACAGGCCTGATGCGCAGGATGTGCGATGCGGGACATGAGACGACTCTTGCTGCGCAGAATGTCAATGGCCGGATAATGCCCCGCGCCCCCAAGACGCGACGAGAGCTGGATATGACCGTCGAGCAGGGAGCGTGCCTCTTCGACGATGGGGTCCGAAAGATCCTCGTCTTCCGCGAGCACCGTGAAGAAGGCGGTCACGCTGCCTTCCTGGGTGAGTCCGCCCATTTCGATCAGCTGCGGCAACTCCGCAAAAACGCGCGGCGGATAGCCTCGGCGCACAGGCGGTTCGCCAACGGCCAGACCCACTTCGCGCAGAGCCCGCGCATAGCGTGTGAGCGAGTCGAAAAGCAGAAGCACGTGTTGCCCGGCACTGCGCAGGCCTGCTGCGATCTCGCAGGCGAGCCGCGAAGCCCGGATGCGTTCCGCCGCAGGCCGGTCGGAAGTCGTCGCGATCACAATGGCGCGCTGGCGTCGTTGGTGCAGATGATCGTGAACGAACTCAGCGACCTCGCGGCCGCGTTCGCCGATCAGTGCGATGACGACCGTTTCGGCTTGCGCGCCATTGGCAATCATGCCCATGAGTGAGCTCTTGCCGCCGCCCGCGGTTGCAAAGATACCTACCCGCTGGCCGATGCCGCACGTAAGCAGTCCGTCTATGGCGCGCACGCCAGTGACGAATGGTTGTGTAATCAACGGCCTTGCCATCGGGTTGATCGGTGTGAATGCCGAACGCGCAGGCGCCCCGGTGGTGGAGGGGAGCGGGCCGCCGTCCAGCGGATTACCAAGCCCGTCGAGAATGCGGCCAGGCAACGCGAGTGGATCGAGCCGCTGCCAGTCCAGGCCGCAGCCTTCCACCCGCGTGATGTCGGAAAGTCCGGCCAGCCCCGCGAGCGGCATGACGAGCGCGCCATCCTGCGTGAAACCCACCACTTCGCCAGCTTGCTCTTCAAGCGTTTCGGGGCGCATGAGCCGAACTCTTTCGCCGATACGCAAAGATGCGCCGACCACGCGCAAGAGCACGCCGCGTGCTTCGACAACGCGCCCGCTCAGCGTTGGGGGCTCGCGCAGCAGCAACATGCTGTCCGCCGCCGCGTTCTGCGGGTCTTTGATCGAGCGGCTCATGGTTTGACGAACGTTGCGACGATGTGCACGCGGTAGACCTCGCGCGGAATCTCGTCGATGGCGAGCACTTCCGCCGGAAAGCCCAGGGAACTTACGACGCGCGCGAGATGCGGACGCAGCATGGCGCTCGTGACCAGAATACGCACGGGTTCAACTGCGTTGGTTAGCGCCTGGCGCAGCGCGTTGAGCTGCGCATAGTCCAGGGCGCAATGCGGTTCGCCGTCGGGGCCGCGCTGAATGCGCCCCTCCAGCTCGCTTTCCCAGGCTGCGTCGAGCACGCCGGCACGGACTTCCCACGCGCCCAGGTCCGCATAGGCGCGTACCAGTTGCGGCCCGAGTTCGATGCGGCTTTCGCGAACCATGCGATCGATCGTACGTTCCTGTTCCGGTACGCGCAGAATCGCTTCGAGAATGCCGCGTAAATTCCGGATCGACACGCGTTGCTGGAGGAGTTGCCTCAATACCACTGCGAGCTGCACGGTCGTGATGCGATGCTCGATCTGGGCGACCAGCTCGCGAAATTCGCCTGACAGGCGGTTGAGAAGAAAGCGCGTCTCCTGGGTACCCAGTATCCGGACGGCGGAACGCTCGAATACTTCGGAAAGGTGTTGCGCGAGTACCTCGTCCGCAGCGGCGAGGGCGAAGTTGCCAGTGTCGAGTGTGGCGGCCGCGGCCGCTGGGACCCACACCGATTTTTCAAAGCCGGGACGGTAACCCTCCATGCCTTCCATCGTTACGTCGGCCGCACGGCCGCTTACCAGCGTGTGTTGCGCAACGAGCGTGCCGCTCGCGAACGGCACGTCGTCGACGTCGACGATGTATCGCTCGGGCTCTATTCGCGCGTCGATGAGCAACGCAATACCGGGAAACGGCAGGCCAAGGCGAGCGTTCAGATCGTAGCGCAATCCAGCGAGCACACGATTGAGCGGTTCGGGCCGTAATGCATCGAACGCCGCCTTGCCGAGCCGAAGGCGCAGCGTCGCGCTGGTGCCCAGCTCCGCGTTGTCGAGCATACGCGGCACGTAGCGGCTGCCGTCGCGGGCGAGTGCGGGCATGGGCACGCTCGCGCCGCTTCTCGCGCGCTGTGCGGCGCGCGTGAGCATGATCGCAATCGTGCCGAGTACCACCGCGATCAGCAAGAACTGCGTGTGCGGGAACCCGGGTATGAGCGCAAGGGCCGCGCAGCATGCAGCCGCCATGAGCAGCGCTTTAGGCTGCAGCGCGAGTTGCTGAAACAGGTCCGCGCCCAGGTTGCTGGCGCCGCCGGCGGGCGAAACGCGCGTGACGAGCAGGCCCGCCGCGATCGAGACGATAAGCGAGGGTATCTGCGAGACGAGGCCGTCGCCGATGGTGAGGATGGTGTAGACGTGCAGGGCGTCGCCGAATGTCATGCCGCGCTGGACAACACCAATCGAGAGGCCGCCCACGATGTTTACGACGGCCACCACGAAGCCCGCGATGGTGTCCCCCTTGACGAACTTCATGGCGCCGTCGAGCGAGCCATAGAAATAAGTCTCGCGTTCGAGCCCGGCGCGCAATTGGGCGGCACGCTCCGCGCCGATCAGCCCGCTGCGCAGGTCGGCGTCGATGCTCATCTGGCGCCCGGGAATGCCGTCGAGCGTGAAGCGTGCCGCCACTTCGGCGATGCGGTCCGCGCCCTTGGCAACCACGATGAACTGGATGGCGCAGAGCACGAGAAAAACCACCACGCCTACCGCAACGTTACCGCCTGCCATGAGTTGCCCGAACGCATCGATGATGCGTCCGGCGTGGGCATGCACGAGAATCATCTTGGTCGACGCAATGGCAAGCGCGAGACGCAGCAGGGTCGTCATCAGAAGCAGGGATGGGAAGCCCGGCAAGTCCGCCGCGCGCGGCACGTAGGTCGTGGCGCAAAGCATCACGAAGCTCGCGCAGAAACTCACGCATATGAAGAAGTCGAGCAGAAATGGCGGAATGGGCAGGATCAGCAGTGCGAGTATGCCGATGAGGCCCACACCGGCCGCGATGTCGGCGTGGCGCAGCAGCAAGGCGGGCAGATTGGCCAGGTGGGGAATAGCGCGTTGTGTCATGTCATTGATTCAATTGTCGATGGAAGGCGCGGCGGCGGCCCTGGAAGTGCGGGTCGCCATGTTCGTCGCGAAACTCGCGCTTGACTTCTTCCTTGTCCATGCGCAGGCGTCGGCGGTACAGCACGCGCTGCAGGGCATAATCGCCGGCCGCGGGAGCCAGTTGCGAAAGCGCGGCGATGGCGAGCAGGTGGGTATGGGCGTTCGCGATGAGTGCAAGCTGTGAGGTCGGTATCAGGGCATAGGCGGGTGCGGCAACGCCAAGCCACGCCGCGATCGATCGCCAGGCAATGAAACTCAGGATGACGAACTGAATGAGCATGACTGCAGTATCGAAGACGATCTTCAGGCCGAACAGGTTCTTGAAGCCTGCTATCGGATTCAATCGGCCAAAATTCGGCGCGATGCGTTTGAACGCCACGAGGCCGCGTGTCTGTGTCAGCTCCGGCACGACAACGGCCATCGTGCCGAACCCGATCATGGCGAGCGCCGTGCGCCCCGGTTCGAGCAATGCCTGCAGCGTGGCCTTCATTTGCTCCGCGAACGGACGGGTTGCGTCGAGCGCCAGGATCGTCCCGATCGCGCGCACAAAGGCCTCGAACAGAACCGGCGTCTCGACCACGAGCAGCAACCACCAGAGCACGCCGCTTAAGGCGGCGCTCAGGTGTACGCTCTTCGCGATGTCGCCATCGCGCCGTGCGCGCTGCAGCCGGCGTGGGGTGGCTTTTTCTGTCTTGTCGCTCATGGCTGCCAGCCAAGGTTGAGCGCGAGCGAGGCGATGCGTTCAATCTGCTCGAGCAACGCGGGTACACATGCCATGGCCGCGAACGAGAGAATCATGACCTTGAGCGCGCGCGCCGTCGCAAACGGATTGAGCCGCCGCGCGTGGCGCGAAGCGAGGCCCATGGAGACATCGGCGAGCAGCATGAGGCCGAGCAGGGGCGCGGCCAGTTGCAAGCCCTGCGCGAGTGTCTGTGGCAACTGGCTTTGCGCGAGCGCCCGCAATAGCCGCATCGAACCTTCTTGTGGCGCGTTGCCGGGCGGCCAGAGCGACCAGGCGTCGACGAAGAATCCGCATACGGCGACCAGACCGTGCCCGGTGAAGAAAGTCAGCGCTGCGAACTGGGTGAAGAGGGTTTCGAACAGCGACGCTTCCTGCTGGAAGTTGGGGTCGTAGACTGCACCGACGCTATAGCCGCCTTGCTGATCCAGCACCGCGCCCGCCGCCGCCGCCGCGTGAAAGACGATGCCGAGCAGGAGCCCGAGTGCCAGCCCGAGCAAGACTTCCATCGCACCCGCATACAGCAGGTTGGCGGGCACCTTCGAACAGGCGGCGAGCGACGCGAAGGTGAGGACGAGTGGCACGCGCAGTACGACACCAAGCCCCCCGTCGTTGCCGAACGGAATGAGGCTTAGCGCGACCGCGGGCCGGATCATGCAGAAGGCGAAGCCCGCCAGTTGATCAAGGAAGTTCATGGTCAGTGCATCCGCCCCACCGCAATCATGGAAAAGACCTGCGCCAGCAGGCGCGCCACCTCACGATTCGCCCATGGTGCCGCCACGACCAGCACGAGCCCGACGCCGATAATCTTCGCGCCATAGGGAAGGCTCTGGTCCTGAATCTGCGTAACCGACTGCACGAGACCGAGCAGCAACCCGACCAAAGTGGCAACAGCCAGCATGGGTAGCGAGAGCCAGAACACTAGCAGCAGCGCGTTGGCGGCAAGCGACGCAAGGGAAGGAAGTGTATTCACTTTGCATAACTCAGAATGAGCGCGTGCATGAGTTTCGGTACGCCGGAGGCGGCCACGAGCACGAACAGTTTGAGCGGAATCGAAACGGTGCTGGGCGAGAGCATCATCATGCCCATGGCGGTCAGCACGTTCGCCACTACCAGATCGATCACCAGAAAGGCGATGTAGAGCAGAAAGCCTGCTTCGAATCCGCTTGAAATTTCGCTGATGAGAAATGCGGGTACGAGTAGCGTGAAATCGGTCTCCTGTGCATTGCGCCCGGGATCGATGCGCCTGGCGGCGTCGACGAGAAACGCCCGCTCAGCGGGCCTGGAATGTGCCAGCATGAACTCACCCAACGGTCCGTGGACTGCATCGACCATTTGCGCGAGTGACGGAAGTTGACCATTTTCAACGCGCTCGTCTATCGACAGCGCAGCGCCGACCTTGTCCATCGTCGGCGCCATGACAACTAGCGTTGCCGCGAGCGCGAGACCGGAAATCGCCATGTTGCCGGGCGCCTGTTGAACGCCGAGCGCCGAGCGCAGCAGCGTGAGCACGATGCTGAACTTCGTGAACGATGTCGTCATCACCACGGCGAGTGGCGCGAGGCCCAGCAGGAAGAAAAGCCCGATGAGCTGAATCTGCCCTGTCTGCATCCCGGTCATGGCGCGCTTCCCACTTGGGTGGGTTGTACGATGTTGGTGATGCGCACGGCAAGCACGTCGTCGATATCGACGAGTTCACCGCGCGCGAACGGCACGCCCTGGCAAAGCAGTGTGACGATCCGCTCGCTCACCGAAATTTGCAGCGACACCACCGAGCCGGTACGCAGGCGGCTCAACTCGAAGAGGGACAGACGCAGCGTGCCGATCATCGCATCGAACGTAAAGTTGAGGCCGTCGATCGGGATGAACTCGCTGGTGAGTTCGGGCGTCATGTTTATTTCTTCGACGAGAGGACGGTCAACCATGGTTTGTTCTCCAGAGTATTTCAAAAGAATGCGTAGCGTGCCGTCGCGTAGCGGCACCCGTAGAAAGTGTGTGCGCCGGTCGAGCACCAGAGCGTCGCCGGCGCGTATGCGGCGCAGACGGGCAAACGAGAGCGTAGGCCCGGCAATGCAGACAGGAACGCCAACCACGATCTGGCGCGCAAGTGCGCGCAGGTCCGCACAGGCGGCCGTGCGCGAGTTCAGCCAGCGGTCGACGGCTTCGCTGCGAAACGAGAAACTCGCCATGCGGCCGCTCTGTTCGTGCGTGAGCGCGAGACCATACGCTCCGGGATTTGACGCCACGTCGTACGACACGGCGTTGATCTCCAGCGCGAAGCCGAATGCGCCTTCGAGCGCGCATAGCCAGTCCTGGCAGGCGTCGACGATGAGCAGGTGCGCGAGTGGCCCGGTCTGGGCAACGGTGCGTGCCGCCAGTGCTGGAATCAGTGCCTCGGCATCGAGGTCGAGCTCCAGCGGGATGCCCGAGGCGGTGCCGTGCAAACGCAGTGGATAACGGGTACGGCACGGTTCGAATGTGAGTGTGTAGCGGCACCGCCCAACGTTGACGGTCCACGGCGCGCCGAATTGCAGGGCGGCCATATTCAGCCTTTCGGCCTGGTCGCGCGTGAAGCGCGGGAGTCCGAAAAATGGAGTCATGAGGCAACTCCGCTCCTGCGTGATGAGGTGGGCCGACGAGGTGCGCCCTTGCGTTTCGTCGTTCGCTTTTTTGTGGTGCCGTTCTCGACGGGCGGCGCTTCGCGCGAGAGCGCATCGAGCGCATCGCGCAATCCTTGTTCGACGATGTCGATCTGGCGCGCAAGGGTATCGTCCATGCGTGTGTATTCGTCGAGTACGGCGGCAATCGCGTCGCGCACACCACGTTCGAGCGCGGCGAGTTGCTGGCGCAGGCCGCCGTCAACCATGCCGCAATCGGTTTCGACGACGCACGAACCCGGTGGCAGATCGGCGTCGGCCAAAACGGTGACGAGCGACAGCCCGAGCTCCTGCTCGACTGCGCCGAGCGCAAGCCGCGCCTCGTCCAGGTCGCTCGTGGCGACCCGCACGGATAGCAGGTGATGCCCCGGCGCAGCCTGCAGGCTGCGCCGCAACTGGACGGGCAGGATGATCCCGGGCGGCAGTTCGTCGACGATTTCGGCGATGGCCTTCATGGCGATCCGCACGAGGCACTCCTTGAGGCGTGCCAGCGCGAATGCGGTAGCAGCGGTTGGCACTACGAGGTTGTGAAGCGCGGCGGCGCGGCCGGCGGCGTATCCGCGCGCGATGGCACGGCGTCTTGCCTGGCGTGCGCGCTCAGCAAGGCGCGACGTTTCTGCTGCCGTGGTCTGCATGCTGATTCGGCGCAACGCGCGCAGGTCGTTAATCTGGGTCAGGTGCTGACCGCAGATATAGCCGTCTGATTCGACGCGCCAGTCCGAGAAACGCCAGATCAACATGACGGCCTCCTTGCGTGCAACAGGTCCAGTGCGTCGCCAATCAGCTCGAGCGCTGTCTGCGGCGCAATTTCCGGCAGTCGCCAACGCGCGGCGGCCTGCGCGTACTCACGCGGCAGGCGTAGTTGAAGCCACTGGCGCTGAGCCGCGCCCGCGGTGGCGCGTAGCGCGAGCGCGAGTCCCGCAGCAGTCAGTGCGTGACGGTTGAAACAGTCGATTGGGACGTCGAGGCGCAGATCGGCATGTTCGCCGCGCGGGTGGCACTGCAGCGCCGTAAGCGAAGGCATGCCCGTTGCGAGCGAGAGGCTCGCGCGGGCAGCCGCCGTCACTACGAGCCGCAGCGAATGCGCGCAGGCAAGGACCGCGCACAACCGCATGAGCCGCGCGAAGGCGGGGCGCGCAAGCAGCGCTCCAAACCATGGAAGTTGCGACGTGGCAGCTTCTGCAAGCTGAGGGTAGCGGCGTAGCAATTCCAGGGAGGCGTCGGCGCACGCTCGTTCGCTGCGTGCCGGCTGGCTGCGATCGAGCCAGCCAGGGTGAGCCCAGTTGGCGACGACGAGAATCGAATGACGGTGCTGGCGGTTCAAGAGCGGTCTCCTTCCCGGGAAGGTGCATGCGGCTTTTCGTTGACGGACGTGCCCGTAGCGGAAGGGGCCTTGCCGGACGGATTCGGCTCCGGCTGATGGTTGCGTCTGCCGCGACGGCGGAAAAATGTGATGCTGGAGATTCGCGGAAAGCTGCGAATTCCCGAATCCCATACCCACGCGGAAACGATTAGCATGCCCCCCAATAGAGCCAGTGCGATGAGCGTGAGCGTGGTGTTCTCGCGTACCGTATCGGAAGCAGGCGAGCACCGTCCGGTCTGCGCGCAGACTTCGGCGGCTGTGAGCACGGGGGTGACCGGAACGAGCGTGACGTAGACGCGATCGGGGGTGAGCCCTTCGACGGCTCCCGCAACCAGCGAGCGGATTTTCTCGCGCATGGGCTCGAGGCCGGAGTCGCTGCGGTAGCGCAACAGCACCGAGGCGCTTGGCGCCGAGGTGGGGCCGCTCAACGCATCGCGCGGGGGATCCACGATATGCACGCGTGCAACGAGCACCCCATCGATTTTTTCGAGCGTTTCGGAAAGCTCCTGCGTGAGGCCGTACACGTATCGGACGTGATCTTCTTCAGGACTGGAAATCAATCCCTCCCGTCTGAAGAGTTCACCGAGATTGGCGTGGCCACCGCGCGGCAGCGCATAGGCACCGGTCAGTTCCGTGGCCGCAACAGCATCGCTGTCGTCGACGGACACGTTCCATGTTTTGTCCGCGTTACGCTCCTTGGCCCCGCTGATGCCGTGATGGCTCAGCACCGCGATAATGCGATTGGCCTGGTCTTCGTCGAGACCTTCGAATAGCGAAGTTTTGCACGCCGCGAGCAGGACGAGCGGCAGAAGGTAGAGCAGGCGGCGCATCAGCTTCTCTGCACCAGTGATTGCACGGTGCTGCCGACGCTCTGTGCAATGTGGGACAGCGTGAGGATCGTGGCCGAGTACTCGCCGATCGCGGCCTGCAACCTGAGCATTTCCGCCGTGGAAATCGGCTGCCTGCGCGTCGAATCGAACAGGACTCCGATCGGTACGGTCATGTTTTCCAGCGAGCCCTGAACGCGCTCGGCAAAGCGCGTCAGCGCTGTATCGTTCTCGCCAGCTTGCGGCATGGCGGGCAGCATGACGGCAGGTGTGCGTGCCTCGGCTTGCTGGAGTGAATTCATCACAACTTGTGTAAGCATTGGCGTGGTATCTCCTGAGTGGGTGGTAAATGAAGCGCTGCCCGGGACAGTCCTTGCCCAGGGCATGCGGAAACCCCTGAAAACAGGGGCTCCGCGGGTGCGTGTGTGCGAACTTACTTCGTGTTCTGGGCGACCGACTTATGCGTGTCCGAGAGGCCGCTCATGATCGATGTGCCCTGCTGAAGCGCCGTGGTGTATTCGCTGGTTGCCTTTTGCAAGGCGAGCATGCTCGCGCTCCCCACGCCACCCGCACCGCCGCCGGCACCACCACCACCGGCGCCGCCACCACCGCCTGTCGGGTCATTCTGCTGCTGAAGCTGATTGACCTGCTGCGCCTGCTTTTGCAGTACGCGCGTGACCGCATCTGCAACGCCCGCAAGGGAAAGTGTCCCGTCGGCCGCGATCATGTTTGGCTGGCCACGGTTATTCCCGTTCGTACCATAGCCAAACATGCCCGGCGTATAACCAAGATTTGCTGCCACAGGTGTATACATAATTAGTACCTCGTATTAAATACGGCGCGCTTCGGAGCAAAATCTCTCTTGCTCCCCGTGTTCTCGAGCGGCGCGCCGGCGCTCGAAGCCTGAATGATCGACTGGCTAGTTGCCTTGCCGGTTATGGCTGGTCAGCAAGGTCCGTCTCGCTCGGTGCGGTTCGCCACCAGCAGATAGACGCTACCGTCATCGCGGACCACGGTGGCGCTGCACTTCGCAATACTTGTGATCCTGCCTGCCGGTGTATGCGCACCGGAGAAGTAGCGCATGCCTTGAGGGTCGACAAGCCAGGCACCATGACGCGTGCTGAGCAGATTGAGGCCAACCGCTTCAAGAGGAATGCGTGCCGGACCGCTTTCATGATCGTGACCGGTGAACCGGAGTATCCGCAGGCCTTCGATCTGCGCGCGCGCCTGACGCTCCAGCCGGGCATAGTCCCAGGAGTCCGGCGACAGGTAGGCCTCGGCGCCGGGCGGTGAGACAACGAACGCGCCGGGTTCGGCGGCGCGCAACTGGGCACCCCGGTAGTACTTGTCGAGAAAGTCGCTCAGTTGTTCCTGCATGACGTCGATGACGTTCACATGCAAAACGGGAAGTCCACCTTGCGCTCGCGCGTCGAGTGACAGCGCTCCCAGCTCGCCCACGGTTTGGACGTAGCCTTCATAGACACGCCGGCCCGTTTCTTTTTCGGCACTCACCCGGACGTCACGGTATGCGGCCTGGTCGAGCAGCGCAGTCCGCGGGCGTTGTGGTGAATGTGGCGCGAGCAGGCCGAGCCAGTAAACGGCTGCGAGTACGAGAGGAACGGTGGCGAGGGCGGCCCAGACCCATCCTGGCAGGGTCGTCAGGCGGCGGCGCAGCCAGGCAAGGGGCGCGTGGCGGAGGAGCCATGCAAGCTCGGCCTGCAGCGTTGTTTCCGCTGAGAGCAGTCCACTGTTCGTAAACTGAAGGCGTGTTTCGCCGACGCCGAACGTCGCACCGTAACGGACCTGCGTTTGCGCGCCAGTTTTGATGGCTCGACCGAAAACCGTTACCCTCCCGGCCACCGCGTGCAGGACAAGGCGGTTGCCAATGAGGCTCACGGTTGCATGGTGCGCAGCCACGCCGTGGTCCGCCAGAATCAGGTCCGCGCCATTGGCACTCCCGATCTTGAGCTCGTGACCTTCTGAAAGCACGACGCTTGCACCCGCATGGAGCCCGCTCGAGACAAGCAGGTGTGGACATTCGCTCATCGTGCGTCCCTCCGCGAGGCAGCAGGAGAGGGCGGAGATTCCGCAGGCAATGCATCCGTGCCCGATGGCAGCGGAAGTGCCGTTGCGGGCGCCATGGCGGTGGGGCCAGGCAAAGTCTTCGGCTCGGTCGCGACGGCCGGACTCGCCGCACTCGACGACGCAGGTGTTGTCAATGGCGCATTGGGCACGGCGGAGGTGACGGGCTCCGTTCGCGGCGTCTCCCGGCCGGCGGCGAGTCGCTTGATCTGCGGAGTAATGAGAACGAGTCGCTCCGTGCGATCGACCGATGTGCGATTGCTGCTGAACAGGGCGCCGATGATCGGGATATCGCTGAGCACGGGTACATCCGAATTGTTCGCCTGGCTGCGCTCGTATTCGTAGCCGCCGATCAGCAGGCTTTCGCCGTCGCCCACGACGGCCTGAGTGATGATCGAGTTGTTGTTCACGCGCGGAATGCCGTCGACGACCGAATTGTTGTCAAACGAGCCGTCTTCAATTTGCACGCTTAACAAAATGTTGCTTTGCTCGCCGCCTTGCTCGACGGTCGGCGTGACCTTGAGCGTGAGGCCCGTGTCCACATTGAAAAGATTGGCATCCTGATTGCCGGCCACGCGCACATATACGGAATTGCGCGATGAGAGCACCGCCTCCGCATTGTTGAGGGTGAGCACACGGGGGCGCGAGAGGATGCGTGCGCGCCCGCCCTGCTCGAGCGCATGGATCTGCTCGTACAGATAATGCGCAGAATTGCCAATGAGGGTTGTCAACGTGATGCCCGCGTCGGCGGCGGCTTGTACGGGCAGAACGCCGGGCAGCGCGGGAAAGGCGCTGCCATAGGGCGGCGCGGGGCGGCGGCTGGACGACGCGCCAGCGCCCCACCGGATGCCCAACTCGCGTGCCGCGTCGCTCGACACGTCCATGACCAGCGCCGAGATCTCCACCAGGTCCTGTGGCCGGTCCAGCATCGCGATCGCGCGCTGGTACGCGGGCATCATTTCCGGTACGTCGTAGACCACAACCGAGTTCGTGCGGGCGTCCGCAATGATGTTACGGCGGGCCGGCGTGAGCGCGGCCTGAGGCAGAACCGGCGGATCGTCGTTGTTTGACTGGGCGTCGGCGGCGGTTTCTCCGAGACCAGGCAGGGTGGGTAGGGGAGGAACGCCCCGCGGCGATACCGCCGCTTTTGCACGCGGGCCGGGACGCACAGTAGTCGCTTGAGGCGCGCTGGTGTTTTCCATCAGCTGGCGCAGCAGCGTCGCCACGCCTGGAATCGTTTGTTGACGATTACCCGAGCTGTACGTGATGTCCTGGGCCTGCGCATAGCGCAGTGGAAAGACGCGGATTTGCGTCTGGTCAAAAGCCTGCTGAGGAGGCAGCTTCTGCACCTGTGCTTTCGATACGGCATCGGCGATCGCGTCGACGTAACGTGACGGTCCCACGACTTTTACGGTGTCCTTAGAATACCGCAGCGGCAAATGCGCATCGCCGAGATCGAGACCGCGCAGTAGCGAGGCGACCTCGTCGCCAGTCAGTGGGGCGAATGGGATTGTACGCGTGCGTACATCTTCGGCGGTCGATACGTGGATTGTCTGGCCGTCAAAATACCAAGCCAGGCCCCAAGCCTCGGTCAACATGCGAAAAACGTTGGCGGGCGGCTGCTCGAAGGTGCCGTTGACAGTGCCGCGCACGCCACGCGTGACGTCGAGCCGCAGACCACCCGCGGCGGCCACGTCGTTCAGAACATCGGCGAGGCGAGAATTGCGGGCAACGTACCGCATGGGCTCCGCGCGCCACACCGCTTCGGCAGAAAATGCTGCGGGCATTTTCAACGTAACGAACGTCAAAAGCAAACGTGCTGCAATAACACAGGCTCTATTGCGGTGAATCAATCCGGGTTGGCGTCTTCTACGCTTGCTCATTTACATCCCTTGTCTTGTGCCAAATATTAGGATCATGTCATGGTGCGAATTTAACAGCACCGGTATATACCGAGGTCATACAGATGTACCACACGGTTTGGTATTCAAAGGAACAGTATTCCAGGTGCGGGTTCGTGTTGAAGACTTGTTCGGATAGTTAGGTTTTTCTGGAATACATATGCAAGAAAGACACCAAAGCACGAGGCACAGAGAATGTTCTCTTTGTATATCCACAACGAGGGGTAAGAAATGGATAGCAGACGACAACCCATATTCAGCATTGTGAATGTTGCCTATGGCCACGCAACGATATTGCGATTTCAGCGCTTCGCTTGTCACGCCGCGCCAGCGGTCCATACGTATCAACGGATTTGCGACCTGCATCCGACTTGAGGAGGTCTATTGGACCATCATTGAGATACTTGCTCGCCAGGAGTCGATGTCTGTTGGAGGTCTGCTTTCGAAGTGGGCGCTTGAAATGGATCTGGCATGCGATGTTGTCAGAAATTTCACTGGTTACGTCAGAGTAATCTGTGTTGTTCAGATTGTTCGAAATTTGGGAGCGTTCAATTCTGATGACATTGAAAAAGTGGCGAATCATTCGATTTGAGTAATTGAATTGGTCAGGCGAAAAATTACTTGCAAAAACTGGAAAAGGAGGTCTGCGCGATCTAAATTATTTGAATTAAATATCAACATCTACGACCAGGTACGAGATTGATGCGTATCCAGCGTAAGATAAATTCTCAAGGAATTCGAAATGTCGATTAATGTTGGCAATTCATCTTTGGCAAGTAGCGCAATCCCGATAGGCAAGGTGCTCGCGGGGGCATCTGCGATGGGTGCGACGACACCGGTAGTACCCGTCGCTCCACTTGCCCAAGGGATGTTGGACGGCGGGTATGGGTTCGCGCAGCCGTTCGGTTCTGGGGCGATTGGCGCCATGGGCGCGCCGGGCGAGCAGATGCTTGCTGGCCTCGGAAGCGCCACGATGGGAGCGGATCCGGGTGGCGCGATGTTCGGCGGGATGCCCACCATGGATATGCCACCGGGATTCGCGGCGAACCCCGAGATGTACACCAGCCCGGTTGGTGCCGCGAACGCACTCCCGATGATGGACGGTGGTGCGTACCAGGGCGTTGACGGGCTCACGGATGCGGCCGAGAGTCCCATGATGTATGCCGGGTCGTCGCAAGTCCAGAACGCCGTCCCGATCGCGGACGGAGGCGCGTATGGAACGCAGGCAGCACCGGCGATGGCCGTGCCACTTGGTGCGGCTGGGGCACAAGCTAGCCCTGCGGACATGCAGGCGGTGCCCGTGCAAGGAGATGGCAGTGCGGTAGGCACACAAGCCATGCCGGCAGGGCAGGGAGGCGCGGCTGCGGCTGTACCGCAAGGCGGCGGACAAGCAGCGGCGCCAGATGGAGCCGCCGCGCCCGCCCCGGCTAAACCGGCCGCACCCGCCGCTGCTCAGGGCGGTGCAACTGGCGCAGGCGGCGGTCTGGGCGACATGGGCGCCCTGCTTGGCGAAGTCGCAAAACCGCTTGCCGGTCTGCTTGCGAGCTTGTTGAAGGGGCTCGGCGGTATCGGTGCCGGCGGCGGCACCACGGGCGGTGGTGGTACCACGGGCGGTGGTGGCACCATGGGCGGAGGCACCGGAATGACCGGAGCCACGCCCGCCTCGGGAATGACCGGCACTGACGGCACGTCGAACGATGGGGCCTCCACGGCGGATGGTGGTGACGCCACGGCTGGCGCCGGTGATGCCGGAGGCGGCGACGGCGGGGGCGGAGACGGCTGAGCCAGTGGTAAGTAGACCGAGGTAATGGCGGGGGGCATGGTGAACCGGACCACCATGCCCCGTTACTATCTTCCCGCCTCGATAATCGAGGCTCTGGCCAGCCAGGCCCGGCATGATTCTCGCCCCTAGTCGCAGTCATGATCCGGGGGGTGTTGTCACCAGGTCTGGTGGGTGGCTGGTGATCGCTAATAGGGGCTCGGCTGGGATATTCCAAGGCCGTCCGTAACGTGGATGTCGAGACTTGCCACCGTTGTTGCAAGCCAACTCGTTCAATCTGCACAAACTTCGATGCAAGAATTCCAACAACATGACGCCGTCGATGTCTTCATCGGTGTCGACGTCGGTAAAGGCCAGCATCACGCAGTAGCACTGGGTCGGAATGGCAAGCGCCTGTATAACAAGGTGCTGCCCAACGACGAGACCAAGCTGCGTGCCCTGATCGCCGAACTCAAGGGACATGGCCGCCTTCTTTTCGTCGTCGATCAGCCCGCCACCATCGGCGCATTGCCGGTTGCCGTTGCCCGCGATGAAGGCGTTCTGGTGGCCTATCTGCCCGGGCTGGCGATGCGCCGCATTGCCGACCTGCATGCCGGTGAAGCCAAGACCGACGC
>DATEJU010000572.1:0-35473 GCA_035277805.1 Paraburkholderia sp. | reverse complement strand
TGAACCCGCGGTTGAACCCGTGGGCGCACTCATAGCAGCCCGGCCCGGCGGATTTCCGCTTCGCTGGCAAACCGGGCGCTGCCGTACAGGCGCCGCTGCCCGGCGCGCTCAAGCAGCATGTACGCCCCGAGCACCGGCGCGCCGAAGGCGAGCATCAGCGCGAGCAACGCGCAAGCCGCCAGGCGCCGCCCCGCCCGGGGCGTTCGGCCGTCGTACCAGGCGAGCGCCGCATCTGGCCAGGCGTGAAAGCCGGCGTGCAACGGGTTCACATGTGCACTCGCGTAGAAGAAGAAAGACGCAAGCCACAGCGCCGCCGACAATGCGGCGGCCGCGAGCATGAGTGCCGCCACGCCAAGGAGAAGGACAATCGCGTGATAGCGAAGCCGCTCGCGCTTTGCCTGCTGCGTGAGCACAGCATCCAGGGCATTCATGGGTCGCCTCCCTCACTGAGAATCCGCCAGATAACGGCGCGACGGATCGAATGAGACTTCGCTCATCGCCCAGCGTTTGCCGCTTTGCTCGCCTGCTGCATCAAAGGTTGCAATCGCCTGCATATGCGCCACCACGTCAATGGTCATGAACAGCAGCCGACGCAACGCGGCGTGATCCCACGTCGCGGCTTCCTGGTGCTCGCGGGCCATGAGCGCAAAGCGCTCAATGGCCACTGAAGTGTTCGACGCGTGGTAGCTCGTGATCGAGCCCGCGTGGCCGGTGCTCAGCAGCTTCAGGAAGTCATAGGCTTCGCTGCCGCGCAACTCCGCAAGCAGCACACGGTCCGGGCGCATGCGCATCGTGCTGGCGATGAGCTCCGCGGGTGTGACGCGCGCGTGGCCATGTCCGCCCTTGCTGTAGACGAGATGCACGCAATTCTCGACATGGCCGATGTAGAGCTCGCGCACATCCTCGATCGTCACGATGCGCTCGGAGCAAGGGATGTAGCGGCACAGCGTCTTCATGAAGCTGGTCTTGCCCGAGCCCGTATTGCCCACGATCGCCACGTTCAGCCGGGCGCGAACCGCGTGCTCGAAAAAATCCGGCCAACGGCGGGTCTCGAGATACCCGAGCAGTTGCCGCTCGAGCGGGCGCAGCCGCGAGCGGGTCTCGTCAAGGCGCGCCGCGCGCTGCCACCCGGTGCACCGGAACAGACCCTCACGCTCGCAGTCCTCGAGGGTCTTCTCGCAGGACGACGGCCGACGGATCGTCACCGACACCGTGCGCGAGGGCACCACCGGCGGGATAACAATCTGGATGCGCGCGTCACCAGGCAGCAGTGCCGAGAGGATCGGGTGCTGTGCCGACACCGCCTGGCTCGTCAGTGTGGCGATGGCGACGGCAAACGACATGAGCCGCTCGAAGTCGAGCTCCGGGCAGTCGTGCGCCTGCCAGCCCAGATGCGTCTCGGTGAGCACGCGCTGCGGCCGGTTGATCACGAGCTCCGTGACGCCCGGATCCTCAAGCAGGCGCGCAAACGGGCGCATCAGCTCGCGCACCGAGGCGTCGTCCGGCAGCCGTGCCAGTCCCGCGTCGGCCACCATCGCGTCGGCCGCGACCGTGGTGGCGATGGGCGCTGCGGCGTTGAGCTTTGCTGAGCTCGCGCTCATCGCACGGCCTCCGGCTGCAGGGTGGGTTCAAGGGTGTAGACCGTGCTGAAATCCAGGTCGCGCGCGAGCACGATCGTGAATTCGGCCCCCTGGTTTTGCGTGAGCGTGGGCGCAATGTTGATCGTGCGCTCGAGCACCCGCGAGGCCATGTCATTGCCCTGCTGCTGCGTGTTCTCGAAGACGACTGGGCCGCTGCTGTTGCCACCGCGCGTCGCCAGATAGCCGATGGCGTCCTGCGTCATGCCAAGCAGCACGGCGGCACCCAGGCGCTCACCCCAGTGGTTATTCACGTACCCGCTGATGCCCATGCGCCCCAGCGCGTCGGCGGCCGGAGAATCCAGTTCGACTGTCACGCCTTCGGGGGTCCTGATGCGCGCGGCCAGGATAAAGACCCGCTTTTGCCCGGGCGCCAGGTTCGAGCGGTATTCGCTGTTGATCTGCGAGCCGCGCTCGATGAGCACGACGTGGCCATCATCGGAATAGACGTTTTTTGTCACCGTGCAGGTCGAAATGCCTGCGTCGGTCGAGTCAAATGCCGTATCGCCCGCGCAGTCGATTTTCGCGCCTTGCGCGAGCACGAGGCTGCGCTTGCCGAGAAAACCTGCCATCGCGCGTGGCGTCGTCGTTGCCTTGAGCGCCTGGGCAAGCGGGCCCGTATCCTTTGCCTGCATCTGCGCCTGGCCGCCAGGCGCGCCCTCCACGCCCTGCGCGCCGGATACCGCACCTGCCGTTGCCGCTGCGAGGCCCGCCGCACCACCGGCGCCGCCGCTGCTGCCGCTGCTGCCGCTGTTGCCGCCGTTACCCGTGGCGAGCAGCGCTGCGTCGTACCAGCTGCGTGGCGCCACACCCCGCGAAGGCGCCTCACGCGAGATTGCGGCATCGCGCCCTGGTGCCGGGGCAGCCGCTGGCGCGCTCGCGAGTGCGGCGGGCGCTGAGCCCGGCATGGCAGCGCCTGGCGCACTATCGCCGAACACCCGCCCCCGGGCGGGCTGGTCCTGCACGGCATCGCGGCGCGCCTTCTCCGCCGCATCGTGCCGGGCGAGGAACCCGTGCACCGTCCATACCGCCCCGGCAATCGCCACCGCGACGATAATCAGCGGCGCGAGCCACCACGCACGCGGACGGCCGCCCTGCACGCCGAGCTCCGGCATGCCCCGATCCAGCGCCGGCTGCCGCTCAAGGTCACCGTTTATGGTTTCGGTGACCTGTGGCGCACCGACCTCGGGCTGCAGCCCGGACTCCTCGTTGCGCGGCGTTGGCTCATTCATGGCCGTCGCTCCGAAGCACGCGCTTTACGCCCTCAACCGTCGTGCCGTCATGAGGCGGTACGCCGTCCATATCGAACGCGTCGTTCCACAGCCCGACCACCTCATTGCCCAGGCGCAGCACGAATCGCCGCGCGAGCTCATGCACGACGATGGCATCGCCCTGCATGTGCCGATCAACGACGCTTTCGCTGCCGTCGTCGGCGACGCGGAAAATCGCCGGGATGCGCCGGTTGTCGGGAATGCGGATATAGGTAAAGCGCCCATCGTCCCAAGCCGCGGTGGGCGCAATGTCCTGCGAATGCGGCATGACCTGCATGGAATACGCGGTGTTACGCACCACCGGCGGCTGGCGAAGACGCTCACGCACGAGGCTCGCGTCCTGCGCCGCCCGGCTCCTCGCCATCGCCTCGTCAGGATACGTAAAGGTGATGCGATACATTTCGCGGTTATTGCCAAAGCGCGCGCGCAGCGGCAGCACGACCAGATCGAAGCTGTAGCTGCGGCGATCGGTGCGGATCTCGAGGTTGCTGTCGTGCGCGGCGAGTTGGGGCTTGAGATACACGTCGTGGTCTCCGCGGCTGGCCACGACCTGCCATCCGTCACGGTCGCCCGGTGCGACAACGAGGATGTGCTCGGCGGGCTCCAGCGCGATGTGCGTGGCAAAGCCACGCTGCGCGATAACACGGACCACGTCGTCGGGCCGGTAGACGATCTGCCGGACCCGCGAGTCGCGTGACCACCCCGGCACGTCGTAAGCATGAGCGCCACGGCAGGCGGTGGCCAGCAGCGCGGCGGCGAGACTGAATGTTGCGAGCGTTTGCGGATTCATCGCGCACCTCCTGCGACAGGCACCGATGACGGGGGCGATGATGGGGCCGATGACGGTACCGATGATGGAGCCCCAGCCGTGGGCGTATATTCCGGGTCGCGGCTGTACGCGGTGACCTTGAACCCGAACGGGTTTTCGATCGCGGTGCGCTCGCGCGTAAATATGGCCGGGCGGTACGTGAAGGCGAGCGTGATCACAAAACGCTCGCGCGGCGGCGCGCTCTCGATGCCGTTCTTCCAGGTCGTGCGCTCGATGTGCACAACGGCGCGCCCGGGTTCATCGGGCACGAGCGTGGTCGACAGGATGCGGATGCGCCGCTGGGTGCTCGCCCCAAGCTGTTGGTCCAGCGCGTCGGGGCCGCTGAAGATCTGCCGGTAATCGCGCGCGACACGCTCATCGCTCATGTCGAGCACCCGGTCGTAGTCCATCTGGAGCAGCCCCCATTCGTAGCGCTCGCGCGAGCGCACGTACGCTTCGACCCAGTGTTTGTCCTCAATGTCGCGCATGTGCACGTGCTTCGCGTCGAGCACATCGATGACCTGCGCCTCGCCCGTGAGGCGATCGACCTCGATCGCCAGCGGCACAACACGGTAGAACGGCACCATCATGGCGAGCGCCACCGCGCACAGCAGCGCAATGGCAACGCCCGCGGCCGCTACGTACCAGGCGCGGCGCTCGGAGCGCTCCTGCATATGGGTGAGCGAGACCTCAAAGTCCTGCGCCCGGCGATAATCGAAGTCACCCTTCATCGCGCTCTCCCGCGGGCGAGGTCACCGGCGGCACCGGTGGCACACGGTTCACCGGCACACGGTGCAGCCCATCGGGCAGCACGGGTTTCGATGGCTCTGCGCAGCCACCAGGCAGTACTACTGAACCCGCAAGCGCGATTGCCACCACAAAACGGATCATGACCGACTCCTCAGTGACCGAAACCCGCAGGAACCATCTGGTCCTGCAGCCGTGACGTGTTGCCGGCGCGCTTGAGCACCAGTTCCTGCTGCTGTTCGGCGATCAGCCGGTCCTCGGTATCGGCGAGCATCCGGAAGAGCTGCAGTTTCGTCATCTCGTTGCCGACTGCGGTGCTCTCGGTCTGGATGCGAGCCTGCAGCTCCGCGATACCCTTCGGGTCCTGCGTCGCATCGATCTGCTGCATGAGGCGCTGGATCTGGTCGAGCTCCCGCAGCTCGGACTGATACGCCTGGATGCCAAACGCCTTGTCCTGGAACGGCTTGTTGAGCGCGCGCTCGCAGACCTGCTGATCGACGCCGCGCTGATCCTCGCAGTTGTAGATCTCGCCCGCCTGGCGAAGCGTTTGAGCATTGCCCGTCAGGCCCGCATAGCCGCCGTTCTGGATCGCGGTGTAGACGTTCTGCCAGTTCGACGGCAGGGAGTGCGCGAGCACCGGATTGTCCATGAGCGAGCCAAAGCCGCGTGTGCCGCTGAGCGACTGGTAGAGCTGCAGTTCCTGCTGCACCTGCTGCCTGAGCACACCAACGCTCGCGATGGCCTGCACGACGTTCTGCGCGTCATAGACGGGAATGCCCTGCGCACGGGCTGCGGATACGGGACACGCGAGACACGCCACCATCGTGACGCCCGCAAGGCCGCCGCGCACGTTTATCGTGTTCATGGTTCTGATCCTCCATCGTTTGCCCGATCGCCCAGGTGCTCGCGCGCGGCTCGCTGGTAGGCGGGCACCGAACGGGCTGGCACCGAAGCGCTGCGCGCTTCGCCATCCGGGTTTCTGGCGCCCGGGTGGCGCGCACCGTGCCCGGAGCGCACGGCGGCACCCACACCACGCATGGCCCCTCGCGCGGCGTAGCCCGCAACGAATGCGCCAAAGCCGGACATCGTGACGCCTCCGGCGAGACCTGAGGCAACGGCGGGCAATTGCCAGCCGACCGTGGCGAGCAGGATGCCCGTGACAAACATGCCCAGCCCTGCGCTCCAGGAGGCGACGTCTGCGAGCGCGCCCTGGATGGCTGCGGTGAGGGCTGGCGCGTTTGTGTCGGGTGAGGCGAGCGTCACCTGGAACGGCGCGAGGTTCGTGGAGAAGGCCGTCAGCGCCATGCCCAGGAACGCGGCGATGAGTACCTGCAGCAGCGCATAGTTCGCGACCTTCGCGCTCCACGCTTCGAAAAAGCGCGCGGTAGGGCTGAACGCCCCGCAGGCAATGAACAGGGGGCCCAGACCCAGCACCAGGTCGAGCAGCATTCTCGACATGACCACCTCGAATGCAAGCACGATCAGGAAAATCGAGGCGCCGAGCGCGGCTACCAGCCCGCAGGCGAAGTCGCCCACGCCCGCGACAATGCCCGCGATGCTCAGGCCTTCATGGGTCGCCTTGTCGAAGTACGCGTCCATCACCAGATTGATCTGGCGGTCGTAGCAGTCGAGCGTCTGATAGATCCCGGCGGCGCTCCCACCGCTCGCGCGGCTCTCCTCCACCGGGGCGCAGCCGGTATTGCCCGCTCCGGCATCGGCCGCCGCCGTCTGGATCGTCTGGGCGAGACCCGAGGTTGCGCCCTCAACGGCCGTGACCACGTGAGACTGATAGATGCCGGCACTGAGCGCCAGGGCGAGCATGATAGCCACTTTCAGGCCGCGCCAGGCGAATGCAGGCACTGACTCGAATGCCTCGCCGCGCACCACGGCGAACCCGTAGCCGATGATCCAGAGCGTCACGGCAGTCGTGACAATGGGCACCAGTGCGGCGGAAAGCGCCGAGGACGCGCTGGTGACGTAGGTCGACATGCCGTTCTCGAGCGTGCCGCCCACTGCGGTGAAAACGCCGCTCATCGCCCAGCTCCCGGCGCGCGCGGGCTTGACTGCGCCGCGCGGCGCTGCCGGCGCATGGCGAGCTGCGCGTGAAACTCCGGCAGCCACACCGCGGGATCGTCCCCGAGCCGGGAGCGGATACGGTCGAGCAGCTCGACGTTATCCGTGGTGCCCGACAGCACGTCGAGCACGTCACCGAGCCCCGCCAGATCGAGCCTGCCGATGGCGGAGCGGTGGCCCTGCTTGACGAGAAAGAGGCGAGAGTTTTCGCCCAGCGAGCGCACGATGTTGAATTCCGCTTCGCTTAACTTGAACCCGCCGACATAGTCCTCGTAGTCCGCGCGCGGATTGGGCAGGAAGAAGAACGTCGCGGTCTGCTCGATGAGCGCGCGCGCGATGTCGCTGCGCAGCACGTCGGTCGGAGACTGGGTGTCGAAGATGCCCAGTCCATTTTGTTTGCGAATCGTCTTTTGCTTGTTCTTCGCAAAGTCGGTGAACACCGGATCGGCCAGGCGCTTCCAGAATTCAGTCATCACGTAGACGAAGCGCCGCCCGTCGATCAGGCTTTCGGTCAGGTGCAGCAGATACATCGTGACGGGCGTGCTGACTTCCGCATCATCGATGAGCTCGGTGTCGTCAAAGCCAAACAGAGGGTGCTGGCTGAAATCCAGCGTGTCCGAGGGGTTATCGAGCACCCAGCCAAGCCGGCCGCCCGCGCACCATTTCGCCAGACGCGCATGCAGGCTGTTTTCACCCACGTTGGGCAGCAGTTGCCTCAGCATCGACAGACGCCGCAGCGGCCGCGCCATACGGGCCACCTCGCGCACGGCGCGCGAAATGTCGAGTTCGTCCCGGGCACACAGCAACGCGCCCGTGTCAACGAGACGGCGCACGAGGCGCTCCCAGAAGTCCACGACGGCTTCGTGCGGCTCGAGCTGAAAGGGATTCAGGCCGGTTGGCACACCCCGGCGAAAAACGGTATAGCGCCCGCCCATCGCGCGAATGGCGATCTCGGTGCCGCGGTCCTTGTCGTAGACCACGCCTGTGAGGCCATACTTAAGGGACATCGCGAGCAGGAAAAGCTCCAGTACGGTCTTGCCCGCACCGGCCTGGCCGATGATCTGGGTGTTGGCCAGCGCCTTCTCGTCGGCGGACTCTTTTTTCTCGGGCGTTGCGTGAAAGTTCAGATACAGGGGCTGGCTGCTGGGCGTTTTGACGATCGTGATGGCTTCGCCCCAGGGGTTGCCGTCTCGCTTGCCGGTTGCAAAGTTGTGCCCGCTCGCGAGTGCGCAGAAGTTGCGCGAGGTGAGCTTCGCCTCGCGCGGGCGGAATCGCCAGTTGCCTGGCAGCTGCGCGAACCACGCCGCGTCGGCCACAAGATCGATGAGCGCGCTCTGAAAGCCCGCGTCCGCCAGTTGCGTGCGCGCGCGGGCGACATACCGTGCCACCTCGTCGGGACGCTCTGCGAGCACCGCAAGCGAATAGTGGTATTCGCCAAGCACGAAATCACCATTGATCAGGTCATTCAGTGCCCGATCCATGGCCTTGATCTGCGAAACCGCGACGTCCTCGCCAGCAATGAGCTGGTTGCGCTGGCGCTCAAGCGCCTCCCTGGCCGAGGCCCGGTCGAGGATCGTGAAGCTCTGCGTCTCGATATATTCGAATTCGCCGTACAGCAACCCGTTGAGCATGCCCGGCTCGGTTTCTTCCGGGTAGTCCTTCAGGTCGAGCAGTGCCGCGTAGCGCGTCGCCTGGGGCGTACGGATCTCGAGCTTCTCGGTGCGAAAAAATAGCCGCGAGGTCGGCAGTGCCTCGGCGATGCGGCCAGCGGGTACGGGCACGCGCTCCCACGTCGCGTTCAGGAGGTAGCCCAAAAATTCGAGCGCCGCGGAATAGCGCACAGGCCGCCGGGTGCCCGGCATCGGCTTCGTATAGACGCCAAGCGCAACCGGCTCCCAGGGCCTGAGGCTCGACTCGAGCTGCGCGGCGATGGCAGCCATCGCCTTGAGCGCCTCGTGCAACTCACGCTCGATGTCCTCTGGCGTGCGCCGCGCGGCGTGGCTGAACAGGCGCGCCAGGCGCGTGCGGTGCGGCCGGTAGACCACGCTCAGGTACAGCTCATTGGCCATCATCCGGTAGCCTGCGAAGCTCGCGTAGTAGCGCGTGGCGATCTCCTGGCAAAACGCGTTGGCATAAGGCGTGGTAAAGCGCTCGCTCACGCGCCGGCGCAGCCGATGGGACCACAGCCCGACGTGACCACCTGGCAGGCCGCGCACGAGCTGATTAAAGCCCTCATGGCGCACCAGGATGTCAGCCGGATCGGTGGCCTCGAAGGCGATACCGGCCATGCGCCAGACGCGCAGATAGTCGCCCTCGCGCGTGCGAATGACGTGCTCGCTCACGTGCGAGGAAAAGGGCACGAAGTCGGCGAGCGCCACTTCCCGCGCGGCCAGCCCGATGAGTTGCGCATGTGCACGCATCTCAGCCCCTTCTTTTCGCGCGCACCGGCACATAGGTGTGCGCGCCCCAGAACCGGCGGTTGCGCTGAGAGAGCGCCATACGCACGTGCAACGCATACTGCGCGAGGCGCTGGTCGTCATGGCGTGTGAGCGCGCGCATGGTGGCAAATACCGGAACGAGCAGCAAGACAATGCCAACGCCCATCGGCGGGCTCGCCAGCAGCACCCAGATCGCGGGAATGAGGATGCTGCCGCCCACGACAAGCAACGGCACAAGCGGCACGCCCCAGAGCATCGCGGGGCGGGTGCAGCCCTTGAAGACGGGATCGCTGAGCGCTTTCATGGTGGATCCTCCGGATCAGCTCACCGGCACCAGCATCGCGGCGATCACCGTTGCGCAGCCAACGAACAGGCCCCCGATGAACACATTGGCGATGTCGCCAAAGCGCGCGTGCTGGAACATCATCTTGAAGCCGGCCCAGATGATCGAGATCGAGCACACGACCGCCCCCACGCTGAGCAACGTGCTCTGGATCGTTGTCAAAAACGTGTTGACCTGCGAGAGCTGGGCGTAAGCGGGGCTCGACATCCCGAACAGCACGAGTGACGTCGCCAGCGCGCCAAGGATGCGCCTGGCCGGTAGCCAGGACAGCTTTGCCATCGCTCCTTTCTTGTCAATCTGCAGTCCTGATTTCATATGATGCTCCTTCGCCTCTTTGGCTGCGAACGCTCAGAAGACCACAGCGCTGTCTTGCGCTGGTTCTCCGGGCGGGCTCTGCGGTCGATCGGTGCGGCTGCCCGGGTGGCGCAATGAGGCGGCCGGCTGGGGTATTGCGGTCGGCGCACTCGCCGGGTCAACCGCGATGACGGGAATGGGGGGCGTATCCGGCTCGACTGCGGGCACAACGCCGGTGACAACGCCGGTGACAACGCCGGGCCCGATGGCCGGCACGATGGCCAGCACGCGTGCGGCCTCAGCCACGACGCGCTGTACGTAGCCCGTGCGGTAGCCCGCCGAGAAGTCGCCGCTGGCGTAACACGACAGCGCCGCACGCAAAGCGTCCTGGGCGTGCGCATGCATGGGCAAGCGCCGCGCCCGTCCGAAGCATGCCTGCAGGACGGCGGCGCCCGCGGCCAGGTTGCGGCATGGTTCGAACACGGTGTCCGGTGTGAGGTTCAGGCGCGCCCAGTTCGAGCGGTTCACCTGCGCGAGGCCTGCGCTGTAATTCCAGCCGGCGGCCTCCAGCGCGCGTACCGTCGCGCGCGCCTCGCCAAAGTTGCGTGGCTGGCGCGCGAGCCGGCCATGAACCACGCCGATAGCCCAGGGGTTGAATGCCGACTCGACGCCCACCACCGCCGCCATCGTCGCGGATGCCACCCCTGGCGCGCATTGCTGGGTGAGGGCGAGAAGTACGCTCAGTGGAATCATTGGCCACCTCCCTTGCCATCCCCGCCCGTGCTGCCTGTCCTACCCGTCCCAGGCGTCCCATCCTCGCCACCGCTGCGGGCGCTGCGGCTCATCTCGCGCTGGAGCCACCCGCGCGTCGGGTCATCGGGCAACGGCGGCAGCGGCATACTGCGCGGATGGTCGAACGCAAGATCGAACGCACGGACGAACCCGGTGCGCGTGCGCGCTGTGCCTGGCACGTTCGACCACACACGGGTGTACGGTGCGCCGTCGCGCACGGCATGGATCGCCCCACGCGCGTTGCACAGCGGCTCGCTTTTTCCGGGGCCACCCCGGTGCAGCCGGTCCCCCCGGCAATAGCCGGCGCTCACGGAACGGCTCGTGGCCGACGATCCCTGCGAGCCGCCCGCGGCAAGGTCGCACACCGGAAACGGATCGCCGCGCCGCAAGGCCGCCCACAGCCTCTCGATCGGTGGCACACACCCGGCGTACTGTTCGGGACCGCCGGGATTGGACAGGCAAAGCATCACCTGGCAGCCCCAGTCGTCGGCACGCACAGCACCAGGCGCCATGATCAACATGGCCGGGAAGATGGACCATGCCGCAAGCACGATTGACGCACGGCGTGGCGACCGTGGCGAGTGCAGCGAGCGCGAACGCGCGCCGATGACGGCCGCCCCGCGCGTTGCCAGTCTGACCATTGCGCACGTGCGCATTGCATACCTACACATTGCACACCTCCGCATCGCACACGGCAGGTGCGGCAGGCGCGGCAGATACGCCGCTGTCCCGAACGGCTTCGAGCCGCTGTGCGAGCGCATCGAGACAGGCAAGCATCACGCGTGGGCCCCCGCCTGCAACCGTGTGCCGGGCCAGTTTTCTGCCCGGCACAAGGGGCTCCCGAAGCAGGCCGGCCGCATCCAGGTGCGGCAGATACACGTACCCGCGGGGGAACGCCGGGCCGGGAATTAACCACGCCTGCAGGGTCGCTTCCATGGCTCTGGCCCACGCGCCTTCCAGTGACGTGGGGGTGCGCATGACCGGCAGGAGTCCGAGAAAATGCAGCGCCGGATTTAACCGCGCGCGCACGTTGCGGATCCCGTACGTCCCATTGATCACGCCGGCGGCGCGGTTCACGCATTGCGCCGACACCACAACGGGGCTGAGCACGGCGTCCACAGGCGCCAGTGCACAGACGGCTCGCAGATCGGGCAACGCGGGCGCGTCGATCAGGCAGACGTCGAACCAGGACGCCATGACAGAGAGCAGGCGCCTGAGGTTCGCGTAGTAGCGCGTGCGAGCCGGGTCGTTGCGCGAGACAAGGCCCTCGAGCGCGTCGGCCTTGAGCACGTGAACACCATCAGTGCAAGCCTGGCTGGACGCCCCGGCCAGCGCGGCTGTCCCGCGTCCATGTCCGAATCCCTGTCCGAATGCGCCATGCGCGTAGGTGCCCAGCACCTGCGCGCAACGCGCGGGCTCAGCCAGGTCCAGGACCAGCACCCGCCGATGGCAGGCAACATGCAGGTAGCGGGCGAGCACACACGTGAGCGTCGTGCTGCCCGTGCTGCCCGTTGCCGAAACGCTCAGAAGCGATTTCATGGTTGGTCGTCCTTACCCGCGTCCTTACCCGCGCCCGCACACGATGAACCTGCGAAGAAAAAAGAACCCGCGCCGCCGGGGAGGCTGAGCGCGGGCTCAACGGGGGATCACGACATCAGCAGCAGAAAACAGAAAAAGGCCTGCATAGGCAGACTTGCCGCCAACGCTTCACAATTCACGCCCCTCTCGCACAAGCATCGTCACTGCGGGGCCGCTAACGCGTACTCGGTCGTGCGTCGCACGTTGACCGGATCAGATGACGGGTTTCAATCCAGGCCTGTGGCGCAATGCGAATCGCGTGCCTGTGCTCCAGTCCCGATCGCATCGTGCCGCCTGGTCCTGCCTGCTTGCGCCTCCCGGAAAACTCCGCGGGCGGCGCTTCCATTCCAGCGTTCCCCGCAAGAGAGCATGTTCCACCGGAGCACCGCACGCCTGCGGATCAGCACAGCCGGGGGCTCAACCCATCAGGACTCCTGTTTCCTGGAGCTGCCGAAGGCGCTGCGTTCGCGGCCGTCGCCCTCAAGGGCTTGCGCGAGCGCCGCGCTCGCCGCGGCGAGCTCCTGCTCAAAAAGCTCAGGCGGCCGCCGGGGGATGCGCAGTCGCCGGCAGACAACTTCCCGGCCGGCATGCCAGAGATAGACCATGCGCAGCAAGTCAAGATGCCGCGGGTGCAGCGTGTGCCATGCCCGCGTGATGCGCGCCGCGTCGACCGGATCGTAGGCGCCGCGCGACGCGTTGCCCCAGTTCTCCAGACGCCGCATGAGCGGGGCCCGGGCAAGCTCGCGGCTCATGATACGGCTCGCGCATCGTGGGCATCGCTTTGCGGCCTGGAAGCCGCCGCCCCGTAGCGTGCAGGATTCGCGAGGAACCGCTCGATGTCTGCCGCGCGCCAGCCGATCATGCACTCGCCTGGTGCTGTCGCCAGCGGAAACGTTCCGGCCCGCAGGCGGCGGTAGCAGGTCTGGCGAGACAATCCCGTCCCAGCCTTCACCTGGTGACGCCGCAGGATCCTGCGCGCCTCGCCGTCTACGATTGACATGACCTTGCCCCTCAAGATTGTCCT
The DNA here is from genome assembly GCA_035277805.1 of Paraburkholderia sp. Lineage (GTDB taxonomy): Bacteria > Pseudomonadota > Gammaproteobacteria > Burkholderiales > Burkholderiaceae > Paraburkholderia. The sequence goes on along the minus strand of DATEJU010000572.1, from coordinate 22,468 downwards.
GGCCGGTATTGGCCGGAACATGAGGGGCATTCAAGCAGCAATTGTGGTCGACACCCAAACCCGTCCTGTCGACGGGAGGCCCCGTCTGGAGCCTCACGGCTGTGCGACAGCGCAAGAATTCAGGTCATATGCGCGTTGCACCGGTAGTGATTGTCGATCCCGTGTTGCCGGCTTGATCCCTTGCTCGCGGCCGCCCCGTCGATGTCGATGGTCGACACGGCCGAAGAAGTGCCCGATGTGCTGAGAACCGAACCCGGTTGCGTGCACAACGACGTCGTTGCGCACAACGCGGGCTGGTTCGTACCCGGCCGGCCGAGCGCCTTCGCCAGCGCGCGCGACGCAAGAATCGTCGATTGAATTGATCGCCCTCACGGGCGCCAGGAAAATTGCGGCAAGGGCGGGTGAAGTATGCGTCTGCGATCGATCCTGTGCCTGAAAAGTCGCGCTTCACCTGTAGTTGCATGCCGCCGGTACCGACCGGCAGACCTGCCAGAACGGCCTGTTCGCTTCGAGCGTCCAGCCATTGCAGTGCCTGGTGAGAGTAACGAAGCCTGCGATTCCGGCCGGCTGCTCGCGGGCGTACCGTTCGTCGCACGCGACTCACGCGAACGACACATCCAGACTGATGCCGAAAAATTTGACTCGCGATGCAACCTCACGGCCCAGACCCTTTTCGAAGTGTACAAGGCCATACCGCTCCATAGTCTTAAGCGTGCGCGAGAGATTGGACTTCTCGCGGCCCGACGTTGCAGAAAGCTCCGTCAACGACGACGGGTTTGTCGTGGTGCCATTGTCTGCGCTTTGAATTGTTCGACCGACGCGATTCCGACCTTCAGAATTTCGTGCTCGTTGGCGTCGCTGCTCCGAAGTGCACGCACTGCCGCTGCGTCGTATTCCGGCAGCGGCTCCAGGCAAAGTGCGTCGTACTTCTCCATGTAGCGCTTTTCGATGAAGCCAAGGCGCTGCATGTCGCTGGCGCTCTCGTGCACCGCCTCGAGCAGGCGGCTTTGTCGTTTGTCTTTAGTTATCGCGATAAATCTCGGTAAGGGCTCCGTCCGCCAACGCGAAATCAACTTGCTGTGAGGTAAGGAGGCAATGATTTGATATGCCACTATTATTAGTGCAACTTCGCCCGTCCAATGGACATTATTCGGGCAGATTATGGTCAGCGCGGCGAAATGATGACACTGGCAAGTGGCCCATTGACGTCAGTCTGATAATGGACTAAATTTGGTCTTACTCGACCTGTAACGGAGGATCTATGCATATCGCCGATCACGTGAAGCCGATCAGCTACCTCAAGAGCGAAGCGGCACAAATTGTCAAGGATCTGACCGACTCCGGAGAGCCACTCATCATCACGCAGAACGGTGAAGCGAAACTCGTCGTTCAGGATGTGCGAACCTATGAAGCCACGCAACAGACGATCGCTCTCCTGAAGATCCTCGCTATCGGCCAAAAACAGATCGAGCGCGCAGACCACGTCGACGGTGAGGAATTCTTTGCGGAGCTCGACGAACTCGACCGCGACGAAAAGCTCCGCTAATGCAAATCCCGCTGCTGAAGTACCGCATCTTACCGACCGCACGAATCGGCATTGATGAATTGAGAAGTTACGTCGTCCGAGCATTCGGGTGGGAGACATGGCGTCAGACGTCGGCGCAGATTCAGGCAACCATCACCCACGTTCGCCAGTTTCCCGAGAGCAGTCATGTTCCCGCCGAACTTGAAGGCTTTGTCGATGACAATTTCCGCCAGGCCCTTTCCGGCAAGAACCGGATCATTTATCAGGTGCGGGACGGCATCGTTTATATTCACCTCGTCATCGACACGCGACGCGACCTGCAAGCCCTTCTTCAACGAATTGTGCTCCGGTTGATGTGAGTTGCCACGAGGTGTGGCTTACGCCGTGGACGGGCTGTCCGACATGGCATAGATTGTCGACGGGGTTGGGGATGGCGTTGTCGCGGGGCAGTGCGCTGTTCGCGCACATGGGCGGTGCCACAAAGGTCGATCCCGCTGGCCGTCGTGTAATGCTTCAGGGGCTCGACGGCACCTTCGTGGACGAGGCCCGGGGCGTCAGATCCTCGCTTACCGCCAGCGCCGTGCGAGCTACTGACTCTCGAGCCCCTCGAGTCCGGCGCGCTAGAACTTCATCCTGATGCCCGCACCCAGGCTGTTGCCTGACGATACACGGCTCATCGTGTCGTAGCGCCAGGCGGCGTAGACGTCCGTGCGTTTCGAAAGCGGATAGTCGTAGCCGAGCGCCGCCGTCGACCAGCGGATGTCACTGCCCTGCGCGGGCCGCCGCAGCGTCCCCGCCCAGGATACGAGCACGCTGCCTGTGCCGAGTTGTGCGCTGGCCCCGACCTGAATGGTGTCGTCAGTGAGGTCATTGTTGTTGCTCACCCGTTCGTACTGGACAAAGAGTTTCACCGCCTGCAGCCGGTACGCAGCGCCAGCAAGCCATGCCGTCTGCTGGGTCGCACCATTCACGAAAAGCGAGGCCGTGTGAAGACTTTGCACCGCAGCCGTCGCGGAGAACGGCCCCGCGAAGTACAGCACGTTCGCGCTGTAGTTGGCCTGCCCTGCGTGGCCCGCGATACCCGCATTGCTATAGAGCAGACTGCCCGTCAGACCGGCAACCTCAGGCGTCTGGTAGACAATCGAGTCGTCGATCGCCGTGTCGCTTTGCACCGATGCTGGACCCATCGCGGAGCCCAGGAAGGTGTGGACCACCATGGGCGAAAATACGAAGGAATTGCCAAACGGGTTGAACAGCAACGTGGAGACGAACAGCGGCGCATCATTGCGCCCGAGCGTCACCTGGCCGAATTGCCCACTCAGGCCGACGAACGCCCGGCGCCCGAAGAATGACTGCCCGTAGAACGCGCCGGCCTGCCCACTGTTGATCCGGTAAAAGCTTTCGAGCGTGAAAATCGCCTTCAGCCCGCCACCCAGATCCTCGGCACCCGACATGCCCCAGTAGGACGTTGACAGGCCGCCCGAGCCGACCTGCCACGCGTTGCCGGCGGCGCCAGGCGTGCGTACGACGCCTGCGAATGCATCGGCCAGTCCGTAGAGGGACACCGAAGACTGCGCATGGGCTGCGCCGCCTGTTACGCACAGCATGAGGGCTGCCCCAGCCTTGATCCAGCTTGCCCGCCAACCTCCCCGCGCCCTTCCTCGCCCACTTCCTCGCCCACTTCCGCCCCCGCTTCCCCTCCTACTTCCCCTCCAGTTCCTGCGCATGGTTTCTCCTTCGTTGTGAGTGTTTTTCTTGCGGAACATGGCGAGTGCCCCGCATGGTTTGCAGCACGGCTACGTCAACCCGGCCGCACACGCGCGAGCGGTCTTCCGCGCTCGGCGAGGGCAACCGCAATCAACAGCTCATCGGGTGCCGGGGACTCCGCCAGACACAGGCTGATCGTGTCGAAATGGTCGAAGCTCCACATGTCTGCAACCCCGTGCAGGGGGATGTCGACGCACGCGCCGGCACCGCCACGCTTGGTGACCGACGGCATGATCGAAGAGGCACCGGGCAGGCACTCGCGCACCGCCTTGCCCAGACGCGGATGCAGCACGGCGGCCCCCCACTCGAGCGGCACATCCGTGCCCACGAGTGCCGCCTTGCCGTAGCCCTGGATATCCGCCGGCGCACAGCCGAGGACATCAAGCGCACGCGTGGCAAGCGTGCGGCCGAGTTCCGCCCCGCTCGCGTACAGCGCCTCCAGGTCACGGCCGACCTTCATATCCCTGGACTTGAGCACGGCTGCGGCGAGCGCCTGACGATGGGGCGGCGTTACCGCGACGCCCAGTTCTGCGCACCGCTCGACGAGGTGAACGACGATCCGCGCAATCGGTAGGTTCATGATTCGAACTCCGTGCTGTCAGCCGGTTGCCACAGCTCCGGCGTCGGGAAATCGCTACTCGCCCGCTCATAGGCGTGCGCAGCCCTGAGCACCAGGGCATCGCTGCCCCGAGCGCCGATGATCTGCAACCCGGCAGGCACCTGCCCCGCGAACCCGCACGGCACGGAGATCGCAGGCAGTCCAACCTGGTTGCACCACGCGGTCAGCACTGGCGCGTGGCGGACCTGGCCGGCCTCGCCGGAAACCGGCGGCGGGCCGCAATGAAACGTCGGCGTGAGCAGCAGGTCGTAATGCCTGAAGAACGTCTGCATCGACGTGCTGAGTGTGTGCCGGGCAAGCAGCGCATCGGCAAAGGTTGCGGTGTCCACTTGAGCGCCGAGCTCGGCGAGCGCCCGCAGATCGGGGTCGAGCAGGGCCCGGTCGACCGGGCTCATGTGCCGCATGCGCTGCGCAAAGAACACGGACCACTGGATCGAGTGCATCCGGCCATCGCCATAGTAGTGAGCAAGCGGTGCGACTTCGGTCTCGACGAGCGTCGCACCGAGCGTGCCGAAGGTGGCCGCGGCCAGGCGAGCGCACTGCGCGATGTCCGGCTCCACGGATATGGCGGCCGGGGCGGCACAGTACGCGATGCGCAAGCCCTTGATCCCTTCATCGAGCGCAGCGCCATATCCGTCCGGGCGCCTTGTTGGCATGCCCGCGTCGGTGCCGTCGCAGGTCAGGACATCGAGCATCAGGGCCGCGTCGCGCACAGTGCGGGCAATGGGACCGAGTGTGGACAATGCGGTCCAGGAAACCGCGGGACCGGCCGGAACAAGGTCGAATGTGGGCTTGAAACCCACCACACCGCTCCAGCAGGCCGGAATCCGGATGGAGCCGCCGCCGTCGGTTGCGAGCGACAAGGGCCCCATGGCGGTCGCAACGGCGACTGCCGAGCCACCGCTGCTCCCGCCGGGCGAGAGCTGCGTATCCCACGGATTGCGGGTGGCGCCCGCCAGGGGAGAGTCGGTGACGATCTTGTTGCCGAATTCCGAGGTCGTTGTCTTGCCGAACGGGATAGCGCCCGCGCGCCGAAGCCGCGCCACGGCGGGCGCATCCTCGCGCTCGCGCTCCGGTGACGAGGTCCATGAGCCGTGGCGTGTCGGCATGCCGGCGACCGCGATGAGATCCTTGACCGAGACAGGCACGCCGTCGAGCGGGCCGCACGGCTCGCCCTGCCTCCACCGGCGCTCCGAGTCGCGAGCGACCGACAACGCCGTCTCCTCATCGAGCGCGCAAAATGCGTTGAGATAAGAATCGAGCCTCGTCACCCGATCCAGCACGGCGCACATGACCTCCACCGGCGAGAGCCAGTGCTGCCGGAAACCGGCAACCATCTGTGTCGCGTCCAGTCTGAGTATGTCTTCCATTTCGTACTCCTTATTTACTCGGGTAGCACTGTGTCACGGCGAAGGGGCGTGCCTATCCTTCGCACACTGGCGTCACGGGGCCAGTGGAATCGAGGATGGAAAAGCTGTTATCGGCGAGCGCCCGCGCAATCCGGGTCTGGCACAGCACGTGAGCCCCATCGTGGCTCACGCCGGTCCTGCCACGCGGCAGCGCGATGGCAACGGCGGGCAAGGCCGCCTTGACGCGGGCAACGTCGATACTGCCCGCCGAGCGGACCGCCTCAGCGAACAGGCGAATTCCGGCATAGGTGTTCTCACCGTGTGGCAGCACCACGACATATCGGCCCAGGCGCGGCTCGCGCGCATCGGCGTAACGGGCCGTGTAACGCGTGAGAAATGCCTGGTTTTGCGGGTTGTCGATGCTCATGAAGTAAGACGACACGCCGATCGTGCCGGTGGATGCGCCTGCGGTGGCAATCGACAGGGATTCGTGCGCAATGTCGGTCACCAGTTGCGGCTTCATCCCGAACGACCGGTACTGCTTGACGAACGTCACGGGATCGTCCCCGATGCTGTGCCACACGACCTGGGGGTTGAGGCTGGCGACGCGCTGCAGGACCGCGCCGTAATCGCGCGTGCCAAAAGGCAGCCAGAAGACCTCAAGAAGTTTGCCGCCGTGACGCGCCACCGCCGCCTGCAGCTGCGGGATCAGCACCTTCCGGTTGCTGCCGATGTCCGAGACGACTGCACAGACCGTGCGCCCCGCGTCACGCATGAGCCACGCAATGAGCGGCTCGACGCGCTGGCTGGCGGCAAGCCCCGTCGTGAGCAGTTGCGGATCGCACCGCCCTTCGTCGAAGTTGGGATAGACGACCAGCTTTCGTGCCGCGCGCGCGGCCTGCAGCGCCGCTTCGCGCTCCGATGGCAGCACCATGCCCGTGATCATCGCGACTTCGTCGCGCATGAAGAGCTGCCGCGCCTTCTCAAGGGTGACGGCAGTGGACATCTGCGTATCCTCGACGCTGAGTTGCAGCGGCCGCCCAAGCAGTCCCCCCGCCGCGTTGATTTCTTCCACTGCAAGCTCGGCACAGTGACGGTTGGTCTGTCCCACGCGCGTGAGCGGCCCACTGAGCGGGGCGAGCAGGCCGATCTTCAGCGGTTCGGCCGCGCGCGCAAATTTGCAGACAGCGGGCGCGGCAATACAGGCGGCTGCGCCCAGCAGCACGGTTCGGGAAAAGTCACGACGGTTCATACGCTTTCTCACTCGGTTTTTACTGGAGGTTTTCGGCACGGGCGTCCGGCGCGAGCTCGGCTGCCGGCGAGAGATAGCGCGCGAGCGGGTGCTCGCCCGCGCTGCCGTGTTGCGCGTCAACGAAGCCGGCGTGCACAAGACGGCCGTTGCTGAGCACGATGCAGCGGCTCGCGCTCTGCAAAACCAGGTCAAGGTTCTGCTCGACCAGGAGCACTGCCAGTTTCGAGCGGCGGCACAGCTCGGGAATGACTTCCCCGATACGCTCGACCAGGTTGGGCTGCACGCCGTCGGACGGCTCATCGAGCAGCAACAATTTCGGACGGCCGCACAAGGCGCGCGCGATGGCGAGGACCTGCTGCTCGCCCCCGGACAGCGTGCCGCCCTGCTGCGATATGCGCGAACTGAGGACCGGAAAGTATTCGAACACCTCATCGAGAATGTCCGCGCCGCGTGCGGCCTGCGTGCCCATGAGGAGGTTCTCGCGTACGGTGAGCTTTGGAAAGATCCAGCGCCCCTGGGGTACCAGCCCGATGCCCCGCCGTGCAATCTCGTACGTTCGCAGGCCCGTAACGGGCTGCCCCTGAAAGTGCACCTGCCCGCTCACACGCGGCAGCAGGCCCATGACCGCCTTCACCAGGGTGCTCTTGCCCGCGCCGTTGCACCCCAACACGCCGACCACCTCATTGGGCTGCACGTCCAGGGTGAGGTTATGGATGACATTCGCGTCGCCGTATCCGGCGCACAGATTCTCAATGCGCAGCATGTGTCGCCCCCCTGCCCAGATAGATGCGGCGGATTTCCTCATCGCGCGCGATGTCTGCGTATGAGCCCTTCCGGACGACCTCACCCCGGTGCATGACCCATGTCTCGCAGGCCAGTGACTGCACGAAGGCGAGGTCGTGCTCGATGGCGAGCACCGCACAACGCTGCCGCAACCGCTGGATGAGACGCACGAGCCGTTGCGCGTCTTTGGCGGACAGTCCCGCGGCAGGTTCGTCCAGCAGCAGCAGCGCGGGCTGGCACATCATGGCCATGCCAATTTCGAGCCACTGCCGCTCACCATGCGGCAGATGCGAGGCGAGCTCGCCCGCCTGCCCCGCGAGCCCCACCTCCTCGAGCACCCCATCGGGGTCGGGCATCGGGGCGCCCCGGTAAGCCGCGACGCCCAGACCCGCCACCATCAGGTTCTCGCGCACGGTCATCGTGAGAAAGGTATTGGTGCCCTGAAACTTGCGGGCCACGCCACGCCGGCAAAATTCGTGCATTCGCCGGCCCGTCATGCGCTCGCCGTTAAGAGAAAGTTCGCCCGCGCCGGGTGCAATCGCGCCGGAGAGCAGGCCAACGAGCGTGCTCTTGCCGGCCCCGTTCGGGCCGATCACACATAGCAGGTCACGCGGCCCGATTGCGATGTCGACGCCCGCCACGGCGTTAATGCCACCAAATGCACGCGAGAGGCCGGTTGCGACAAGAAAATGGCCGTCCATTAGTGTTCCTCCTGTGCGTGGCGCGCGCGATGAAGCCGCGGCCCGCTCGATACGGTTCGACAGATCCGGCCCACGGCCGCCGCAACGGCGCCCAGGCGCAGGCCGTTGGGCATGAAAAGCACACAGGCGAGGAACAGGCTGCCGAGCACAAGCGGCCAGCCGTCCGTGCTGTAGCTCGAAACGCCCTGTTTTAAAAGCGTGAGAACGACTGCGGCGATGACGGGCCCACCGAGTCTTCCCCGCCCGCCAATGGCCACCCAAAGGATGACTTCGGTCGCCAGCAGCGGCGAAAAGACGTCGGGTGCCACCACGCCCGAGCACGCCGCCATCAGCGCACCGGCGATGGCGGCGAGCACGGCGGAAAAGACGAAGGCGAGCAGCAGGTGAAACGACGTGTGATAGCCGCACGCCTTTGCCCGCCATTCGTTCGTTGCGATCGCATCGAGCACCTTGCCGTACCTGCTGCGGCACACGAGCCACAGCAAGGCTAGCGTAACGAGAAGCACGGCAGCCACGGCGTACCAGGACGCGGCGGGATCGCTCAAGTCCAATACGTGAGTGCCCATGCGCAACGACAGACCCGGGATGCCGAGGATGCCCGTGTCACCGCCTGTGACCGACTGCCAACTGACCGCGAGTTGCTGCGCGACGATCAGCACGGCGAGGCTGATGATCGCGAAGAAGTGCAGCCTCACCCCGGCGAAGAGCAGAAAGTAACCGATGACGGCCGCAACAACGGCGGCGCAGCACGCGCCGGCAACCAGTCCCACGGCCGGCGTCTGCGCGAACGGTACGGTTGCAATGGCGAACCCGTACGCGCCGAGCCCCAGAAACGTCGTATGCCCGAGCGTGAGGATGCCGGCGCGGCCCCACAGCAGGTCATAGCTCAACGCGAGAATCCCCATGACTATCGCATCGCGCACAATCGACAGCAGCCAGGGTCCGGCAAGCAACGGCATGAGCGCCGCCGCCACGACCGCGGTGCCCCAAATGAGCAGCGCAGGAACATCCTTTGGGCCGACGGCCGGCTGCGCGAGCCATGACCGGAGGCGGCCTGCATGTTTTCCAGACATAGCTTTATCCTTTACCGAGAAGCTGATGGGCGGCGCTAAAACCAGGGATCAGGCCCTGCGGCCTGAACCGGATCACAACGATGGAGAGGGTCAACACGACGGCCGATGCCAGGGAGGGGTCGACGCGGTAGCTGAGCAGCGTCTCGGCCGTACCGATGGCGACGCTGCCGAGGATGCTGCCCGCAATGGAGCCGATGCCACCAAGCACGATCACGAAAAAAGCCTTGGCGAGGTACGGCACGCCCATGTGCGAATCCACCGAAACCATCGGGGCAACGAGTACGCCGGCGAGCGACGCAAGTGCAGAGCCAGCACAGAAGGCGATGCGATTCAGGCGGCGAGTGTCGATGCCCACGGCCTCGGCCATCTTCGGGTGCTGGATCACGGCGCGCAGTTGCGTGCCGAAGCGCGTGCGGGTGAAAACCAGCCAGCACCCTGCCGTTACGGTGAGCGCGACAGCGATCACGAAGATCCGGTAGGCGGGATAGCTGCCCCCGGGCAGCGGAACTGCGCCATCGAGCGGCGCGTACACCAGCATGGGCTGCGTGCCGAAGACGAGGTCCAGCGCTTTTTGCAGGATCAGGCTGACCGCATAGGTCGCAAGGAGCGTATCGAGGGGCCGCTCGTAGAGGAACCGGATGATGAAGCGCTCGAGGCACCACCCGAGGAGCGCACCAACGACCGGGGCAAAAACCAGTGCCGCCCAGAAAGCCTGCCGTCCGGCCGTAGCCTGAACCGCTGCAAGCGTGTACGCGCCAATCGTGACCCACTCTGCATGTGCAAGGTTCACAATGTCCATCATGCCGAATACCACGGCCAGCCCAAGCGCAATCAATGCGAGGAGGCAAACGTAACTCGCAATATTTAGGATAACTACCATAATCTCCTCGCAAATTTAGCGAATCTTGACCACCTACATCACTGCGCTGGCATCTGACAAAAAGGCAGTGTCGTTTCCAAGCACAAACCGCCTGCGCTCACTCGATCGGCACCAATCCTAGCTTCGCGCCGGCCAGTTTTCACAATATATTGTGAATTTTAGTCCGACGAAACCCCATTTACACATTTTTTTGTGAATTTGTTGACGTTCGTTCCCCGATACTCGAAGCGCCTAGTTAAATCAAGCACGCATGACCAAGAAAGCGCTGATCGAGGCATTGGGGAAAGAGATCCGCTCGCGCCGCAAGTTGAAGAAGCTGACGCAGGCCGGTCTCGCCCTACGCGCCAATGTTCACCCGAACACCATTTCGCTTGTCGAGCGTGCAGAAACGCTCGCAGGAATCGACGCGTTGATCGACATCGCCAACGCCATTGGCACGCCGCTCTCACAACTCATCAAGGCCGCCGAAGATCGCGCCGGCGTTCGCTGAGCATCTGCGACAATCCGCACCCTTCCCTCGCACCTGACCCGTCATCTGGTCAGTGCGCAGTTGCTCGTCGCAATCATTTCACCCGCGCCGTTCGACTGCCGCCATGCCCCAAGCAAACATGACGATCTCGTCGTCAACACGCAGTCATGAAATTTATTGTCATAAACTTTATGACTGCGTCGCAGGCGAGTCAAGTTCGAAATCTTAAAGGTTTACCCTTTCCCTATCTCTGATTTCCCTTCCATCCCGCCTGCAGTGCCGCTTGACTTAGCCAAATGATGCGCCTATTTTTAATTTATTATCATAAATTAGGAGGCAAAATGGGCAATGACCTTTGTGATTTGACGATACGAGATCTTTACAAGCTTTATCAGGCGGGTCGCGCCTCACCGGTCGACGTCATGCAGACCGTGCTCGCCCGCATCGAGCAGCTTGACCCAACCGTAAACGCCTTCTGCCAAACGGCCCCAGACGCCATCGATATGGCGCGTCAATCTGAAAAGCGATGGCGGCATAAGCGGCCCCTGAGCCCCCTGGACGGCGTGCCGATCAGCATCAAGGACAACATCTCGGTTTCAAAACTTGCAACGCGGTTCGGGTCGCGCGTCACCAATGAGGCGCCAGCGCCACATGACAGCCCGTGTGTGGCGAGGCTTCGGGAGTCTGGAGCGATCTGCTTTGCGAAGACGACCCTGCCTGATTTTGCACACAAGATCGTCACTGATAGTCCACTCACCGGCGTTACGCGCAATCCATGGGACAGGGAGCGAACCCCTGGCGGCAGCAGCGGGGGCGCCGCAGCGGCGGTCGCCGTCGGCATGGCGCCCGCCGCAATCGGCACGGATGGCGGCGGGTCGATCCGTATTCCAGCTGCATTCACCGGCACATTTGGCTTCAAACCGAGCTTCGGACGCGTTCCACATGCACCACGTGGTCCGTTTGGACTGCTAAGCCATGTCGGTCCAATGACCCGCTGCGTCGCGGACGCCGCGCGCATCCTGACCGTGATCAGTCGTCCGGACGCGCGCGACTGGTATGCGCTGCCATTCGACGCTGTCGATTATGAGCTTGGCCTGAACTGCAAGCCCACGCCCGGTGGTATCCGCATTGCGGCTAGCCCGTCGCTGGGGCTAGATGTCGTGCCAGATGCCGAGGTCCATGACGCTGTCATCCGTGCGGTCAATGCGTTTCGTGAACTCGGCGCAAGGGTCCGCTCAGACGATCCACCCGGTATCGCCCGCTGCAATACCGTTCACGCAACGCTCTGGCCAGCATGCTGCCGCCAGCTCACTGAAGGCATGATCGACGGTGGTGCTGCGCTTGATCCGTCATTGCAGGCCTATGCCGACGTTGGCGCCGGAATTTCCCGGCAGGCCCTACTTGGAGCTTTGATCGAGAGAGGCGAACTCGGTGCCGCGGTTAACGCATTCTTCGAAAGGTACGATCTCGTGATCTGCCCGGTCTACCCGCGCGTGGCCATGCGTCTCGCCGAACTGCCAGCCGGCGACGAACTGTTCCCGCACTTCACCGCCTGGTGTAACCAGCTTGGACTTCCGGCGGCGAGCGTCTACGCGGGCATCACTGCGCAAGGCCTGCCTGTCGGCATACAAATCGTTGGTGGCCGTCATGCGGACGCGCTCGTGCTTTGGGCAAGCCACATACTCGAACTTGCCCTCGGACGGGCTCCACTCGCCGAATTGGCACGCTCGCTTTCCTCCTCCATCACAGGCCACCAGACACATTGAAGCCCCGCGTCTGTCGGACGGGCCCCGCACAGCGCGGGGCCGAGGGGGAAATCAGAAGTTATCTTTCTTGCCCGCGTACAAGCCAAGTTCGGAGTCGAGCACCAGTTTTTGCCGAAATGCTGCATGCACCTTGCGAAGCTGTGCTTCGGCCTCCTCCATGTGTGCTGCCATGAGTTGCCTGACCGCGCCGGCATCGCGCCGTCTCGCGGCATCCAGAATCGCGCGATGGGCCGCGACTGTCTGCCTTCCAAACGCCTGGTAATCATGTTGCGTAACGTTACCGGCGACGATCACGAGGCTGTGCAACATCTGGTTGATGATCTGGCAAACGCAGCGAAGAAATGCATTCGGATTGGCTGAAGCCAGTACATGATGAAAATGAATATCCTCATGCCGCTGATCAAGCGCGTGTTCATGGCTTCCGGCGAATGGCTCACACACTTCGACGCTGCGCTCCAGCGCATCCAGGTCTGCGTCGGTCAGATGCTCGACGGCCCCCGCAGCCAGCAGAGGCTCCAGTACACGCCGCACGGCGTAAATGTCCTCGAGACTGATACGCTCGAAAAACAGGTAATTTTGCAGTGCCTGGAATGCGCGGGCGAGTGGAACACGCGTAATTGTCGCGCCTCCGTCCGGTCCCGTGCTCAGACGCACGAGCCCCTGCACTTCCAGTGCCTTGAGGGCATCGCGCATCGAACCGCGGCTGACGTTGAACATCTCCTGGAGCTCGGCTTCCTTGTTCAGCCGCACACCGGGACGCAGCTTCCCATCGGTAATCCAGCTCTTGATGAGCTCAGCCACCTGATCTCCCCGCTTGGTGGTACGGGGCCCCCGCTTGTCTCGCTGCGGCAACGGCTTACTTCCTGTCGCCTGCTTTCGCCCTGCCATACATCACCCCTGGTTGGCCATTCATTTTCCAGTACAGACGTCATTATCTGTCATTCACTGGCGCGCGACCGCAATGATGTCCTTGAGCGCAATGTCCTCGCACCCTCCCAATGTTCGGAGGTAGCGCCTGCGTGCCCGAATGCCTACGCTCAATCCTGGACGATACGCAAACGCCACCCTCCGGTTGGCAGGATGCCATACCTCGATGCGGCTGCCCAGGAGAAAGCGTGATGACGCGAAACCGACAGACGTCGCAAGAGGCTCGCACCATCACTGAGCTCAGCGCAGTCCTCGCAGAGCGGGGACTCGATCTCGAACAACTCGCCATGAGCCTGCGTGCTGCCAGTCGCAACTCGGACGCAACCGGCCAGATTGTCGGTCCGCCCTGGCGAGCGGAAGACGTGCGGCCCCTGAACATGAACCTCGTGCCAGCCGAGTACGGCGGCTGCCCCGCGATACAGACCCTCGTGGCACAAGTCACATTGATGGCTTATCTCGGGGAGGCAGACGCGAGCATCGCGCTCGCACTGCCTGGACCGGGTCTCGCGATGCCGCCCGTCGTTGCACTCGCCTCGGAAGACCAGCAGGCGCAATTTTTCCGCCAGTTCCAGTCCAACACGCCACGCTGGGGCGCGTTCGCCATCACGGAACCTGATTGTGGCTCGGACGCCACCGCCATGTGCACCCGGGCGCAAAAAACCAGCCGCGGGTGGGTACTGAACGGCACGAAGTGCTTCATCACGAACGGGGCGCGCGCCGACTATGTGATCACGTTTGCAACGATCGACCGCAAGCTGGGTCGCTATGGAATTCGAGCGTTCATGGTAGAACGAGGCACGCCGGGATTATCAGTTCTGCGTATCGATCGGATGTGCGGCCTGCGCGCGAGCCAGCTCGCGGTGCTTTCGTACACCGACTGCGAGGTACCAGACGACGCGCTGCTCTCACGTGGCGACGAAAAAGCCCTCGACGATGCATTTTCTGGTGCCCAGCGCTCCTGGGACTATTTCCGCCCGCTGCTGTCCGCCGTCATGGTTGGCACGTCCCGACGCATACGCAACGAACTTGCCAGCTGGCTTGCGTCAGGCGGCGAGCCAGCGGATGGGAGAACAAGCGCATCGAGCATCGATGCGCGGCTGCTTGAGATCGACCGCCAGATCACCGCCGCATGGCTACTTTGCCACTGTACGGCGTGGAAAACCGATCATGGAATGACAACCCCAATGGATTCATCGCTGACAAAAGCTTACGCCTCGCGCGTCGCTGCAAACGTCGCTCGCGCAGCGCTTGACGTTGCCGGAATAGACGGCGTCGCCGCCTGCCCCGCGCTTGAGCAAGGTTACCGGGACGTCAAGGCCTTTGACATCATGGAAGGCACCGGCGATATGCAACGGCTGATGATCGCTCGCGCCGCCCTGAGATCGACATCGCGGCCCCGGGACATCAGGCAACTCACCTAGCGACCACAAATCCCGCAAAGAGCCGTTGATCTGACTGAGGAGCCAGACCATGGCGCATATGCCCACCCGCCCCGAACCAGGAGATATCGCTGCCACCGTCAAGGCTTGCTTATTGTCCGCCGTCGGAAACACCCTGGGTGCGGAACTGATCGCCGACGATACGAACCTGTTCGACCTCGGCGTCGATTCGATGAACATGACAGAGTTGCTGCTTGAACTCGAGCAGCGCTTTGGCTTCACACTCGCTCCGGAAGACTTGTCATCATCGGATATCTTTCTCAGTTTCCGCAATCTGGTTTCGTTCGTACAGTCCCATGTGCGCCGCAACTAACCAGGCCAGCGCCGGAATCTGCATCGCCGCCACCGCACACTACATCCCGCGCACGCGCGCGCAGCCCGAAGCGCCAAGCACAACTGCGCGCGACAGGCTGATCCTGATTGGCGCGGGGGCATCCTGTCACGCCCGCTATTGTCTGACTATAATGACTTGGGACCGGTTAGCGAAACGTTGTAAAGGACCTCGTGCTCAACGGCACAGGACACCGCACCGTGGTATCGCTCGCGCGGACCGGCGTCCGGCCGCTTGTAGATATGACGTCATATGAGCCCCACTGACCTCAGTCTGCCAGTTGGCTGCCGTCTTGCGACTGAAGTTATGGACCGTGGGGCACGCCGAGGTAACGCCGATGAAACATATGGCTCGCCACCGTCTGCACAGAACACTGCTCAGACTATCGCCAGCGCACGATCGTGTGCAAATGGCCGCCGCCGCGCTCTTGATGCCCCTTACATGCGCCGCCAACATACCATCGCTTTTTGCCCGCTTTGGTAACGCGACAAGGGAGCTCGGATTTTCACATTTCGTGATCAGCCGTGTGGCGCGCTTGCATTCGGCGGATTCTCAACATACCGCGATCAAAATGGTTTGCGCGCACTATCCCGACGCGTGGATCCGTCACTATCAACGTCGCGGCTATGCATCAACGGATCCCGTACACCGGGCGGCCTTCACGCATGCCACCCCGTACCGATGGGACGACATAGTAAGCCTGAGCAAGGCCGAGCGTCGGGTGCTTGACGAAGCCAGCGACGCGGGGCTACTTGCGGGGCTAAGCATTCCTGTTCATGAACCCGACGGCAGCGTACTTCTTTTCAGCCTTGCGGGCTCGGCGTCTTCGCCCGATGACGCCGACATTTCGCGCCGGGCATACCTGATCAGCGCACAGTGCCATTTCGAACTGCAACGACTCACGCCGATGCCATCGAGAAAAGCGTCGCACTACCTGACGCCGCGTCAGCGTGCATGCTTGACTTGGGTCGCCCGAGGGAAGACGTCATCGGAAATTGCGCTCATCCTCGGGATTTCTCGCTACACCGTTGAGTTCCACATCAAGGAAGCGAAGAAGACGCTGAATTACAACAGCAGGACAGCCGCTGCTGTCAACGCGGTCGCACAGGGTCTTCTGGAACCCTAATATTTTTTTGACCAGCAGCACCCAAGCTTCCTTTCCTTCGCCACGAATGGCCAACCAGATGCGCCGCCGCAGGCGCTCGGCCTTCCGAAAGTTGCGAGTTCAAGGACGGCAAAAGCGCTGATAGCCTCACATCAAAGGCTAACGCGAGGAGGTGACAATGTCATACATCGTAGCCGGCACGCTCAATGCCCTGTCATCCCCTCTCCGCCTTCATCTAATGGCGTTCCGCCATAGGGTGCTCGTCCAGCGTCTGCGATCGGAGATACCGATCTGACGCCTTCCACTTTCTGAACAATTCGTGGAAATCACCGGACCCCGATATTAGCGGCGCCCACGCGGCCTGCAATGGTGCCGGTTGTCGGCCTCCTTCACCCAGTCCGGCCTTATCGCAGACGCATAGGCCTGAGCGCTGCGCGAGGCTTCGCCGTTCAGTTGCGAATTGAATCCCAGACGTTCGTCAATCGCCTGCGCAACGATCAGGGACTTTGGCGGTCGATCGCGCTCGCAGTCTGCCCAAAACGTGTACATGGCATCAAACAGGACAGAGAGAATCGACGTCACGTAGGGCAATCTGACTACGACGCCGGGTTCCGTCTCATCCGAGCTGGACTGGGTCCACTGCGCCTGAGCCTCTTTGACAGGCTTGACGATTCGAAGTGAGCCGAGGTCTTTCTGCAGGCCGACTTCAGGTGGAGCGTGAACCATCGGCAAATAGGCCAGTGCTCTTCGCAATTCACACAGTTGCCGCTCTTTGATCTCGGCCCAGTTGTTAAGCCGCCGGACTTCCGCTTCTACCCGCTGCAAGCGCAGATGCAGAAGTGCGTGATCGGGCGGCGCCGTGTCGGCGTTCTTCGTGCTGGGCGTTATCCATGCATTGAAGTCTTTCATTACGGGTCCTGCATCAGATGCACATGCGCGTATTGCGCCAACAGCTTCGCTTTTTGCTATCGCGAAGAACCGCAAACGCATCTGCACACGCGTCGTGAGGATTTGATCGAGCTCATCTGGCGCGCAACACTTCTTATTCCGTCGCGCCCGTACATTCCTTTTTCGGTTTTCCCCGGCGAAAGATCAACTGCCAAAGAAGGGAGGTTCTGCCCGATCCAGCTACCGCCTGCGGGTTCCCCGCGTCGGTGCGTGTTTGCGTGCGTGCATGAGCCCATGGGACGGGTTTGCGACTCCGGGTGATGCGCGTCAATCAAGATGATGGACGTTATGTCTGGCGCCAGGAATCGGGCTCAATCGGCTTAATGGGCCCAATGAAACCAGCGCGTCCGCAAAGGCTCGGGCGAGCCGCTAAGTGTCTATGTCCCCGGCGCAGGCCGAAACTTACTAAAGACGCTTAAACGAAGCGCTATTCCGAAATGTAGTGGGGGGAATCAACAAAGCGGTGCCGATCTGTCGCCGGCAGGGCATCCATTTGTACTCGCGCGGAGAAATGTACGCGATGGCAAGCGCCCGTTGCCGGGCCACTATCGATCTGGGCCGCCCATCGATGGTCTCCCGGGTCTGGGTTGAGGCTCGCGCTCAGGCGAACTTCCCGCCACCCACTCAGGCTGCGCAACCGGTTGGGGGGTTTGTGTCGCACGTACATTTTCCCGCTCTCGTTGTTCCCGTATCAACGCAAGTCGCGTTGCCTCGAGCGCAGCGTCCCCGAACGTGATGTCGAGGCGATGTGTCGCGGCCAGCACCGCGGTACGCTCACGAAAATGCTCATTGCCCGTCACGTCGATTCCGGATCCGAATTTCTGATGCGCGAGCAGCAGCCCCGCCAGCATGGTGTCCCCTGGCACTTCGTGGGAATTGAACAGGATGCGCCACCCCTCGTCGACAAACTGCCACTCGCCCTCACGCAGGTACTCCACATTGCCGGTTGCGGCGTCCACCCGCCAGGTCCAGTTCTCCATGACCTTTGCGTGCACCGGCGGGAAGGGATCGCTTTCCTCGCGAATCGACGCCGCGATCCAGTTGCTGCGCTCATGCCCGGGCTCCGGCCGGCGTCTGCGCTGCTGCGCCCATGCCCAGCTCCGAAGCTGCACAATCGCGGCCTCGTCGCCTCGCTGTGCCAGCATCTCGACCCACTCCCGGTACGTCTGTGGTCGCTTCAGGACCTTGCGTTCGGCCGACTGTTGCTCACGCAGGGCTTCAAGTTCACACGCCCGCTCAAATGCCGAGACCGAAAAGGCCGCCCTGCGCTCGATCGCAGACAGAGTGCTGCCACGGATGCGCTCGCGCACCTTCCGGTGCCGCTCAAGCAGCGTGCGGTATTCGTGTTCGTGGAGGCTTCGGGTCTTTCGACGCGCAGTGTCGAATTCAGCACGCTGTGGCGTGCTGTTTTGGTCATACCGCGCGCGCAACCCCGCCCGCATCCTGGCACGCGCCTCCTGACGCGATGCGTCGGAAGTGTCGATTTCGCGCTCGAGATAACCGCGTTCTGCGCCCGAGAGCCGGATCACACGGGCGGGCTCGACCCACGGCCCCAACCTGTCTTCAAGCTGGCGCCGGCCGAGCCATTCGTCAACGCTGCTGGCCTTCACCGGTGTGAGGTTCTCCCGCCCCTTCGCGTAAATCGCCAGTCCCTGCCCCTTGGGGCGAAGTTCCAGCCCGTGTCTCGCCAGTACCGCGTGGAGGTCCTGCCATGTCACACCGGGCTGGGTCAATTCAGCCAGCACTTCGCGCCTTGGGGCAGCGCTCGCATAGGTGGCGAGGCTTTCCATTCCACTGAATGCCTCCAGGTCACGTGCGCGCGCCGGCCGGGGTTGCCGCTCCTTGCGGGGTCGCATGTCGCGCTCGACGACAAGCTGGCCATCACGTTCAACAACGACATACGAACCGCGATTGTGCTGCCAGCCCTGGCGCAGTTCCAGCTCCCGCATGCACCGGTCCAGTTTGAGATAGCTCAGGCCCGGATTCACGGCACGGCCCGTCTGCAGGTTCACGCGGTTCACGACCACGTGCAGGTGCACGTTACCGGTGTCGCGATGAATCGCAAACACGTGCTGATGCTCGTCGGGCACCATACCAATTGCTTCGAGTGCCGCGCGGCCCGCCTCGAACACCTGTGCGCTGCTCGGCTGCTCGCCTTCGCGCCAGCAGATCATGAAGTGAAATACAGGGCCATGCACGCGTGGGTTACGGTCGGCAACAGCGCGCATCTCGGCTTGCGCGGTGTCCAGCGACAGGCAGTTCGTGAATGTTTCGATTTCGGGCGCGCACTCTTCATCGGTGCGCGTCACATAGTCGATCAACGAGCGAAAGCTACGCCGCGCATCAGAGCGCCTTACGAGAACCCTTGCGAGCATTATCGAAGCGACGGATAGCGTCGATGACAGCACGCTGCGCGGCTTCTACATCCGCGATCAGCGCATTACGTTCGCCAGGCGAGAGGACATCGGCGTCGCAAAGGTGCTGGATCAGCCCACCGATCCTGCGCTGCTCGATGCCGAGCGTGACCAGGGCATCGAGCACGCGGCTCGTGCTCACATTGCGCGTATTACGTCCGAGTGCACAGGCCAAGAGGTAGGCCGAAAGCGTCAGACCGCAGTCACGGGCTTTCTGGACGATAGCCTCGTGCTCTTCGCAGGTGACAAGTGCCCTGACGTTGATCGTGGGGCTCCTACTCTTCGTGTCGCAGGACATGCTGGTACCTCCTTTTAACGCTCCCGAGCGTGCGCCAGGCACAATGGGCGAAGCGCGGTGCCAGGCATCGCCTGCGAGCACGGTGGGCGGCCCTCGGATCGCTGCTGTTGCCGCAAGCTTTTGACGCTTCGTCACATGCGCACGTCGCATCGCGTGAAGTGTCGCTGCGCTGGAACCTCTCGCGCGGATCACGCGCGCGCCAGATGCGCGCGCAACACTGACCTGGTTTTCAGTGGCAGTGTGCATCCCAGACCCGGCCGAGCGAAGAACAAACGCGTAAGCGGAAATTTCAGCTTTGGACAACAGCGAACAATGCCGATGCAACCTGTGTTCAACCGTAACGGAAGGCGACCTCATCCGTAACAAATGATCCGCCGTGCCCCGTGTACGGTTCACTCATGCCCGGATATCAATGACTTCAGCAGGACCGCACGATGACCACGAAAGCCAAGCGGCCTTCACCCGATCAATGGGCAAGGCTCGATGCCGCGCTGGAGGGGCTGCCAGAGCGCACGCCGCCTGACACGCCGCCCACGCTCACGCGCGAGATTTCCCGTCGCGCTGACGCCCTGCGCGCAGCCCTGGAATCGGGCTGGCGCATGCGAGATCTTGTCGCGTTCTTCAGCGAGTCTGCCAGCATCGACGTATCAGCCAGCACGATCCAGACGGCGCTACAGCGTGCGTTGGCCGAGACGACATCAGACAGGCGCCGCCCGCGCGCAAAACGTCCCCGAAAGAAGGCCCCAAGCGTCAGCGGACTGGCGGCGAAGACAGCGCCTGGCGGCAACGCATCGGGGCCGCGCGTGCTTGCGCCGACCGAGAGCGGTGACCCGTTCGCGCAAGGGAAAACGCCAACATTCCGGCCAACGGTCGTCCCGTCCTTGGGCTCAACACTGACCCAGGGTGCAACGAAGCGGGGACAGCGATGAAACGGTTTGTGATGGTCTGCGGTGACAAGGGCGGAACGGGCAAGAGCCTCATGACGCGGGCACTGGCTGATCGCATCCGGCGCGAGCGACGCGATGCGCTGATGATCGACGGCGACGGAGAAGTCGGTAACCTCTTCCAGTTCTACGCCAGGCTCGATGACCGGGGCGAGCCGGCGGCGGAACAGATCGAGGCCGGCGTCGTGCCGATACGCTTCACGGGTTCTGAGCGCGAGCGCGACCAGTTGCTCACGGCGATCGATCTTCAGCGTCCACTCATCCTCGCCGACCTGCCAGCGGCCTCACTCACGCAACTCAAACAGTTCGACTGTGACACCGGTTTTTTCGGCGAACTCGCGCGCAGCGACTACCGGCCCACGCTTGTGAATGTGCTCTCGCCATTTAGCTCCAGTACCCGGACAGTGCGCGAGATGATCGAACTGGCCGGCAAACAGGCCGATTACGTGGTGGCGATCAATCAGTGGTTTGGCGATCGCGAAGATTTTTTCCTGTGGTACGGCAACGCAAACACGATCCCCAATCCCGGGCAGATGATGCTTCGAACGTTCGGTGGAATCGAAATCACGTTACCAAAGCTCCAGGCAGGCGTGCTCGTCACCATCGACGACCTGATGCTGACATTCTCCAACGCACGAGAGGATACGCGGCTGAGTACACCACAGCGCTCGCGGCTGCACCGCTGGCTGCAGGCGCTCGATGCGCAACTGGATGCGGTAATGGAATATCTGGGACTGTCGGAGCAGGTTCGATGAGCAGTGAAGCATTCGATCGATTGCTTTCGCGGCTCAACACCGAAGACCGGGAACGCATCCGTGAAATGGCGATGGCCTACGGACTGACCTTCGATGATCCATCCTGGGTACCGTTCGCCATTACCCAGATGACGCTCGACGAGCTGAAAGCGCAGGTCGATGAGGTGGCGCAGGAAATGGAAAACGCCGCCGACCACGCGTTGCGCAAGATCGGCAACAAGGTGCAGGCAGTTAGCGCTCAGGTGCAAGCCATGACCGAAGCACAATCGGCCACATCCAGGCGCCACCAGGAGACATTGCGCGCGCTGGAACAGGAATCCATTGCCAACTATCAGCGGCTGCTGGCCGAACTGTCGGCCGAGGAGATCGGCAGACTGGTTGAAGCCGCGACGAACGATATTGTGCGCGACGTCTCGCAACAATTGACCGGTGAGCACGGCATGCTCGCGCGAAGCGCCGTTGCGCACGCAACTGCCCTTGACCAGGCCCGGCAGCGCTTTGCAGCTTCGGTAGATGCAGCTGTGCTCAAGGTGGATGACGCCGGCAGAAAAGTGGCTGCGTCCATGCGCCGGGGCGTTCGGCACACGGTCTACTTTGCGTTGGGGACTATCGTGCTATGCGCCCTCGCGATACCGGGTGTCATCGTTTTCTGGGGCGGGTATCAAACGTCGGCCGACCTCCCCGCGTCGGGAACGTGCAGTACACCGCAGCGCCCTGCCCGTCCACCCGCATAGGCATTACAGGCGGCTGCGTCATGATGCATCGCTTTTGCCGTCTGAGAGAAGCGATGCATCATGAGATCCGGTGCCTGGCCTTGCCCCTGTCGGCCATAAGATCCAAACGGCGGACAGACCTCGCACAGGGCCTGTGACCGTGCGTCCGCGTCCACGCCAGGAACAATCAATCCAGCGAGTCGACACCGGGCTCTCTCGCTCGCCTCACGCATCTCACGCGCCAAGTCATTTGCAGCACGCGCGTCAGCCTGAGCGCCGCGAGACCCGGATCTGCCGGAAACGGACTATAGCCACCGCAGGATAACCGGCAACAGAACAGGCACGACGAACGCGGTGAACACACCGTTCAGCCCCATGCCGAGGCCCGAGAACGCGCCCATCTCTTCGCT
>DATEJU010000571.1:0-6708 GCA_035277805.1 Paraburkholderia sp. | reverse complement strand
GGCACCAGCTTGAACGACAGGAGCTTGTCGGATTTCATTGGTGTTCTGGATGAAGCGGCGGGATCGTTCGCCAAGTGTAGTAAAACCACGAAAAATTCGCAAATTGAAGCACTTATGGCTACTCGTTAAACCGAAGTCTGGTTTTCAATTGAGCTGACCAATGCACTTCGTACATTCGATGGAGAGAGACAATCGCCTGGACGGCCCCACCCTGCTGCGCCTTGCACCGGCAACGTTTGCTTGTTGCCTACACATTGACGGCGCGCGTCATGCAGAACTTGATGTGGGAGTAATACCGAGGACGATTCTCTAACACCGGTGCCGCCGAACCACGCGACGCGCATTCGACAGCAATGGATCTTTAACGTTCCAGGAAGAAATCTGGTGGACGCGCTAAGTGCAATCCCGCACCGGCCTTCAACGAATCCTGCGACGTACGCAACGTCCGGCGCACATCGTCAGGCTCAATCTTGCCAGATCCAGCGTGCATATGCTTGACCTTGCCAGGCAAAGCCGCGCCGCATGTAGGTTGCAAACGCTATGTCGCATCTCGGCGAGACAGTTGAGCGCAGCCTCATGCCGAGTGCATAAGTAGTTGTTTAACAATAGTTTAATGTAATTGTGCGTCGCACCAAAAGTTCTTGACTTTCGCCTCCAGCGACCTAAAATCGAGATCAATGTTGCGACGCACCAAAGCGCCGGGCAGATCACCCAGTGTCTTGCCACTTACTTCAGGCGGCCCACGAACGAGGCCGCCAAACACATCCAGGAGCGTAAATATGAGTCTGCTGACCCCTGAGCAATTCGCCGCTGCCCAGAAAGCCAACCTCGAAACGCTGTTCGGCCTCACCGGCAAGGCATTCGAAGGCGTGGAAAAGCTCGTCGAATTGAATCTTCAGGCCGTTCGCTCGAACCTGGCGGAATCGCAGGAACACGCGCAGCGCGCGCTGTCGGCAAAGGACGCGCAAGAGTTCTTCGCCCTGCAATCGAGCTTCGCTCAACCGCTCACCGAAAAGCTGCTCTCGTACGGCCGCCACGTCTACGAAATCGCCTCGGCTACGCAAGCCGAGTTCGCGAAGGTCGCCGAAGCCCATTACGAAGAGCAGAACCGCAAGGTCCAGTCGCTCGTCGACAACGTCGCCAAGAACGCGCCGGCCGGCTCGGAAACCGCGGTCGCCGTGATCAAGTCGGCCATCAACGCTGCGAACACGACCTACGAAACGGTTCACAAGGCCACCAAGCAAGCCGTCGAAATGGCCGAAAGCAACTTCAACGCCGCCACCGCCGCGGCCAGCAAGGCTGCTGCGCAAGCTTCGCGCTCGGCTGCCGCCGCTGCCACCAAGAAGCCGGCCTGAACGTCACGCGCCGACCTGTGGCGCGCTGAAAATCGCGCCCAGCGCCGGACCTGACGCTCCGGTCCGGCATGTCGCTTACCCGGTCGCTGGAGGCCGGGAATTTTTTTACGCTCCGGCGCCTCTCGCAGCAAATCCCCGGCGGCCCTCGCAGCGACCGTTTCGGCCCGACGAAGCCCAAATGAAAGCGGCGCACTCCTTTCGGAGTGCGCCGCTTTTTCATGCGCGCGGCAAATTTACTTCTTCTTTTGCGGCGGCAGGTCCGTGCAGACGCCTTCGTACAGCTCGGCGGCCATGCCCACCGACTCGCCCAGCGTCGGGTGCGGGTGGATGGTCTTGCCGATGTCGGTCGCATCCGCGCCCATTTCCACGGCGAGGCAGACTTCGCTGATGAGATCGCCCGCATTGAGGCCGACGATGCCGCCGCCGATCACGCGATGCGTCTCTTCGTCGAAGATCAGCTTGGTGAAGCCCTCGTCGCGGCCATTGGCGATCGCGCGGCCCGAAGCGGCCCACGGGAATACCGCCTTGCCGTATTTGATGCCTTCGGCCTTGCACTGGTCTTCGGTCTTGCCGGCCCAGGCCACTTCCGGATCGGTGTAGGCCACCGAGGGAATCTGCAGGGCGTCGAAGTACGCCTTTTCGCCGTGTGCCGCTTCCGCCGCCACGTGACCCTCATGCACGGCCTTGTGCGCAAGCATCGGCTGGCCGACGACGTCGCCGATCGCGAAGATGTGCGGCACGTTGGTGCGCATCTGCTTGTCGACTTCGATGAAGCCGCGATCCGTCACCGCCACACCGGCCTTGTCCGCGCCGATCATCTTGCCATTGGGCGAGCGGCCCACGGCGACCAGCACGAGGTCATAACGCTGCGGCTCGGCCGGCGCCTTCTCGCCTTCGAACGTGACGTAAATGCCGTCATCCTTCGCCTCGGCATTCGTCGTTTTGGTCTTGAGCATGACGTTCGCGAAGCGCTTCGCGTTGTACTTCTCCCAGACCTTCACGAGATCGCGGTCCGCACCGGCCATCAGGCCGTCGAGCATTTCCACGACGTCGATCTGCGCACCGAGCGTCGAGTAGACGGTCGCCATTTCCAGACCGATGATGCCGCCGCCGATCACCAGCATCTTCTGCGGGATCTGGCGCAGCTCGAGCGCACCGGTCGAGTCGACCACGCGCGGATCTTCCGGGATGAACGGCAGCTTCACGGCCTGCGAGCCCGCGGCGATGATCGCCTGCTTGAACTTGACGATCTTCTTGCCGCTCTCGCCCGCCACTTCCATGTGGTACGGATCGAGGAACGTGCCCACGCCGGTCACGACTTCGACCTTGCGCGCCTTCGCCATGCCGGCGAGGCCGCCCGTGAGCTTCTTGACGACGCCCGACTTGAAGTCGCGCAGGCGGTCGAGGTCGATCTGCGGCTTGCCGAACGTGATGCCGTGCGCAGCCAGGTCAGCCGCTTCGTCGATCACGAGCGCCGTGTGCAGCAGCGCCTTCGACGGAATGCAGCCGACGTTCAGGCACACGCCGCCGAGCGTCGAATAGCGCTCGACCAGCACGGTCTTCATGCCGAGGTCGGCGGAGCGGAACGCCGCCGAGTAACCGCCAGGGCCTGCGCCCAGCACGAGCATGTCGCATTCGACGTCGGCGCTGCCGCCAAAGCTGCCGGCTTGCGGCGCAGGCGCTGCGGCCTTCGGTGCTTCGGCGGCCTTGGGCGCCTCGGCCTTCGATGCGGGCGCAGGGGCCGCGGCGCCCACGGTTGCACCCTCGGACGCCTCGACCAGTGCGATCACCGTGCCTTGCGACGCCTTGTCGCCCGCTTTGATCTTCACTTCCTTGACGGTGCCCGCGACGTCGCTGGGCACTTCCATCGTGGCCTTGTCCGACTCGAGCGAGAGCAGCGTCTGCTCTTTCTCGATCACATCGCCGGCCTTGATGTTGACTTCGATGACGTCGATGTCCTTGAAGTCGCCGATATCCGGCACTTTCACTTCGACGAGACTCATGGTGTCCCCTATTGGAACGACCGGCCGCGCCCACCGCGCCACGCACGCGCATGAACACAGCGCGTGCGAAGCGGCGGCGTCAGCCGGTCAATGAAGCGGTTTTACAGGATCACGCGGCGGAAATCGCCGAGGATCTGGCCGAGGTACGCGTTAAAGCGCGCGGCAGCCGCGCCGTCGATCACGCGGTGGTCGTACGAGAGCGAGAGCGGCAGCGTGAGGCGCGGCACGAACTGCTTGCCGTCCCACACCGGCTTCATCGCGCTCTTCGACAGGCCGAGGATCGCCACTTCCGGCGCATTGATGATCGGCGTGAAGTGCGTGCCGCCGATACCGCCGAGCGACGAGATCGAGAAGCAGCCACCTTGCATCTGGTCCGGCTTGAGCTTGCCTTCGCGCGCGAGCTTCGAGAGCTCGGCCATTTCCTTCGCGATGTCGACGAGACCCTTCTTGTCCGCGTCGCGGATCACGGGGACGACGAGACCGTTCGGCGTGTCGGCGGCGAAACCGATGTGGTAGTACTGCTTGAAGACGAGGTTGTCGCCGTCGAGGCTCGCGTTGAACGCCGGGAACTTCTTCAGCGCCGCGACGCAGGCCTTGATGACGAACGCGAGCATCGTGAATTTCACGCCTGCCTTCTCGTTTTCCTTGTTCAGTTGCACGCGCAGCGCTTCGAGGTCGGTGATGTCCGCTTCGTCGTTGTTCGTGACGTGCGGGATCATCACCCAGTTGCGATGCAGGTTCGCGCCGGAAATCTTCTTGATGCGCGAAAGCGGCTGCGTATCGATCGGGCCGAACTTCGTGAAGTCGACCTTCGGCCACGGCAGCAGGTTCAGGCCCGCGCCGCCGGCCGGCGCTGCGGTTGCAGCGCCCGGAGCAGCCACCTGGCCCGTCATCACGCCCTTCACGAACGCGGTGACGTCGTCCTGGGTGATGCGGCCCTTCGGACCCGTGCCCGTGACACGGGCAACGTCCACGCCCAGATCGCGCGCGAACTTGCGCACGGACGGCGATGCGTGGCTCGGACGGCGTGCGCCGCCTTCGCCTGCCGGGATGATCGGCGCCTGCGCGAGTGCCGACGGTGCGGCGGGCGCGGGCCGGGTCGGCGCAGCCTGAGGCGCGTCCGACGGCTCTTCGATGTGCTTTGCAGCCGGTGCGGCAGCAGGAGCCGCTGCGCCCTCGGCTTCCACGACGACGATTTCCGTGCCTTCCGACACGTTATCGCCCACCTTCACCAGGATTGCCTTGACGACGCCGGCCACCGGGCTCGGCACGTCCATGGTCGCCTTGTCCGACTCGAGCGTGACGAGCGACTGCTCTTTCTCGACGCGGTCGCCAACCTTCACGCCGATCTCGATGACGGGCACGTCCTTATAGTCGCCGATGTCGGGGACCTTGACGCTTTGCGCGCCACCGCTTGCTGCCGGCGCAGCTTGCTGCGCGGGAGCGGGAGCCGCGGCAGGCGCGGCAGCCGGAGCCGCAGCGGCACCCGCGCCGTCCAGCACGAGCACGAGCGAGCCTTCCGACACGTTGTCGCCCACCTTGACCTTCACTTCCTTGACCGTGCCCGTTGCGGGGCTCGGCACATCCATCGTCGCTTTATCCGATTCCAGCGTGATGAGCGACTGCTCTTTTTCGACGGTATCGCCCGCCTTGACCAGCACCTCGATCACAGGAATGTCCTTGTAATCGCCGATGTCCGGCACCTTGACTTCGATCGTTTGACTCATTGTTAATGTCTCCGGGGCCGCATACGACGCGCCTCCCCGCTTCGGGGAGGCGCGCATGCCATGCACAGGGGGATGATGCGTTAGACGGTCATCGGGTTGGGTTTGGACGGGTCGAGCTTGTACTTCGCAATGGCGTCGGCGACGACCTTGCGCTCGATCTTGCCTTCATCTGCAAGCGCGCCCAGCGCCGCAACCGTCGTCCAGTAACGATCGACTTCGAAGAAGTGGCGCAGATTTTCACGCGTGTCCGAACGGCCGAAACCATCGGTGCCGAGCACCACGAACTTGCGCGGCACGAGGCCACGGATCTGGTCGGCGAGTGCGCGCACGTAGTCGGTGGAAGCCACGACCGGGCCTTCCGTGCCCTTGAGCAGCTTCTCCACGTGCGATTCGCGACGCGGCTCGCTCGGGTGCAGCAGGTTCCAGCGCTCGACTTCGTGGCCTTCGCGGGCGAGCTCCGTGAAGCTCGGCACGCTCCAGAGGTCGGCTTCGACGCCCCAGTCGTTCTTGAGCAGGTCGGCGGCGGCGATCACTTCGTTGAAGATCGTGCCCGCGCCCATCAGCTGAACGCGCGGGCCCTTGGCCTTCGCGTCGCCCTTCTTGAACGAGTACATGCCCTTGATGATGTCCGCGGCCACATGCTCGCCCTGCGGGATCGCCGGGTGCTCGTAGTTCTCGTTCATCACGGTGACGTAATAGAACACGTCTTCCTGATCCTGCACCATGCGGCGCAAGCCGTCCTGCATGATCACGGCCAGCTCGTAACCGAAGGTTGGGTCGTAGGTGACGCAGTTCGGCACCGATGCGGCCCACAGGAGCGAGTGGCCGTCTTCGTGCTGCAGGCCTTCGCCGTTGAGCGTCGTGCGGCCCGCGGTGCCGCCGAGCAGGAAGCCGCGCGAGCGCATGTCGCCCGCCGCCCACACGAGGTCGCCGATGCGCTGGAGGCCGAACATCGAGTAGAAGATGTAGAACGGCACCATGATCTCGCCGTGCGTCGAGTACGACGTCGCGGCCGCGATCCAGTCGCACATGCCACCGGCTTCGTTGATGCCTTCCTGCAGGATCTGGCCGGTCTGCGACTCCTTATAGAACATCAGCTGGTCGGCATCTTCCGGCACGTACTTCTGGCCGTCCTGGTTCCAGATGCCGATCTGGCGGAACAGGCCTTCCATACCGAAGGTACGCGACTCGTCCGGCACGATCGGCACGACGCGCTTGCCGAGCGCCTTGTCCTTCAGCAGGATGTTCAGGATGCGCACGAACGCCATCGTCGTCGAAATCTCGCGGCCTTCGCCCGTGCCCTTGAGCAGCGGCTCGAACGCTTCGAGCGCCGGCACCGGCAGCGATTCTGCCTTCTGGCGGCGCGCGGGCAGGTAGCCACCAAGGTCCATGCGCTTCTGGCGCATGTACTCGAGCTCCTTCGAGCCTTCCTCGAACTTGAGGTACGGCACGTCGACGATCTGCTCGTCCGAGATCGGCAGGCGGAACTGGTCGCGGAACTTCTTGAGCTGATCCACCTGCATCTTCTTCTGCTGGTGGGTGATGTTCATGGCCTGGCCGGCTTCGCCCATGCCATAGCCCTTGATCGTCTTCGCGAGGATCAGGGTCGGCTGGCCCTTCGAG
>DATEJU010000570.1:0-4821 GCA_035277805.1 Paraburkholderia sp. | reverse complement strand
CACCTTTGCGCCGTGCGGGACGATCGTGCCCGGCACGATCGGTCCCAGCAGCTTGGTGCAGGCGGGGTAGGAGAGCGCCTCGAGTCCGCAGCCGAGCGTGTCCAGCAGGCAGTAGCGCGCCGTCGTCAGCGCGAGCGCGCTATCGAGCTCGAAATCGAGCACGTAGTCGACAATATCGGCCAGTACCTGATCCGGCGGCGGCCTGACGTTGGAGACGGGCGCGGACATCGAGGTTTCCCTTTGTGGCCCTTACTGGGCGGCTGCGCCGCTGGCACCCGCGGCCGGTGCGGCGCTGCGGTTCAGCGCGTTGGCCTGGGTCGGCGCCATGGCGCCTTGCTGCATTGCAACGGTCTTGCACTCGTCGGCCAGACGCGAGCTGTCCTTGTCCGAGAACAGCATGGCCTTGGTCGGGATCACGACCAGGTCGAGGCCGGTTGCCGCGTCGTGGAAACGATCGGCGCCCGTCGTCGTGACCTGGCGCGGCAGGTTGTAGTTCTTGTTCGCCCAGTGAACGGTGACGATCTGGTCACGCGCCATGTCGCCCTTCAGGTCGAATTGCATGCCTTCGGCGCAGGTCCAGTGCTCGGCGCCAGCCGGGATCGGATCGACCTTCGCTTCCTTGGCCGGATTAGCCTTGCGCTTGATGATGCGGTGTTTCGGTGCCGGCTTCTTGGCCTTGGCGGTGGTCGACGAGGGTTGCGCGGCGGCTTCGGTGGCTGCCAGCATCATCGTCGTGGACAGCGCGCCGATAACGGTAGCGATCAGCAGTTTCTTCATGGAGTCAGACCTTTATCTCTCTAAATCGGTTGATCAGTGCGCGGCTGCGGGATGCAGCCGCCGGTTGCACTGCGCGCGCCCCGAAAGCACGCAGCGGACGCTATTTTCGCCTATTTGCCGGTACAGACTCAGATTTTTGCTGTTTGAAACAAAATGCGCTCGCGGTTCATGAAGCTGCTCCCTGCGCACGCTCTCCCGAGGTAGCGGCGCTCGAGGTCCCGGCGCCCGTCGCGAACCATGGCGCGGCTTCGGCGGGCACGGCGCGCCCCGTCGTGCGCGCGCGGCGCAGCACGGACCAGTAGTAGCGGTAGCTCGCGCGGTCGTGCAGCGTGTCGCCATGGCGCGTCGGACCCCATTGCGCCGCTTGCGCGGCCAGCAGGATCTCGGCGGCGGTGGCGATTTCCTCGTCGCGCGGCGCGAATGCGGCGACGATGGCCGGAATTTGCGCGGGATGGATGCTCCACATGCGCGTGTAGCCGAATTCATTGCGCGCGCGTCGCGCGTCGCTCGCGACGACTTCCATGTCGCGCACCTCGGTGCTGACGTTGTGCGACGGAACCTTGCCGGACGCATGGCAGGCCGCGGCGATTTCCAGCTTCGCGCGGTGCACGAGCGGGTGATCGAACTGGCCCGGCGAGCGCATCGCGGTGTCGGGAATCGCGCCGTCGTGCGCGGAGACGAAGTCCATCAGGCCGAAGCTGAGCGCCTCCACGCCGCGCAGCGCGGCGAGGTCGAACGCGCGCGCGAGCGCGCCATGCGTTTCGACGAGCAGTTGCACGGGAATGGGTTTTTCAATGCCCATTTCGACGCGCGTGGCCTCGATGAACGCCGTCATTTCGGCGGCGTCGCCCACGGCGCGGATCTTCGGCAGCGTGATGAAGGCCGGCGCGCGCTTCGCGGCGCGCAGGATCAGGCGCACGTCGTCGCGCCAGTGCGGATGATGGAAGTCGTGGATGCGTACGCCGACACGCCCGAAGCGGTCGTGCTCGCCGCCGATCAGCGAAGCGACGAGCTCGGCGTGCTCGGCCTCGCGGCCGACCTGGGCGCCGTCCTCGCAGTCGAGCGTGATGTCGAATACCGGGCCGAGCTGCTGCTGCAGCGCGAGCGATTTCAGCATCAGCTTCTCGCTGCCGGCATAGTGATCGCAGACGGGCAGGAGAGTGGGCGGCGCTTCGCCGTCAAACAGCACTTCGGCGGGGGTGAGGGCGCGCATCTTCGGCGTCAGGGGTCGAGTGTTGGAGTAGGAGCCTGATTCGGACGCGCCCTGCGGAGGGAGGGTGCTTGCGGGCAATCTCCCGCAAGGCGCGTGCGAATCAGGCGCGAGACGTGCGGCCTGGGCCGCGGCGCTCGCGCACATGCGCGTCGGACGGCTTCGAAGAGACCTCGACGCGCAAAAAACCGGAACCCGCCGCGCTGCTACGGAGTTCCGGTTTGTCCACCAGGCTTACTTGCCGAGCAGGTGCGCCACGCCTTCGCGCTCTTCGAGCAGCTCGTTCAGCGTGCCGTTCATCTTCTCGCGCGAGAATGCGTCGATCTCGAGGCCTTCCACGCGCTTGTACTCGCCGTTCTCGCAGGTCACCGGCACGCCGTAGATGATGTCTTCGGGGATCTCGTACGAGCCGTCCGACGGGATGCCCATCGTAACCCACTTGCCGTTCGTGCCGAGGACCCAGTCACGCACGTGGTCGATGGCAGCGTTAGCCGCCGAAGCCGCCGACGAGAGGCCGCGCGCTTCGATGATTGCCGCGCCGCGCTTGCCGACGGTCGGGATGAAGGTGTTGCGGTTCCATTCGTCGTCGTTGATGAGCTTCGTGAGCGACTGGCCATCGACGGTGGCGAAACGGAAGTCGGGGTACATCGTGGGCGAGTGGTTGCCCCACACGGCGAGCTTCTCGATCGAAGCGACCGGCTTGCCCGACCTGGCGGCCAGTTGCGAGAGCGCGCGGTTGTGGTCCAGCCGCAGCATGGCGGTGAAGTTCTTCTTCGGCAGATCTGGCGCCGACTTCATCGCGATGTAGGCGTTCGTGTTGGCCGGGTTGCCGACGACCAGCACCTTCACGTCGCGGCTGGCGACATCGTTCAGCGCCTTGCCCTGAACCGTGAAGATTTCGGCGTTCGCCGAGAGCAGGTCCTTGCGCTCCATGCCCTTCGAGCGGGGACGCGCGCCAACCAGCAGGGCGACGTCTGCATCCTTGAATGCGACCTTCGGGTCGTCGGTGATGACCACGCCCGCGAGCAGCGGGAATGCGCAGTCGTCCAGTTCCATCACGACGCCCTTGACGGCGGCTTGCGCTTGCGGGAGGTCGAGCAGTTGCAGGATGACGGGCTGATCCTTGCCGAGCAGGTCGCCATTCGCGATGCGGAACAGCAGGGAGTAAGCGATCTGACCTGCGGCGCCGGTGACGGCAACGCGCTTTGCGGACTTAGCCATTGAAAATCTCCAGGAAGATGCGTTAGACGCCAGGGTAAAACGCCATTCTATATGCGCGTTACACGAAGCGTTGGTGAATCCGGCGAACCTTTTTCCGGGCGTGCGAGGCGAGGCCTTGCGAGCATCGCGCCGCGCGTCTGGAGGCGGGATCGCCGTTTGACCTGTGCGACAAAGCAATGGGAAGCGGCCGCCCGGGCAGGGTCGTCCGGATAG
The DNA here is from genome assembly GCA_035277805.1 of Paraburkholderia sp. Taxonomy (GTDB): domain Bacteria; phylum Pseudomonadota; class Gammaproteobacteria; order Burkholderiales; family Burkholderiaceae; genus Paraburkholderia. The sequence goes on along the minus strand of DATEJU010000570.1, from coordinate 1,400 downwards.
GGGAACATCCTGGAGAAGGACGCGTGACGCAGGCCGCTTTGCGTGTATGTGCCAGCTCCTGCTACAGCTCGGCTGGGACGGTCCACGAGGCGGGGCGCGAGTGCTTGACGGCTGCGCGCCGGGCTGGGCGGATCGAAACCCTCTACTGCATGGAGGAACAGCATGATTGGCAAGGCGGCCCAGCGGCGCATTTCGCCACGAGGTGGATGCTGCCGGCAGACCCTTCGAATCGACCCGCAAACCCTTGCTCGTCCGGCAGTGTAGGAGTCGGAAGTGGCAAAGTCAACCGTATCTTATGTCTTATATAAGACATATCTATTGCAGCCAAAAGGGTAGATTTCCGGGGGGCTTTATGTTGAAATGCGCGCCATGAGTGCGAACCCGGACAGCAACGCGAATTCCACCGCTCCCGAGAGCGGGGCTCCCGCATCTGCGTCGGGGCATGCGTCTTCCCCCGCGTCTCCTACCTTCAGCCCGCTCTATCAGCAGATCAAGGGGCTCATTACCCAGAGCCTCGAGTCCGGCGAATGGAAGCCCGGTGAAATCATCCCCAGCGAAGTCGAACTGGCCGCCCGCTACAAGGTGAGTCAGGGGACCGTGCGCAAGGCGATTGATGAACTCGCGGCGGACAATCTGCTGGTGCGCCGCCAGGGTAAGGGCACGTTTGTTGCGACGCACAACGAAGAGCGCGCCCAGTTTCGCTTTCTTAGATTGCTGGCGGATGACGGTGCCGAGCATCCGCACGTGAGCAAGCTGCTCGAATGCCGGCGCTTGCGCGCTTCCGCCGAGATCGCGCGCCAACTGGAGCTCAAGCCTGCCGACCCGGTCGTGCTGATCCGGCGGCTGCTGGAGTTCGACGGCGAGAGCACCGTACTCGATGAAATCTGGTTGCCCGGCGGCATATTCCGCGGCTTGACGGCCGAGCGCCTGGCCGAGTACAAGGGGCCGCTCTACGCCATGTTCGAAGCCGAGTTCGGCACGCGCATGATTCGTGCGACCGAGAAGATTCGCGCCGTGGCCGCCGAGCCCGTTGTTGCCGATCTGCTCAATATTCCGGCAGGGTTCCCTTTGCTATCTGTCGATCGCGTGTCCTATACCTATGGAGACCGTCCGGTCGAGGTGCGTCGCGGTTGGTATGTCACAACTGGGTACTACTATCAGAATGACTTGAGTTGAAGAGTTGAAAAGAGCGCTTGCGCGAGGCGTGCGGGCACTTCTCATGCGCTTGCATCGCGCGCGCGGCAGCGGTTCCAGAGGCTGATTTCGCTGCAGCGCGATATGAAAAGGCGCTAAAATTGCGTATTAGTGTTAACACATAGTAGGGGTCTAGCATGGCAGAAGCCGCAAAAAAACCGAGGCCGGAATACCGGAACATCGGGCTTGGGCAGATATTGTTCGCA
>DATEJU010000569.1:0-32372 GCA_035277805.1 Paraburkholderia sp. | reverse complement strand
GCCGAGAACGCCGAGGCGAGCACCACGCCGATGATCACGGTGAGCACGCTGGTCCAGAACAGGTTGGCATAGGGCAGCAGCAGCGTGAACGGCGCCACGCCCAGAATCGAGCCCCAGATCACGTACTTGCGGCCGATGCGGTCGCCCACCGGGCCGCCGATGATCGTGCCTGCCGCCACGGCTGCGAGGAACACGAACAGATGGATCTGCGCCGCCTGAATGGGCAGGTGGAAGCGGTCGATCAGATAGAACGTGAAGTAGCTGTTGATGCTGGCGAGGTAGAAGTACTTCGAGAACACCAGCAGCACGAGAACCCCCATGGCCATGGCGACGCGGCCGCGCGAGAGCCGCACGCGCGGGACTTCGACGCGCTTTTTCTTCATCGCCGGATGGGCCTTGTACCAGCGGCCGATCTGCGTGAGCACGAACATCGCGACGAGCGCGGCCACCGAGAACCACGCGATGCTGCGCTGGCCATGCGGAATGACGATCGCGGCGGCGAGCAGCGGTCCGAGCGAGGTGCCCGCGTTGCCGCCCACCTGGAAGAGCGACTGCGCGAGGCCGTGGCGGCCGCCCGAGGCCATGCGCGCGACGCGCGAGGACTCCGGATGGAACACCGAGGAGCCGCAGCCCACGAGCGCCGCCGCGACGAGCAGCACAGGGAAGCTCGGCGCCACCGACATCAGCAACAGGCCGCACAGCGTGAAACCCATGCCGACGGGCAGCGAGTAGGGCATCGGGCGCTTGTCGGTGAAAACGCCCACGAGCGGCTGGAGCATCGAAGCCGTGATCTGGTAGGTGAGCGTAATGAGGCCGATCTGCGTGAACGACAGCGAGAAGTTGTCCTTGAGCATCGGATAGATGGCCAGGATCAACGACTGGATCATGTCGTTGAGCAGATGCGAAAAGCTGATCGCGCCGAGCACGGAGTAAACGGTGCGCTGCACGCCGGCGGCGGCTGCCGCGGGTGTGCCGGACGCAGGCGCGGCGCCACGCGCGGCGCGCTTGTCGAGGCTGGTTTCCATATTGTCGATAAGCGAAAAGGCTTCATGCGGGCGCCGCGTGCCCATTGGGTCCAGATGCTCCGAGGAGGCATCGAGGACCCGGCGCGGCGATGGCATGAAAAGGTCATGTATAGGAGTTATGAAGCGCAGTGTAATGTGTCTCGACTGAACAGTCCGGACATATTTTGTCGAGAATCGGTCATTCGCCGTCGATCTGCTGCACGACCCTCGCGCGTATCGGGCCTCGGGAGCCTCGCTATGATGACCCAATGTGCCTGCCGAGCAGCGTGCGGGCCATGCCGCCGAGTGCATACATGAATTCGGTGTCGAGACCGACGGCCGCTGCATCGTGAGCCGCAATGCCCGCGCCTGCGAGGAACGCCCCGATGAGGGCCGAACCGGTGCCCTCCAGCGTCGAGGGCAGGGGCTCGACGCGGCTCGCGGAGTGACTCGCCAACGAGGCGATGACGTCGACCGGTGCTGGTGTGGTGCTGTCTTCGGATCGCGCTGCGGCGCCAGCCATGGGGAACGCGGCGCGCAGCGATGCGAACCGGTCGTCGGCTGCTGCGGGGGGGAGGTGCGCGGCGGAGCGTGTCAGCAAGGCGCCCGCGTCGTGCCGCCTGGGCGCGGCCGACGTCGCATCGTGCCACGCAGTGCCGAAATGCGTGTCATAGCGAACCTTCATAGGTACGCGCGCATGCTCCGCCGCAGTGTCCCAAAGGCTGCTGTTGGCCGGTTGCTCGTCGGTGGCATGTGCCGTGGCGGGATGGTGCGACGCCTCGACCCGATCATGGGCCTCGAATGCCTCTCGCGATAGCGGCGTGATGGCCGTCGCGCCATCCGCACCGGTTGGCAAAACTTCGTCATGGCGCTCGGGCATGGGCATCGCGAGGCTCATCGTGAACGCACTGTTCAATTCGGTCGACTTTCGGCGCTCGCCCTCGTGAGGGCGCGGCGCCAGTGGTGGGGGTGCTTCGTCGGCGCGCGAAGTCGGGCCGACTTCCTCGCCAAACAGGTCGGCGGCTTGCGGATTGTGCGCGCCAGGCCATGCACGGCTGACGGAGCCGAACAGGGCCAGCGGGTCCACTGGCAGATCCGTCAGGTCGCCGAATGCGATCGGCGACTCGAGCAGCGTGGCGTCGTCCGGGCGCCAACCGGCCGAAGGCGCCTCGGAGAGCGGGCCGGCTTCGCGGTGTGGCTGGCTCGGCCCGTCCAGCGCCGATGCCGCCGGCACGCCGTCCATGCGAGCCGGTGCCGCGCCGGCTTGCCAGTCCGGTGCCACGAGTCCGGGCGCCACGCGTAGCACGTAGGGGCCGAGGCCGATGAAGTCGCCCACGCCCACGCTCATGTCGCCGCCGGGCATGAGCGGCTTGCCGTTGACCGTCAGCGCGCCGCGCTCGCTGATGTTGCGCATGCGCCAGCCCCCGGCCACGCAGCGGATATCCGCATGGTGGGCGGCCACGCCGCCCGTGTCGTCGGGCAGCACGAGGGTGTTGCCGGCGCCATTGCCGATCGTGCCTCCGTCGGTGCCGAATTCGGTGCCGGCGACGTTTCCCGACGCGGCGCCGTTGCAGGTGAGCACGGAAATCTTGATGCCGATATTGGATTGTTCAGTCATGGGAGGGACTCGCAGGGCAGAACTGGGGAAATGCCGCCGGCTAGCCGGCTCAGGCCGGGCAGCGGAAGGCAAGCAGTTCGGCGCGGTGTAGTGCGTCGCCGCCGCCCGTGCCGGCCGCCATGCGCAGCGTGAGCTTGTGGCCGCCGACGTCGAAAGTCGCGTTCTGACTATCCGCAATGTCGCCCGGGGCGATCTGCGCCTTGTCGAACAGGCGCTGCAGCGCCCACGGCCCTTCGCCCTGCAGCGCCTGCACTCCGCCCACTGTGTTGATCTCCAGCGCCACGCGCTGGGTGCCGTCAGCGGACCATTTGACGACCAGAGGCATGGACGGGCCGTGCGCGTAGCGCAGGGTCTGGGCGCCGACGGTGAGCGTGTACTGCAAGATGTCCGGATCGGTTTCCTGTGGCGTCAGTACGACTTCAAAGGCCGGGCTGCGCCCGTTCGATCCGAAGTAGGTATCGCGTATCTTCGCCGCCTGGCTGAACGCGTCGAGCATCCGCGCGTCGCGCGGGGCGTCCGCGGCGAAGCCCATGCCGTCGGTGCTCGCCACGGCAAGCGGCCGGAAGCGCCAGCGCGGACCGCTCGTATCGGCCTGGGCGGCGAGACTCTTCTGGAAGTAATCGTCGAGCACGCCGCCGGAGGCGAACAGCCGCGCGAATTCGTCCGGCGGCATATCGCGGGCGGCATTGCGCACGAACGGGTAGCGTCCGGCGATCATCTGCCGGCACACGCTGCCGACGCCATTGCTGGTCTGCTCCGAGAGGGTTTGTCGCGTCGAGGCGCTCACGCCTTGCACCGCGTTGCGTGACAGATTGCTCAGAAGCCCGCGCAGCGGCACGGGCAACCTGCCCGCATCCGCCTGCAATTTGGCGTACACCTCGGTCGAGGGCGGCGTGCCGCCGCTTGCGAGCGCGGCGCTCGCCGAGGTCAGGTAGCTGTATAGCGCATCGACGTTCTGCAGCACCGTATCGAGCGGCGTGCCGCGCCCGTCCGGGCCTTGTCCGGTGACGAGCTGCCGCAAGGCGACGAAATGCGCATCGACAATGGCTTCCGTCGGCGCATCCTGGCCTGTGGGTGCGCTATCCGTCGGCGTCTTGCCGAATACGGCTTCGAGCGAATGACGGGCGACGTCCATGCGTTGCCGCCAGCGCGCGGCAAGCTGCGGCTTGCCCGCTTCCGTGCGCAGCAGTTGCGTTTCCTTCGCGGCCATCTGCAACAGGTTGCGTAGCGGCGAGTCGGGTGCCGAGAGCACGCGTGCGCGCTGGATGCTCTGTTCGAGCGATGATGCGGGCGCGAGCCGTAGATCGCCGAGGTAGTCGTCCCATGTCGCCACGTACTCGTTCAGATAGAGACGGCGGGCCTGCTCGGTCCATCCCGCGAGCGTGGCGCTGTCTGCCTTCGCCGCACCCGCGATGCCGAGCACCCAGGCGTCGTCGCGCGCGAGCGAGGCCGTGATCTCGCCAATGCGCTTGTCGACAGTGTCCCAGTAGCCGCGGTACGTGAAGAGCGGCGCGATGCCGTCGGTCAGCGGCTTGCCGCTCGCGCGCACGAATACCAGCGCGGCTTGCGGGCCGCCCGCGTCGGCTATCGTGACCGGAGGCGCTTTCATCGTTTGCAGCAACTCGCGGCGCAGGACACGCCAGGTGCGCTCAGGCAGCGGGACCTGGGCCACGCGCGCGCGCACGGCGTCGACGAGCGCCTGATTGACTGGCTGACCGAATGGCTGTGTGGCGGCGATGCTGCGCGAGGCGAACAGGTTCGACAGATGTGTGTCGATTTGCGTGCGCTCGGCCTGAGTCGTGCTGGCGGACAGGGTGCGCTGGACGTCGAGGGACAGCCAGGCCGCGATGAAGCTGCCGTCATAGTGGGCCGGATCGTGCAGCATCAGATAGGCTTTCAGCGCGGCATAGTCATATTCGATGTCGTTGGTGGGGGCGCCGGAGAGCAGTTGTTCCAGATGAGTCGAGACGAGCGGCAGCAGCTTTTCACGCAGCGCGCGCTGATAGGCGTCCTCGGCGGCTTCGCGGACGCGCGTGCCCTGAAAGAGCCCGAGACGATAGCGAAAGAAGGGAGGCGAATCGGCATCGAAGCGCGGCGAGTCGGGCAGCGCCTTCAGCGCGTCGAGCATGGGCGCGAGGGTTTGCGGGTCGGCTGTCTCCATGGGCTCCGCCGCCTCGCGCTCGAACGCGGCGACGCGCGTATCGACTTCGTCCAGGTAAGCGCGATTGTTCGTATAACTGAATAGCCAGCCGCAGGCGAGGGCCGCGAGCGTCGCGACGGCGCCCGTCGCCAGGACGGTTTGCCATAGTGCGTTGCGGCGTCGCCCGGTGCGGCTCACGCCCGCGAAGCCGGAGTCGGCGAACAGCACGTCGCGCAACAGCGATTTGATGAAAAAGCCATTGCGCTCGGCGGGTCCGGCCTGCACGGCGGGCGCCGCGAATTTGCGCTGGGAGCCCGGTGCGTCGAGCGAGGTGCTCAGCACGCAATCGGTGGTCGAAGGGCCATTGCGCGCGGCAGTGAAATAAATGCCGCGCAGATGCAGCGGCGCTTCGAATCTCGACTCGCGAAAGAGGCTTTCGCAGAATGCCGCGATGGCTTGCCGCACGACGTCGAACTGCTGCGGGAACAGGTAAGCCTGAGCGCGTGCGTCGGCGTCCGGCTCGGCGTCGAGCGCGGCGCACAGACCGTCGTCGAGACGTTTTGCGAGTTCCGCGAGGCCGTTGTGGCCTGGCCACAGCGGGTCACCGGGGCGCGGGTCGGCGAGCGCATAGCCGATACCCCACGCCGCTTCGCGCGCCTCGTGGCCGAGGTTGCGAAAGTAGTCGGAGAACCCGCGCAGCCGGTCCATCCGCGTGACGCACACATACACCGGCACGCGGACGTCGAGCCGAGTCTGCATGGCGCGCAGCGGCCGCGCGAGTCGTTCCGCGCTCGCCGTGCGTTCGGGCGCGGACAGGCTCACGAGCGTATCGGCGGCCACGGTCAGCAATACTCCATTGAGCGGCTGGCGCGGCCGGTAGCGGCGCAGCAGCCGGGCGAGCGTAGTCCAGATGCCATTGGGCTCCGGCGTGCCGTCCTGGCGCGTCTCGAGCGTGTCGTGCGGCGTGTCGACGAGCACGGCATCGTCGGCGTACCACCAGTCGCACTGCGTCGTGGGCGGCACCGGCGCGCCGGCCGGCAGCGGTCCATGCAGGCGCAAGCCGCTGCTGACCAGCAGGCTCGTCTTGCCGGAGCCGGCGCTGCCCGCGACGACGATCCACGGCAGGTGGTATTTGCTGCGGCCGGTCAGGCGGTCGAGCCATGTCGCGACGCGCGACGTCGACAGAACGCATTCGCGCAGCCGCTTGAGCGCATCGAGCAGACGTGCACGCAGTTCGGCGAGGCGCTCTGCGTTCGGCCCGGCTTCGGCCGCCGCCTGCTCGCGCCGCTGGCGGCGGTGGTCGCGCCAGCGCGCAATCGGCCCTGCGCGGCCCGCGCGTGCGCGCAGGCGCCGCACGAGCCAGCAGAGCCAGCACGCCAGCAACAAGGCGACCACGAGTGCGCGTGCGCGCCGGCTTTGCAGAGGCAAGCTTTCGCCGAACCCGACGAGCGGCCCGTAACACCAGACCCACGTGGCCAGCAGCAGCACCGCAATGCTGATCCACAGCAGCGGAGAAATGGAAAATCGAAACAAGCGTCTCAGTACATTCATGAGGGGCGAGAGGGCGAGGAAACGGGTGCGCCGCGCGACACGTACAGCACGATGTCCACGCGCCGGTTACGCGCGCGGCCGGCTGGCGTTGCATTGGTATCGATTGGCTGCGAGTCGCCGGCGCCTTCGACGCCGATCGGCCGGTTGCCGACCAGGCCGGCGGCCAGCAGCGCCGCTCTGACCGAGCCCGCGCGGGCCACGGAGAGCGCTGTGTTCGAACGGATCGCCGGTGTGTGAATCGGTTGATTGTCCGTGTGGCCGGTGATGGTCAGCGCTCCGGGAAAGCGGTTCAGAGCCATGGCGATCCGGCCGACGGTGGGCAGATAGGTCGGTTCGACCGCCGTGGCGCCGGAGGCGAAGGCGCCGTCGCCGCGGATAGCGATGATCGTGCGGTCCGCCAGGCTGCGCACGGTGAGTCGGCCCGAGGCGAGGTCGGTTGCGAGCCAGCGGGCGATATCGTCGGGAACGGGCGTTGCGGCCTCGGGCAGGCGCAGTGCGGCGATGGCCGCTTCGGTGCGGACCGCGCGCGTGCCGATGGCGAAACGGAACCCTGCGAGGCACACGATAGCCAGCAGCGCGGCGGAGGCGACCCATACCCATGGCGGCGAGCCAAAGCGCAGGCGCGGGGTAGCCGTGCTGTCCGGCGCGCGGCATTGCGGGGAAAGCGCTTCTGGCACGGGTGGGCGCGTGGTGCTGAGCAGACGGTAGAGGCGATGGCGCAGCCCCTCGAGCTTGACCGTTCCATCGCGCATCACGTGGTAGCGCCCCTGGAAGCCGAGCGCCAGGCAGACATACTGCAACTCCATCAGATCGACGTGCAGATGCGGTTGCGCCGAGAGGCGGGCGAGCAACTGGAAGAATTTTTCGCCACCCCAGGTCTCGTTGTGAAACGCGACCAGCAATCCATAGGAGGACCAGGCATGTGCGCGGCCCCACGGCGTGAGCGCGACCGCTTCGTCCAGCGCCGTGCACAGGCAATAGCGGGCCGCGACGATGGTTCCCGGCGACAGCCCGGCTTGCTGCGCATGGGACTGGAAAGCGCGCATTTCCCGCATCAGCTGCTCGCGCAGTGCGCGCGGCTCGATTGGCGTTTGCAGCCTGATCTGCACGATGACGTCGAGCAGCCGGCTGGCGAGAGAAACCAGCCGGTTGCGCGGATACGGATCGCCGCCAGCAACCGCGGGAAAGTGCGGCGGCGCTTGAGGCGCCCGTGCGGTATCGAGGGGCATATGGTTGGACGACAGGGCAACGGCGTTCATGGCTCAGTGGGGAGGGCGAAGGCGGCGCATGCTTGCGGACGCGCTAGCGGCGGATCGCCCAGCAGGTCATCGTGAGTCCGGGCAGCTCGCCGGCGACGTGCAGCGCGAGCCCGGCCGACTGCTCGAGTTGCTTCCACAGATCACCGGCCGTTTCGAGCTCGAAGTAGTGGAAGCCCGCGTGATAAGGAATCTGGCGCGGCGCGGCGGGCAGCAGGCGCAGGCCGATGCCGGGCAGCTGCAGATGCACGAGGTCGGCGAGGCGCTCCACCGGGCCGATCTTGATTTGCGCAGGAAAGCGCGAGCGCATGGTGTCGGCAGGCAGCTCCGCCTGGACCGCGAGCACGAAACCCGCGTCGCGCAGCAGGTCGAGCGAAGGCACTTCGGCAACCCATACGCGGTGTGCCCGCTCGTGCAGCGGCAGCGCCACGGCATGCTGCTCCAGCACGATCGAGAGGGCGGTGCGCAACTGCGCCATCAGCGGCGCGAAGCTAGCTTGCAGATCGTCGTGCCGGTAGACGGGGCGCAACGCAGGCGTTCGCGCGTCGCTCGTGTAAGTGCTGAGCTCGAACGCGAGCCGCAGCCATTCGCGAAACCATGTGTGCGGGTGGCTGTCGTTGTTCGAGAGCGCCCTCGACGTATCGGCGAGGGCCCGGTTGACGAGTGCAAGCAGCAGGAATTCCGCGACTTCGGCCACGCCCTCCCGCGCCGGCTGGGCGATGCGCTGCGCGAGCGCCTGGGCGCGCTGCTCGAGCAGCCCGTGCAATTCGCCCGCATAGCCCTGCAGCACCGGGTGGCTGCCGGCAACGAGCATGGGCGGTATATAGCGCGGATCAAGCACGACGCGGTTGTCGGCGAGGCGCTCGCGCGCGCGCGCGACACCGAGCGCCTGCCACTCGCCGCCGAGCTGCGAGGCGAGCGCGAGCCGCACGCGTGGGCGGGCGAGGTCCAGCGTGGCGGGACCGAGCGCGACGGCGTTGGTATCCGCAACCTCGCAGGTGCAAACGCCGTAACGCGCAATCGATTCGGACTGCTCCTCAAAGAGGATGTCCTCGGCACCGGCGCGCTGCACGGGCCAGGCGAGCACGACGAGCTCGCCGTCGGCGTTCGCCGGGATGTCGAGTGGGGAAGGCAGGTCATCGGCGCTTGTCAGGTCGAACGGCGAGCCGTCCGGGAAAACGCCTTGCGCGCCGAGGAGGGTCACCTTGCCGAGCGCGAGGGCGTCCGGGTCGAGATCGAGTGTCGCGAATCCCCAGAATGGGCCTTCCAGGGAGCGGCAGCGCTGCTGCACGTAGCCTTCGACGTAGCGCTCGAGTTGCTGAAAGTGCTGGGGCCGCAGGTACATGCCCTCCGACCAGACGACCTTGCTGCGCGAGGCGTGCGGGTTGCGCGGCGGCAGGGCCTCGGGCGGTGCGGCGGGCAGTGTATCGAATGCTTTCATTGGCTTTTTCCATTCATGTCGGACACGAGACTGCGCTCGCCCACGCGCAACGCGATGGCGGGCGGATCAGGGGCAAACGGCCAGACGAGTGAGACCAGCATGTTGCGCTTCGGGGCGTGCAGCTCCACCGAGCTGCGCCAGGCGCTTTGCTCCAGTTGCCGATAGCCGGCAACGAAGCCCACCGCGTGGACCATGTCGTTGGCCCGGCGCTTGACGACGCGACGCTCGCCTGGTACGAGCACCATCTGCTCGAGCGAAACGAGGTCCTCGCCCAGGGTCTCCCTCGCACGGTCCTGGAGCGCGGGGAAGCTCGCGAGGCCGAAGGTGTCGGTGGCCCTGAGCTCGTAGACGCCAACGAGGATCGGCGAGGGCCGGCCGCGGCTATCCTGGTTTACGAGCTTGTCCACCGCGATGTGCACGCTGTAGGCCGTCGCGTCGCTCGCGGGCGGAGTGGATGTGCAGCCCGCGAGCAGACCGCCGAGCGCGGCGACGCAGCGGCGGCGCAACGGATCGACAACCGCTTCGTCCGGCTTGTGCGTGGATGACGAAGCGATCATGGGGCGAAGTTCAGGATGTGTGACTGGCTTGGCGAGGTGCCGGCGCCGATCGCGTTCGTCGCGTTCTGCATGGTCGGATCGGTCATGCGTGTCGTCGGCATGCCTTTCACGAGCACCGTGTTTGCGCCGTTGATGTTGCGGCAATACGAGCAGACCGTGCCGGACGCGACGCCGCCCATCGAGCCCGGTGCATCGCCAGTCGTCGACGGGATGATGGTTGCCGTATTGTGTATCGGCCCGCCCGCCACCAGGATGTGCGGCACGTTGGGAATCGCTTCGCTTCGATTCGCATGATTGCCATAGGCGACCGGCGTGCCCGCCGGCGGGGTGGCGTTCACGCTGACGGCGTCGTTGCCACCGCCGGCACTGGAGTTGACCATGACCATTGCGATTCACCCTAAATGGATTTGCGCAGCATCGACCTTGGTCAGATGTTCGGCGGTGAGCAGCACTGCCGAGCCGTGCAGGCGCATGCTGGTCGATGCGGCGTGATCCACGTTCGCGGCGCGCAGGTGGTCGACCGCCTCGACGCTGCGATACGTGGTGCGACTGATCTGCGTGATGCATCTTGCGACGCTTTCGAGCACATTGGCGACGGTGCGCGCGAGATTGGTGTGCAGACGGGTCTCGCTAGCGTTCATTTCGATATCCTCACCTGTCAGGCGTGCCGTATGTGCGTCGACGTGCAGCTCGCCGGTGTTCAGGCGCAACGCATGCGCTGCCTCGCCGCTCAACTCGCTGCCCGCACGCAGTTGCAAATCGTGCGTCGCTTCGAGCAGCAGATCGCCATCGATTCGAAGGTGCGCCGCACAGCCGGTTTCGGTGCGCTTGAGCACGGCCAGCACGAATGACTCGCCGCCGCTGTTCCAGATAGCGACGCGGTCGCCTGGTTGAGGCTCGATCAGGCAGGAGAAGGCGCGACGGCACGCCTGGTTTGCGCCGAAGATCTCGACGAGCCATTTGCCATCAGCGAGCGGCGCAATGACCGTGCCGCCGGGAAATGGCTCGACGGTGTCGTTGCTTTGGATCATGGGCAATACCGCGATATTCGCGTTCATCTGGGGCCTCCGTGGGTTTCGGTGTGATGGGGGGTATCGGAGTTTTGTGAGCTTCGGTGTCGCAGGCGGGCATCGCGCTCCCGCGACCATTGTTCCGCCGCGAGTTGTGCGGCGTCGTCCGGCGCAACGCCCGGCGAGCCGGCGCAGGCTGCGTTCACCGCACCGTGGCAGCGCAGGCCTTCGAGATGGGCGCCGCGGAAATCGGCGTCGGTGAGCGTGGCATTCGTGAAGTCGGTGCGCGTGAGCCGCGCGCCCGCGAAGCAGGCTTTGCTCGCGTTGACGCGCTGGAATTGCGCGCCGTCCAGCGATGCGCCGCTGAAATCCGTCTGCTGCGCTTGTGCCTCGATCCACATCGTGCTTGGCAAATGCGCGTTGCAGAACCGGGCTTGTGCGAGGCGAGCCTGATAGAAGACTGCTCCGGGGGCGTGTGCGGCTACGAACGAAGCTCCCGCTAGCTCGTCGCCCTGGAAGTTGCAACCGGCCAGCGTTGCGCGCTCGAACGAGGCGCCCGTCAGCGCGCATTCGATGAACTGGCAGGCTCTCAGCGTCAGGTCCTCCAGCCGCTGGTCGTCGAGCTTGCAGCCGACGAACACGGCATTGTCCAGATGAGCGTTCGCAAATGCCGCGTCGCGCAGATCGAGTTTGTGGAAGACGGTCTTTGCGATACGCGCTTGCTGGAACGAGGCATTGGCGAGCACGACGCGCTCGAAGAGGGCGCGGTCCAGTTCAGCGGTATCGAAGCGGCAGGGGTCGAGCGTGCCACCCACGCAGGAGAATTCCCGGGCACGCACCGCCGCGAAATCGCAGTCCCTCGCATGCGTGTTGCTCAACCGCACGTTGGTCAGGACAGCGTGCGTCAGATCTACCGAGGAGAGACTGCAATCGACCCAGATACTGCCGGTCAGATCTGCGTGCGCCAGCTTTACGTTGTGCATCTGGCAACGCTGGAACAGGCAGTCCTGCAGCGATGCATGCGCGAACGTCGCCGCGTCGAACGTGACGTCTTCGAACCGCCCGCCTGCGAGGTCGCAGCCCTCCATCGAGAGCCCATGCAATTCGACGTCGTGCACGGGCGTGCCGTCGCGAACGTGTCGTACCAGGGTCTCGCGGGTGATCGTCATGACGTTGCCCCCGCTCGTGGGGACCAGGTCGTCTGGACCGTGTAGGCGTCGTCGAGCCCAACGACATCCTCGAGATGCGCTTGAGAGAGCGTCGCCCGAAACAGATTCGCCCCCGCGAGCCGTGTGCGCGCGAGCGTGGCGCCGCGCAGCATCGCACCGATCAGGTCGCTGTTCGACAGATCGGCGTCGGTAAGATCGGTCCGTGTCATCATGGCGCCGGCAAGGTGCGCGCCGCGCAGGTTTGCACCCGTCAGATCGGCGTCGGAGAAGTCGCATTGAGCGGTTCGTATGCCCGCCATGTTGATGCTCGGTGCGTTCACCATGCGAAAGTTGACTTCCGTGAGCGTGGCTCCTGTGAAATTCGCGGCGGCAAGCTGGCTGTCTTTTACGAAGCACGCCTTGCGGATCGTTGCGCTGTCAAAGCGCGTGCTGCGGGCATCGGTCTCCAGTACGCCGAATCCTTCGATATCCGCGCCGCGAAACGAGACCGCTTTCAGCAAGCAGTGTATGAGGGTCATCTTGCGGATTGTCGCGCCGCTGAAATCCGCGCCAGAGAGGTTCTGCCCCGTCACGATGAGGTTGCGCAGCGATGCCCTGGCAAAGCGCGCCAACGTCCATTCGCATTCGCGCAAGTCGGTTCGCTCCAGATGAGACTCCTCGAAGTCGCAGTGGTGAAAGACGGTCTTCTCGCAGGTCGCACCGTCGAGTGTCGCGCCCGTAAACGACGCCCCATCGCAGGCCGCGAGCGAGAGGTTCACTTCCCGCAGGTCTGCATGAGCGAGCCGCGTGCGACGCAGGATTGCTCGCGCGAGCACCGCACCCTCGAGCTTCGCGTCGCTCAGATCGGTATCGGTCAAGTTGGCGCTTTCCATGAGGGCGTTGCGCAGATCGGCGCCGCGCAGATCGAGCCCGCTCAAGTCGACACCTGTGAGGTCCTCGCCCGCGAGCGACGCGCCGCTCGAATGTTTTTCGCTCACGCGATGTCGTGCGGTCCGCGAGGCTTCCTGTGTTGCATACGGTGCCGCTTCCTGGTGCTGGGCCGATTGCCTGTACAACGCGAGAAGCTTTTCTTGCGCGTCTTGTGGTTCGACAGGCACTGCACTGCGGGTCTTGCTTATGGCATCCCGTAGACGCTGGATTTGCGGTGGCCCGCGCCGCGCCGCGCCGACACCGGGCGGAGGGCTTGTTTGCGCGGCGGCCCGCTCTCTGGCGGCGGCGGCGTGCGCCTCCAGGGCCGCTTTGGCGCCTTCGGCAAATTCCTGCTGCTTTGCCACATAGGCGGCAAGCTCGCTCAATCGTGGCAATGGAGCTGCCAAATCCGGCGAAGCCGCGTTACCCGGCGTCGCGATGCATGCTGCTGTGGAAGCGCCGCCATGCGCGCGGCGCTGTGCCTGTGCGCGTGCGCGCGCTTCGCGTTCCAGGCGCTTGCCATGCCGTTGCATGGCTTGCTGCCACGCAGGGGTGGGTGGCGCAGGATCGCAAAGCGCGCTGGTGGTATTCACGTTCTCCGGCATCAGGTCGCCATCGCGAAGCGCGTGCAGGGCAGCGGTTCGAGGGTCCGTGCGCAATTCATGCACCTTTGCATAGTGCTCGATGCTGCGCGATTCACTCGGCGTTTCGGCCGCGAGCATCAGGCACGCGATATCGCTCGCATCGAATTGCGCGATCGGCGTCTCGCCGTGGAAGATGAGGACTGCGCGTTCCCGACCGGGCATGAACCAGACCGTTGTCAGGCGCATCAATACTGGTTCGAGCACGGGCGAGCCGTGACGGACTACGAAGCATCGACCGCGCAGTGGCAGCAGCGTGCCTTGCTGCTGTGCGTGGACGGGGTGCATACCGGCGATGCGATAGGGCGAGGCGTCCGGCAAGGCCGCCAGATCGTGCCTTTGTTGTCCTGCGGGTGCAACATTGAACCACGCGCGATCGAACCCCGGTGGGAAACCGAACGGGTCAGCGGTGGCGCTCGCCTGATCCCATTCGCCGTAGAGCGGGCGGCGCGCGGGTGCATCGGCCGGGACGGGCATGAAATCCTCCAGCGCGACAGGCGCGCTGTCGACAGCGTCAGGGAAAACGACGGCGAGGTGCTTCGCGCAACCAGCGAATTCGATCCCGATACGGCTCGTGCGATAAGCGTCGCAGTGCGCGGCGAATGCACCGCCTGCGACGAGGAATTCCGCATGTGGCTTGGCGAATCCCGCGTCGAGCGGCACGGCGCCCAATACTTCGGCGGCGAGCTGCCATAGCGCCTGCTCGCCGACGATGCGTGGTGCTTCGTCAAGCGTGGTCATGACCGGCATGGCGATGCCGAGCCGCTCGCCGCCATTAATGCGGTAAGGGCGTATTCCGATGCCAACGGGCGTGGGCTTGATGATCTTCACGGCAGCGCTTGTTCGTCAGAATTTGGCCGAGAAGCCGACATGCGTGATCGACACGTCCATCGAGTCGATTGCGGCATTGGTGTTGCTGACTCTGACCCCGGTCTGGCCCATCTGAACGCCTGCAACCTGAACGGCTGTGCCGACGGCGCCTACCGATATACCGATAGCGCTCACCTGCACACCGATAAGTGCTTCCTGAAGGAGAGCGGCAAGGAGCATGTTCGTGTTCAGTAGTTCCTGGGAGCCAACCGTGACCAACAGTGAGTTGCCGATCACGATCTGTGTCGAGGTACCCTCGATCAGCGCAAAGACATTCCCGTTGGTTACGCTGACTTCGTTTCCGTTGACCAGGGTGGTCTGGTTCGCTCCGACGGTTTGGGTGGCATCGTTCTCGACGGAGACGTCGAGATTGCGCTCAGCATGTAGCAGAACCTGTTCGGCACCGGTCTTGTCCTCGAAGCGCAGCATGTTGGCGTTCTCCGTCGTGCCGCCGGGCGTGCGCGTGACGATGCCGCTTTGTGTGGCTGCGCCGGGCAGGCCGAAAGGCGGCATTTGCCCGGCGTTGTAGATGCGGCCTGTGACAATAGGGCGGTCAAGTTCACCGTTGATGAAATCGACGATGACTTCCTGGCCGATACGTGGCACCTGCAGGACGCCGAACTGGCTGCCCGCCCAGGCACTCGACACACGCACCCAGCACGAGCTGTTTTCGTCGCTGTGTCCATAGCGATCCCAGCGGAACTGGAGCTTGACGCGGCCGTATTCGTCGGTCCAGAGGGTTTCGCCTGCGGGACCGACTACGACTGCCGTCTGCGGGCCGGTTGCCTTCGGTATCGGGGTGACGCTCGGTGCCCGCCAGGGGAGCGAGGTGGGCTGCACGACGAAGTCGAAATCGTAATGCGCCTCGCTACTGCCGCTCGCATAGCCACCTTCCTGGAGCCGGTACGTGACCGCGACGATCAGGTTGGCGACGTTGTCGGCGCCGCGCGGACATCCTTCTAACGTCAGGAGGTAGCCCGGGGCCATGGTTCGCGCGTGTGTCGTGCCGTGGCTTTGCGCGTGCCCGGCTTGTTCCTCTTCGAGCCGGATCGTCGCATAGCGTTCGCCTTCTTCGGCGTTGATGTAGCCTGCCTGCCAGTCGTACTTCGCGTAGCCAGCATGATCGTCGCCAAGCGGGTTAGCGCGGCGCTGCGAGACGTCGGCGCGCGGCTTGCGGAAGTCGTGGTCGTTGACAGCGTAGACGCCGGAGCGCAGTTCGACGGCCGGGCGCCAGTCCTCGACTCCCACTTCGCCGGGCAGCACGAGCCGGTCGGGCGCTAGCCAGGGCAGCGTTGGGTAGCACGCGAGCGGATCGTGCGAGGCGATGTCGTCGATCAGCACGAGCACCTGCTGGTCCGCCTCGTGGCGGAAGTAGTAGTAGATGCCTTCGCGCTCCATCATGCGGCTGATGAAGTCGAAGTCGCTTTCCTGGTATTGGACGCAGTAGTCCCAGGTGCGGTAGCGCGCGGCGAGGCGTGTTTCGACGGCGAAGCCGTAGGGCTGGAGCACCCGGCGCACGATGTCGGGGGCGGAGAGGCCCTGGAAGATGCGGCAGTCGACTGTTTTCGTCAGATACCAGAGCCAGGGCCGCAGCGTCAACGCATAGACATAGCTGCGCGACGTGTCGGTTTCGCGCCCGGCGAATTCGCAGCGCGAGATCTGGCCGCCAAGATGGCGGGGCGGGCCGTTGGGCGTCGCGATGGAGAGCGTGAGCGGTTTGCCGGGTAGCGAGGCGAGGTCGATAGACGCGGAGGGGCTCACCATTTCCACGTCGAAAGCGTAGAGGGTCGACAGTCTCTCCGTGCCTTTGAGCGAGCGGAATCGCAGCGTCTCAAAGCCGGGCGGCAAGATGGCGGTAACGTTGTGCATCATGGCGGCATCAATGGCAAGTGTGCGGGGAAAGGGAGCTCAAGGCGATACACCGGCGGTCGAATGCGGGCCGCCGCGTCGCGCTGCGCTGGCTGCAAGGACGTGCTCGGGCGAATAGACGAAATTGTCGGCACAGGACTCGCCACGGTGCGTTGCGTCGGCGGCGCCGGAGCGCGCGCCGAGCCAACTGCCCCAGCCAAGTGGCGTGGCGTCGCCAAGACGGATCGGCACGATGGCGTCGTTCGCGAGCGCCAGCCGCAAATCCCAAGCGAACTCGCGGCCGATATAGGCGCGCACCCATGCCGCCAACTTCTTCATCGTGATCGTCCCAGGCAGCAGCGTGTGAAACTGCTCGAGCGTCAATGGCCCCACGCGAATCTCGAACTTGCTGCTGGCGTCGCGCACTGCCGCGCCGATCATCGCGCCCGCTCCGAGTCGCGCGCCCGGTGCTGTGGGGCCCAGGATCACGCGATCCCGGCCCTCGAGCGCGATCCACTGCGGTATCCATTCGACGATGCGCACCGGCATGTGCAGCGAGGCCGCCAGTATCCGCTGCAGCCCGTGTGCGTCGCGGACATTGCGCACCAGCCGGCCTGTCATGCCATAGAGCGCGTGCGGGCCCGGCGTGTGGCCTTGAGGCAGCGACGCGAGACCGAGGTGGGCGAGGCATGCGACGTGGCGGTCGAAGAACGAATGGCCGTCCCGGTCGGCGCTCACGGTGGGTTGCGCGTCGGCCCATGCGCGATAGAAAAGCAATGTGAGCCGGTGATGGAACAGATCGGCGAAGGCGCACAGGGTGGGGTCGTCATGATTGCGCGCGCGGTTCCTGGCGAACTCCGTCAAATGGAGCGGCAGGGGGCCGTTCGGCCCGAACAGCCCGAAACCGTAAATCGACACATGGAGCAACTGTTCGTCGCTTGCGTGTGCGCTTGCCACCGAAGCGGGGGCAAACGCGAGCGACGGCTGCTGGCCGATGCGCACGGGCTCGTCGCTGGGAGACCATGCCTGACCAAGACGCGGATAGGGCGCGGCATGCGCGTCGAGTCGCCGGAGCAGGTGAAACAGGTCGTGCGCGTAGGGGGCGGCTTCGACCTCATGCCACCACGACGGCGTTTCGTGTACGCGGGCATTCATACGATGGGCCGCCTGCCGATGCGTGAAGGCCACCGCCGGATCGCGCCGTGCTGGAGCGTCGAAACTGCAAGTTCACTGAAACTGTTGATCGAGACGTGCCGCGCGAGGAATTGTTCCAGTACCGATTCGAAGAGATACGTGCTGCCGCCGGCGAAAGCCAGTTCGTCGAGCAAGAGCGAGACGCAGACGCCACGGCCAACCATGACCGGCCCTGGATGCGGCAGACGCCGATATGCCGGCGCGATTCGCACGCTGCGCACGCCGTCGATCTGGGTGAGCAGATTGCGCCGCGCGCCGTCGACGTAAAGGCGCAGCAACTCGCGCAGTGCCTGCGAGCCTTCTCGTTCGTCGGCGTCGACCAGTCCCAGATAATCGAGCCCGAGATGACTGATGAGCTGCCATGTCAATTGCCCTTGGGCGAGCGCGGCGCCTGGCGAGGTTGGTCCGCGCAGGACCTTGACGGTCTCCACCGGGCACGAAGCCCGCAAAGTGAAATCCGCCGCATTGTGCAGAGGAATCGACAGCGGCAAATGCCGGTTGGTGCAGAGCGCATCGGCGCTGATGTGGCGCAGCGAATCGGGCCAGGGCGCATCGTTCTGGTCGACAAGCGACACGTATACCTCGCTGCCGGGGTAGGCCGCGCGGGTTGCCGAGCGAGCGGCATTGGGAGCAATGGGTCGAGGTTCGCGGCGGACGGAGAAATAGCGGCCGCCCCGCATGGACGAGCTTTCGGCGCCGCCGTAAAACGGGAAGAAGTCGACATTGGCCGCGCCGGCTCGCGATTGGCCCGTTATTCCGCGGATGGAAAAGATTTCGAAATCGGTTGGCTGCATTCGGTCGACAACCAGATGATGCTCGTGGCGCGATGGCGAAATGGCGATGTGATCCGTGCGCCGCTCGAAGAGGTTGACGGCTGGCGTGCAATGGAGCGCGAGGCTGCGTGCGTCAATCGCGCGCTCCAGTTCGGGCGCACCCGCATCGAGCAGGATCGTCAGGGTGAAGGTGCACCCGCGCAGGCCCGGCAGCGCACGGTCCAGACCGTTGAGGCTGAAGAACGCCAGACGCTCGGGGAAGGCGAAATACTCCTGCAGTAGCCGATAACCTTCGAATGTATTTTGTCGTGACGGCAGCATGGCCTGATCGGCATCGAAGCCCTCATGGCGGATGGCGTTGGTGCCGAGCCATACGGCGCGCTGCGCGCCATCCCCTTCGCTATGGCAGCACGTGCCGATGCTGCGTGCGAGCACGCGCTCCATTAGGGGGTAGGCGAGCATATCTTGCGCGCTTGCAAAGAACGTCAGCTTCTTGATCGGCAGCTCGCGAATATCGGTGACGCCATGCGCGCGTAGCGTGATGTGAAGCGCGCCGCCCACGTCCTTGCCGCGGAGCGGCCAGCGTGACAGCGGCAACGCGCTGGCGTCGGCGCGCAATTTCACGTCGACGATTTCGAGCGGCCATAGCGTCACTTCGTGCGCAGTCCGAAACTCACAGGCGGTCTGTTCGCCTTCGGCGAGCTGCGCTTTCAGCGCGGAGCCGGCCGGAAGCGTGTAGCCAGAATGCATTGAGCCCGCAAGCAGATTGGGCCGCAAAGCGATGATCGCCATTGAGGGCGTGGGCGACAGGTAATGCGGATAGACGACGTCCAGCAAACGCTCGGAGAAGCGCGGGAATTCGGCGTCCATTTTGAGGTGGATACGCGCGGCCAAAAAGGCGAAACCTTCCAGCAGGCGCTCGACGAACGGATCGGCAGTCTGTGTGTCGCGCATACCGAGCTGCGCGGCAGCACCGGGGAATGCAGAGGCGAATTCGGCACCGAGTTCGCGCAGATAGGCGAGCTCCCGGTTGTAGTAATCGAGCAGGCGCGTGTGGGTCATGGGGTTCCTCCAGGACGCAGCGAGAGTCCTTCGCCGGCCCCGGCGCAATCCGCGACGAGCGCGATACGGGTGGGTACGGGCAGTGTGATCAGATCCCCTTCGATGCGCAGTTCGAGACAGGGCTGGCCGCCCGGTGTTACCGCCGGACGGCATTGAACGTCGAGCGATTCGCGAGCGATTCGCGGCTCGAAGCGTGTAATTGCCTCACGCACTTCGACTTCGAGAACACGGGCGGCATCGGCTTGCAACGTTACCTGTTCCGGTGTGGCAATGCCGAAATTGAGGACGGAGTTGGCGACGTGCGGGAAATCGCGCAGGTCGCTCACGCCGCGTGCGTTCATGCTGCCGAGCAGCCATCCGAGATCGCGCAGTATTGCCTCATGGAGCGACTTGTGTCGGGCATCTTTCGCCATGGGCGTCGGCGCACGACCGGCGATCAAGCGGTCGAGCAGGCAGGGTGGGTAGCGGCGCTGGACTTCTTCGACCGCGGCGGATTGCGGCATCGTGGCGTGATTCATGGATGGCGATACGAGATGGCGTAACGTGCGGGCGGATCATCGCCTGCACGTTACGTATAACTAAATTCACATTACATCTCGTGGTTTTCCTTGATGTTCCAGGAGAGCACGCTTTCGCTGCCCTTGCCGCCTTGATCGGTCTGTTCCCAGTACTGCTGTTTGACCTTCGCGGCCTGGAAGCGATAAGTGATCTTCACAGCTTCGGAATTCCGGTCGGCGTTCTGCTGTACGGCGACGACGAGCACGTCCGTGAGCGTGATGCGCTTGTATTCGACTTGGGAGCCGCCCGCCTTGCAGATCGACAACTGGACCTGCGGGAGGTGTTTGCCGTTTGCGCAGTATTTGAGGATAGCGGGTGTGGCCTTGTCGGCATAGGCTTCCACCGTCAGGTCGTCGAAGCTGACCTTGCCGATGCCGCCGCCACCGCCGGTCGACATCGAACCGGGCTGGTTCGCGCCCCAGGCGTAAGAGAGGATGTCGGTCCAGCCCTTATGGTTGGCATCCTTGGACTCGCCGCTCGCACCATCCACAAGCATGTACATATCTACAGACATTACGTTCTCCTATTGGTTGAAAAAGGCATCAGGAAGTAGCAGCCCCGGGGCCGGCTCCATTGAGGGCAGGTACCTTCGAGACGAGGCGCAGGGACACGGTCAGACCTTCGAGCTGATAATGCGGGCGCAGGAAGAATTTGGCGCGGTAATATCCGGGGTTGTCCTCCATGTCTTCGAGGACGACGCGTGCGGCCGCCAACGGTTTGCGCGCCTTGGTTTCCTGCGAGGAATTCTGCGGATCGCCGTCGACGTAGTGCAAAATCCAGTCGTTGAGCCACGCTTCCATCTCGGCACGTTCCTTGAACGAGCCGACCTTGTCGCGCACGATACATTTCAGGTAGTGCGCAAAGCGGCTGCAGGCGAAGATATAAGGCAGACGCGCGGCGAGCCGGGCGTTTTCGGTGGCAAGCGCATCGTGGTACTCGGCGGGCTTTTGCAGCGACTGCGCGCCGAGGAACGCCGCAACGGTGGAATTTTTGCGGTGCACGAACGGCATGAAGCCGTTTTTTGCGAGCTCGGCCTCGCGGCGATCACTGATGGCGATTTCGGTCGGGCATTTCATGTCGATGCCGCCGTCGTCCGTCGGGAACGTGTGCGCCGGCAAATCTTCCACCGCACCGCCCGATTCGACGCCGCGAATCGACGTGCACCAGCCAAAATGGCGGAACGAGCGGTTGATGTTGGTGGCCATCGCGTACGCGGCATTGATCCACGCGTAGCGATCATGTGTCGTTCCGTCGACGTCTTCCTCGAAGTCGAAGGCTTCCACGGGGTTCGTTTGTGCGCCGTAGGGCAGGCGGGCGAGAAAGCGCGGCATCGTCAGGCCGAGATAGCGTGCGTCGTCCGATTTGCGCAGATGCGTCCATGCCGCGTATTCGCTGTTCTGGAAAATCCTGGTTAGATCGCGCGGATTCGACAGTTCCTGCCACGACTCCATCTGCATCACGGCCGGAGACGCACCGCTAATGAACGGGCAGTGAGCTGCGGCCGCGATTTTCGCGATCTCACTGAGCATTTCTACATCCTGGGGGCCGTGATCGAAGTAGTAATCGCCCATGAGGCAACCCAGCGGTTCGCCGCCGAACTGGCCATACTCTTCTTCATAGATTTTCTTGAAGATCGGGCTTTGATCCCACGCGACGCCCTTGTAGCGCTTCAACGTACGATTCAATTCCGCCTTCGTGGCGGGCATGTAGCGGATCTTCAATTGCTCGTTCGTCTCGCTGTTCGTCACGAGATAATGCAGGCCTCGCCATGCCGATTCGAGCTGCTGGAAATCCTTGTGATGGATGATCGTATTGATCTGATCCGAGAGCTTGCGGTCGATCTCCGCGATGATCGTCTGGATCGTTTGATAGGCATCGTCCGATACGACGACCGCGTGCTCCAACGCCCGGAAGGCGAGCGTTTTGACGGCTGCATCGATGGCTTCACGCGCGCGGTCGCTGCGCGGATTCAGTTCGTCGACGAGCGCGACGGCGAACGCATCGTGCGATGGAAAATCGATGGTGGTCGTTTGCAACAGGGCTTCTGCTGTCTTCATGGGCGTTTCACCGGGAGGCAAATGGATGGACGGAAGAACGGTCGCGGTGCAGTCATGCTTCGGGTTCGCCGTCCGATCGCGAGCCGGTCTGCTGGTCTCTGGTTGAGTCCGCGATGCGGGCAATCGACTCGAGCAACGGGCGGCTCTTCAGTGCCTGCATGAGCATTGCCTCTGCGTTGCTCTTGCCGTCCATGTAGGAGAGCAGGTTCGAGAGCTGGCGCCTGGCCGTCAGCAACTGGTTGAGTTCGGGCACCATGCGTGCGACGCTCGCCGGCGAAAAATCCTCGATCGACTCGAAGGTGAGATCGACGGCAAGCATGCCGTTGCCGGAGATCTCATTGGGAACATGAAAAGCCGCGCGCGGCTGCACCGACTTCAGCCGGTCGTCGAAGTTGTCGACGTCGATTTCCAGGAACTTGCGCTGTTCGAGGCTCGGCTGCTGGTGGTTGGATTTGCCTGCCAGATCGGACAAAATGCCCATGACAAACGGAATATCGACGCTGCGATTGCTTCCATAGGTTTCCACGTCGTATTCGATTTGAACCCGTGGCGCGCGATTGCGGCCAATGAATTTCTGCCCGGTCGACTTTGAATCATTCATGTTTGGAATCCTATGTACATAAAATAGTGCCGCGTCACGAAGACCTGTGCCACGGGTCGCGTCAGGCGTTGCAGCCGAGACCGGTCAGCAGATCGATGTGCGGGATGGCCTCCGGCGTCATGTCGCGAATGATTTCGTAGAACGTCATGTGCAGCAGGCGCTGGGCGCGACGGATCAGCAACGAAGAAGGGTGAGCCGGCTCGCAGGACTCGAGATAAACGCAGACCTTTTCGAGCAGGAGACTCGCGTCGTCGCGGGACCGGACCTCGCTGGAAAGCGGGGCGTTGGTCGTCGCCGTGCTCGCCGATGCGAGGGCAGGCGATGGTGGTGGCGACGCGGTGTCAGGCGCCATACCGTCCGATAGTGCGGAGAAGACCGCGAGCAACGGCTTTTCCACCGCGCTCATGTCGGGCGCCCATGTCGCGTCCAGATGGTGCGAGACGGTGCGCCGAAGGTCCTCCATGCAGGTGAGCAATTTGCCGACGACGTCGAGTGACGCGCGATGTGCAGCGAGCGCCGCGCACACCTCTTGCCGTGTGACACCTTCTTCGTCCTGCACCGAGCCGTCGAGCAGCGCGGCGACTTTGCGCAAGGACAGATCGGCGCCGCGAACGTGCAACAGGGTCGCCGCGCGGGCGCGGGCACCGAGCGCCTCCTGCGAAAAAAACGCTCGCAGCGCATTCGTGCGGGAGAACGGATCGGGTTGTCCGTCATCGCCAATTTCGATACGCGGATGCACGCCGTCCCAATGCCTGTTGAGGAGGTCGGCAACGAGCGCCACACCTTTCGCGTATCCCTCCAATTCCGTCGATTCTGTCCACGCACGGGTTTGCCATGCAATCACGCGCAGATCTTTCGAGCGCTGCAGCAGGGCGTCGGCCTGCTGCCCGACGAGTCGCCAGTCGGGCGTGATGGCGGCAATGAGCGTGTCGCCATATTGCTGGTCGCCAATACCGGCGGCGGCGCGTTCGAGCTCGATGAATGCCAGGTCATATTCGAGATTTTCTCCGCAGTCTGTCGCTTCGACCGTACGCGGCGATTCGAGCGTGATGGGCGGGCCGGAAAGCGAATAGTCGTGGTCAGTATTCACGCGATATTGCCTCGAAATTAGACGTTGTATTGGTGGAATCTGGCGGGAGTCAACAGGAAATGAAAATCAGGGAATGACGAAAGGCTAGATTTTCCTTGTGCGAGATATCATGAATTTTCACTTCCATCACTTGCAATTGGCTTCGTGTGGATTGGGCTCGTGCATGTTGACGGTGGACG
The DNA here is from genome assembly GCA_035277805.1 of Paraburkholderia sp. GTDB lineage: Bacteria > Pseudomonadota > Gammaproteobacteria > Burkholderiales > Burkholderiaceae > Paraburkholderia. Next base: position 8,844 of record DATEJU010000569.1, on the reverse strand, counting down.
GTAATGGCTTTTCATACTCAATGTTTTGACGAGATTCATCGCATCGTGCACGGTTAAGTAATGGTGGCGAAAGGATAAACTCGATTGTCATTCATGAGACAATAATTGATAAAATTCATGATGATTATCAAATTGCCAATAATTGTGCTGGCACAGGATAATTGAATATCTAAATCAAGCTATAAATTCGTTATCGCAATGAGTATGCAATTTGGATTGGATGCGGTTGACCTTGAAAAGGTCTAAATATTTGATCACGTGTGATTGAGTTACCGGCATTTGTTCATGCGTAAATCGGGGATTTTCCGCCTCGAACCCCTCGGGAAGGACGTGCGAACCCCCGATGCCGGCGGCGCTAAAGTTCACAGACGATTCTGCCGTAGACCGGGTTGTGGCGGACCTGGGGGGACACCTTCGGGCGGCCTGACAACAAGAAGGAGACCGTCAAGAGATGAAAGCTGCATTGCAGGGGAGCCGGCGTGCCGGTTTCGTGCCGCAGGATGCGCAGACTGGGGATTTGCCGGATGCGTCGCCAGGCATTGTCAGGGCCGTGCGGGCGCGCGGGGGCCACTCGCTCTCGGTGAAAACAATGCTGCGCGTCGCATTCGCGGTGGTGCTGGTCGGCACGCTGGCCATCGGCGCCTTCTCGCTTGCGCAGATCAGCCGCCTGAACGATTCGACGCAGTCGATCTACGAGCAGGGCTATATCGCCAGCCGCGCCGCGGAGGAAGCGCGTGGCCACGTGCTGCGCGCGAGCCGCGCGCAGAAGATGCTGCTCACCGCGACGACGGCGAAGGAGCGGGACGAGCTAGGCGTTGGCATCGAGAAGGACCTCGCCGCGCTCGTGGCCGAGATGAAAGTGCTCGCACAATATTCGTCGCAGTCGGACGGTCAATCGGGCGGCAAATCGGACGGCGCCGCGCTTGCGCAGCAAAAGCAGTTTGCCGCCGACGCACAAACATGGAGCGGCCATTTGCGCGACTTCGTCACGCTCGTGAAGGCGCAGCCGCTCGATCTCTCGCAGATGAGCTGGCAGGTCGGCACTCAGGACGTTTCGCTGCTCGTCGAAACGGAAAAGCTCGAGAAGCTCGTCGATCAGCTCGTCGCGCAGCGCGGCGCTGCCGCCAAGGCGACAATCGCGGCGTCGGCGTTCATCTACAAATCGTCGTTCGTGATGATCGCCGCTGCGACAGTGGCGCTCTTCGTGCTCGCGTTCGTGGTGAGCGAATGGGTCGTGCGGCGCCTCGCGCACCAGCTCGGCGGCGAGCCCGCGCACGCGAAGGCCATCGCCGCGCGCATTGCCTCGGGCGATCTCGCGCAGCCCGTCACGGTGCATGCGCGCGACGCGTCCAGCATGCTCGGCGCGCTGCGCGACATGCAGAACGGGCTGTCGGCGACGGTGGCCGAGATTGCCGCGAGCGCGGAGGCGATCGCCGCCGCATCGGGCCAGATCTCAACGGGCAATCTCGATCTTTCGCACCGTACCGAGGAGCAGGCCGTCGCACTCGAGCGCACCGCGAGCAGCATGGAGCAACTGACCTCCACGGTGCGCCTGAACGCGGAAAACGCGCAGCAGGCGAGCGCGCTGGCCGGCAACGCCTCGCAGATCGCGCAGAAGGGCGGTGCCGTGGTGGGCCGTGTGGTCGCCACGATGAACGAGATCAACGACAGCGCGAAGAGCATCGCCGACATCATCGGCGTGATCGAAGGCATCGCTTTTCAGACCAATATTCTGGCGCTGAACGCGGCGGTCGAAGCCGCGCGGGCAGGCGAGGAGGGGCGCGGCTTCTCGGTGGTCGCGGGCGAGGTGCGCAATCTCGCGCAGCGCAGCGCCGCGGCCGCCAAGGAGATCAAGGCGCTCATCAGCGCATCGGTCGAACGTGTGGCGAATGGCTCGACGCTCGCCACCGACGCGGGCCAGACCATGGAAGAAGTCATGAGGGCCGTGAAGCGCGTGAACGACATCATCGGCGAGATTTCGGCGGCATCGAGCGAGCAGCGCGCCGGCATCGAGGAGATCAGCCGCGCGGTGACGCAGATGGATGCGGGCACGCAACAGAACGCGGCGCTGGTGGAAGAGGCCACGGCGGCGGCGCAATCGCTCGACGATCAGGCCAAGGTGCTCAAGCGTCTCGTGAACAAGTTCCAGCTCACCTGACACACGCTCGACGCCCGATCACGTCGCACAAAAAAACGCCGCGCTGCTTCACGATCAGCGCGGCGTTTTGCATGGTGCGAATCAATTCGTTCTATTTTGCATCACGCTCGATGATCCACTCGTGCGCGGGATCGTTGTGGAAGTGCCACTCGCGCGTGGGGCCCGCCATGACGTTCAGATAATACGAATCGTATCCGTACGGCACGACCACCGGATGATAGCCGCGCGGCACCATCACGACGTCGCGATCCTCCACGGCCATGGTCTCGTCGAGGTCGCGCGCGTCGGTATAGACGCGCTGGAATGCAAAGCCCTGGTGCGGATTGAGCCGGTGGTAATAGGTCTCTTCCAGCGCGCTTTCTTGCGGCAGGCGGTCGGCATCGTGCTTGTGCGGCGGATAGCTCGACGAATGGCCCGAAGGCGTGCGCACTTCCACCACGAGCAGCGACTCCGCCGGCTCGGTCTGTGGAAGAATATCGCAGACATAGCGCGTATTCGCGCCCTTGCCGCGTGTGGAGCGCGACATCCGCGCGGGCTCGATGAGCCGCACGGGCAGCGTGCCTTGCGCGGGCGCGCTGGCCACGCCCAGTTCCGCCTCGCGCGTGGCGCGCACCGCGGCTTTCACGCCGGGCGGCACATAGAGCGCGTAGGGCGCGGCATCTTCGAATACGCTGTCGCGCGAGCCGAGACTCGAATAGCGCTTGCCGTCCACCTCGATATCCACGGCGCCCGAAAGCACGACGATGCAGCTTTCGCGGTCCGTCTCGCTCACATAGACGACTTCGTCCGCACCCATCCGGTACGCGGCGAAGCCGACATAACGCCAGCCCGCCGTGGCGGGCGTGACGCGCGCGATCGTCTGGCCTTCGCGCGCGGCCTTTACGAGCAGGCTCATGCCGCCTCCTTGCTGGTATTGCTTGATACGGTATCCGAATCGACGAGCGAGCGCAGCGTGCGATAGCCCTTCTGCGCATACGCGTACGACGGTGCGATCACGGGATCCTGCTCGGCCTCCACGACGAGCCAGCCCCGATAGCCATGCTGCTTCAGGCGCGCGATGATCGCCGGAAAATCCACGGCGCCGTCGCCGGGCACGGTGAATGCGCCCGCGAGCACCGCATCGAGAAAGCTCCAGTTGCGGTTGCGGGCGAGCTTCACGACGGCGGGGCGCACGTCCTTGCAGTGCACGTGGCACACGCGGGCGATGTGCTTGTCGAGCTCCGCTACGGGATCGCCGCCCGCGAACGTGATGTGGCCCGCGTCGAAGAGCAGGCCCACAGCGTCGCTCGTGCGCGCCATGAGCTTGTCGACATCGGCCGGTGTTTCCACGTAGGCGCCCATATGATGGTGATAGGCCAGCCGCACGCCGCGCGAAAGCGTATGGCGCGCGAAGGCGTCCACGCGCGCGGCGTATTCGTCCCACTGTTGCTCGCTGAAAAAGCGCGGCCGCTGATAGAGCGGGCGCGGCGCGCCCTGGATCGAATCGGCCACTTCGCCGTACACCATCACGGTGGCGCCGTTTTGTGCGAGCAGGTCGAGATGTTTCTCGACAGCAGCGATCTCTTCTCCCACGCTACGCCGCGCGAGCATGCCCGAGTACCAGCCGGACACGAGCGACAGATCGTATTGCGCGAGCAGCGTCTTGAGCGCCTGCGGCTCGCGCGGAAACTTGTTGCCGAGCTCGAAGCCTTCGTAGCCGATCTCGCGCCCCTCCGTGAGCGCCACGCAGAGCGGCGTCTCGCCTCCGAGCGAGGGCAGGTCGTCGTTCATCCACGACAGCGGATTGATGCCGATGCGTACTTCAAATGCGCTCATGTGCGTTCCTCGATCTCTGGATCGTGAGTCTCGTCATGCATGGGTTGGGCCGGCGGCGTCATCGCCTTGCTGGCCGCTTTCCTCTCCACCGTCGGGGGCTGCCTTCGTCGCGGGCGGTGCGTCGCTGCGGCGCTCGCGCCCGCCGCGCGCAGCGAGATGTGCGTCGTAGCGTTCGCGCGCTTCGCGCACGGCGGCGCGTTGCGAGACTTCGGGCACGGCCACCTCCCACCACCAGCCGCCGTCCTCGGTCGTGCGCGCCGGATCGGTGTCGATGCTGATGAGGTAGGTGCGCGACGCCGCGCGTGCGCGTTGCAGCGCGGTTTCGAGCTCCGCGACATTGGCGACGTGCTCGGCTTGCGCGCCCAGCGAGCGTGCGTGCGAGGCGAAGTCGATGCGCGGCGCGCCGAGCGGTCCTTGTGCGCAGTCCTCGAAGAGGTTGTTGAACGGCGCGCCGCCGCAGGCCTGCTGGAGCCGGTTGATGCAGCCATAGCCGCGGTTGTCGAGCACGACGATGATGAGCTTTGCGCCGAGCATCACCGAGGTGGCGATCTCGCTGTTCATCATCAGATAGCTGCCGTCGCCCACCATGACGATGACCTCGCGCTCGGGCCGCGCGAGCTTCGCGCCGAGTCCGCCGGCGATCTCGTAGCCCATGCACGAGTAGCCGTATTCGACGTGGTAGGCGCCCGGCTGGCCGGCGCGCCAGAGCTTGTGCAATTCGGCGGGCAGCGTGCCGGCCGCGCATACGACGATATCTTCGGTATCCGAACGGCTTGACGAGCGCTGCACGGCGCCGATCACATCGGCGTCATAGGGCAGGTTGTGGCGTTCCTGCGGCGCGTGCGTGAGTGCTTCGACGCTTGCGCGCCATTCGTCGGCGAGGCGCCGTGCGTGCGCGCTCCAGCTCGCGTCGGCGCGCCAGTTGACGAGCTCGTCGCCGAGCGCGGCGAGCGCGAGCTTCGCATCGGCCTCCACGGCGAGCCCGTTGTGCTTGAGCGCATCGAAACCGTTCGCGTTCACGCCGATCACGTGCGCCTGTGCGAACAGCGAATTCGAGCCGGTCGTGAAGTCCTGCAAACGCGTGCCCACCGCGAGAATGCAGTCGGCGTCGCGTGCGAGCGCGTTGGCGGCGGGCGAGCCGGTTACGCCGATCGCGCCCACGTTGAGCGGATCGTCCCAGGCGAGCGCGCCTTTGCCGGCCTGCGTCTCCGCCACCGGAATGCCGCGCGCCGCGGCGAGCGCCTGCAGTTGCGCCGTGGCGCGCGAGTAGAGCAGACCGCCGCCCGCGACGATGAGCGGACGCTTCGAGCGGTGCAACAGCGCGAGCGCCGTGTCGATCTCGCTCTGCACCGGGGCGGGCGCGTGAAAGCTCACGAGGCGCGGCGTGAAGAAGCTCGCGGGATAGTCCCACGCCATCGCCTGCACGTCCTGCGGCAGCGCGAGCGTGACCGGGCCGCACAGCGCGGCGTCGGTGAGCACGCGCAGCGCGCGCGGCAACGCAGCGAGCAATTGCGCGGGATGCACGATGCGGTCGAAGTAGCGCGACACCGGCTTGAGCGCGTCGTTCGCGGAAAGGCCGCCGTCGTGGGGATCTTCGATCTGCTGCAGCACCGGATCGGGTTCGCGCGAGACGAAGACGTCGCCGGGCAGCAGCAGGAGCGGCAGGCGGTTCACGTGCGCGAGCGCGGCAGCCGTCACGAGATTGGTGGCGCCCGGGCCGATCGAGGTGGTCACGGCCATCATGCGGCGGCGGAAATGTGCCTTCGCGTAGGCGATCGCGCTGTGCGCCATGGCCTGCTCGTTGTGCGCGCGCAGCGTGGGCAGTTCGTGGCGATAGTGATAGAGCGCCTCGCCGAGGCCCGCCACGTTGCCGTGCCCGAAAATGGCGAACACGCCGCCGAACAGCGGCTCGGTACGGCCCGAGCCGTCTTCGCAGGCTACGCGCTGCGCCGCGAGAAAGCGCACCAGCGCTTGCGCCGCGGTGAGGCGCACCGTGGCGGCGGGCGGGTGCTGGACGGCGTTCGACTGGTCCTCGAGCGCAGTGGGGGTGGCGCCGGCGACGGGCGCGATGCGCTGATTCATGCTGCTTTCTCCTCGCGCGTGGCACGGACCTCGGGATGCGACTGGCTTTGCGCCTGGCCGCGCGCCGCGCGCCATGCGGCGATCAGCGTCTCGAAGGCGCGGCGCACGCGCGCGATCAGTTCCTTGTCGTCGATTTCGCCGGCGAGCCAGGCGAGGCTCGGCTCGTAGAAGATGGTGCGGCCCACCGTGAAGCCGCGGCACGTCTGCGAAGCCGCTGCCGCGCGAAAGCCGTTCGTCAATTGTTCGATGGGCGCGGAGAGGCCGAGCAGCACCACGCCGCGGCAGTATGGATCGCGCTCGGCGATCAGCGCGTCGATGTTGCGCCATTGCGCCGCTTCCATCGGTTCGAGCTTCCACCACTCGGGGTAGAGGCCGATGTTGTAGAGCCGCTTGAGCGCGCGATAGACCGTGTCGGGCGCATTCGGCTGGCCGCCGAGCTTCGGCGGAATCACTTCGAGCAGCAGCTCGTGGCCGCTCGCCTGCACGGCGCCGTAGAGCGCGAGCAGTTGGGCTTCCTGTTCGAGGCGCTGCTCGATCGGCTCGTCGGGATGGAGTTGCACGAGACACTTGACCGTGTGCCCGATGGGCCAGGCAGCGAGCGTCGTGCCGATCGAGCGGCCATGATCGAACACGAGCGGCACCGAGCCTGGCAGCTCGACCGGGCGGCCGATCCACCAGTCGCGCCCGGTCGCGGCATTGAGCGCGTCCTGGCCGTAACGATCGTCGATCAGGACGCCGATGCGGCCTTGCAGGCCGAGCGCGCTTTCCGTTTGCGCCACCGCATCGACGAACAGGTTTTTCAGGTGCGAGATGCGCGCCTCGCTGGCGCCGGTCTGCTGGGCGAGATCGAAGAACTGGTTGCGATGGTCGAACGCGAAACCCAGGACTTCGTCGTATTGCTTGCGCGCGGGCGTCACGCGATGCAGTCGCGCGAGCGTGGCGTCGAGGTCGGGGCGGCGCATGCGCACAGGGTCCGCGGCGGCTTCGCGCAGAAAGTAGTCGAGCTCCGCGGGCGTGGGCATCGCGGGCGCGCAGCCGTGGCGCGAGACCACGAGCGCACCGCACGCGTTGGCCGCGCGCGCGCAGTCTTCGAGCGGCGCATCGCGCAGCCAGCCCGAAAGAAAGCCCGCGGCGAATGCGTCGCCCGCGCCGAGCACGTTGAGCACTTCGACTTCCACGCCGCGTTGCAGCGGCACGGTGTCGAGCGAATCGGGCACCGCGCCCGCGACGATCTGGCAGCCGAGCGGCCCGCGCTTCACGAGCAGTGTGGCCTGGGTGACTTCGCGCACACGCTTGAGCGCATCGACGAGCGTCTCCTTGCCGCCGGCGATGCGGAACTCCTCCTCGGTGCCGATCACGAGATCGAACGACGGCAGGATGCGCTGCAGATGCTCGCTCACGCCCGCGCTCGCGATAAAGCGCGTCTCGCCGTCGGCCTTGCCGGTCAGGCCCCAGAGCACCGGGCGATAGTCGATGTCGAGCACGGTGCGCACGTTGTTGCGGCGCGCGTAGTCGAGCGCCGCCAGGCTCGTGCGGTTCACCTGCTCGGTGGAGAAGTGCGTGCCGGTGATCAGCAGTGCTTTCGAAGAGGCAATGAACGCTTCGTCGAAGTCGCCCGCGTCGACAGCCATATCGGCGCAGTTCTCGCGATAGAAAATGAGCGGGAAGGTGTCGCGGTCCTTCAGGCCCAGCAGCACGAGCGCGGTGAGCCGCTCGTGGTCGATGCATACGTGGCTCGTGTCGCAGCCTTCTTTCGCGAGCGTTTCGGTGAGAAAGCGCCCCATGTGATCGTCGCCGACCCGCGTGAGCATGGCCGAGTTCAGGCCGAGCCGCGCGCAGCCGAAGGCGATGTTCGCCGACGAACCGCCGAGATACTTGGCGAAGGTGGAGACGTCTTCGAGCCGCGCGCCGACTTGCTGAGCATAGAGATCGACGCCGAGCCGGCCGAGGCAGACGATGTCGCGGCTGCGTTCGGGTGCAAAGCGCGAAGGAGTGGTGCGGGGGAGGGCCATGAGCGTTCCTGTCGTGTTCGGTCTCGGACGTATTCAGATGGTCGCGCCGTCGAGCTCGGCGATCATCTTCTGCATCTCCGCGCCGCCGGCCATCATGTCGAGCACTTCGTTCTTGCTGATCGTTTCCTTCGTGAAGGTGCCGAGCGAGCGGCCGCGATTGAGCAGCGTGAACGAATCGCCAATCGGGTAGGCGTGGTGCACGTTGTGCGTGATGAAGATCACCGAGATGCCTTTGGCGCGCGCGTTATGGATCAGCTTGAGCACGTTGAAGCTCTGCTTCACGCCGAGTGCGGCGGTTGGTTCGTCGAGAATCAGCACGCGCGCGCCGAAGTGGATCGCCCGCGCGATGGCGAGGCACTGGCGCTCGCCGCCCGACATCGTGCCGATGGCCTGATGCGGGTCGCGCACGTTGATGCCCATTTCCGCGAGGCGTTCCCTGGCAATCCGGGCGCTCGAGTCGAGGTCCATCACATTGAGGAAGCCGAAAAATTTCTTCTGCGGCTCGCGGCCCATGAAGAAGTTGCGCGCCACCGAGAGCAGCGGCACCAGCGCGAGATCCTGATAGACGGTCGCGATGCCGAGGTCGAGCGCGTCTCTCGGCGATTCGAAGCGCACGGGCTTGCCGTCCACGAAATACTGGCCCGAAGTGGGCGCGTGCACGCCGGCCAGCGTCTTGATGAGCGTGGACTTGCCCGCGCCGTTGTCGCCGAGCAGGCAGTGCACTTCGCCGCGCTTCAGGCGCAGCGTGACGCCGTTGAGCGCGATCACCTTGCCGAA
>DATEJU010000568.1:0-8378 GCA_035277805.1 Paraburkholderia sp. | reverse complement strand
ACGGCCGATGCCGTGCTCGTCGCGGCCAAGGATCGCGTGCAGAGCGTCAAGGCGATCGTCGGCAAGCTCAAGGCGCAGCACGGCGAGGAGGCGCAGCATCATCGCCGCGTCGAGCGGCCGTGGGGCTGCTACGACTCGGTCGATCGCGGGGAGCGCTTCCAGGTCAAGCGTATCGTCGTGAAGCCGGGCGGGCGGCTCTCGTTGCAGATGCATCATCATCGCGCCGAGCACTGGGTGGTCGTGCGCGGCACGGCGCGCGTCACGCGCGGCGACGACGTGTTCCTGATCTCCGAGAACGAGTCCACCTACATTCCGCTCGGCGTGAAGCACCGGCTCGAAAATCCGGGCAAGACGCCGCTCGAGATCATCGAGGTGCAGTCGGGCGGCTATCTCGGCGAAGACGACATCGTGCGCTTCGACGATCAGTACGGACGCGCGGGAGAACACGAAGGTGCCGCCACGCCGCGTTGAGGCAAACTGCCAAAGCAGCGCTGCATATGCACAGCAGGACGTCGCGCCATGACGATGCCGAGGGTGGCGCGGCGGCACGACAAAGCAGTAAGCGGGTGATCCATACAGACTGCTTACGAATCGACAACGAAAACCGTAAATCACAAGATTCGGGAAACCGGAGGGCCGATCGGGGAAAGGCTCGTACGGACTGGGCGTCTGTCGCGCGATGTTTGCGTCAGGAGATATCCTGGCTGGCGGAATATGCAATTCGCATGGCAACGTATGACTAAGTTCGACGAAGCACGAGGGCCCACGCTGCAACCGTCAAACAGGCGCGATTACGCCGCATCGGGGGGGAGGGGTCATGGAACTGGGGAACAAGGAACGCTCACTCGTGAGCAAGGTCATGGATGGCCTGATTTCGGGCATCGTCGAGGAACGTTACGGCGCGATCCTGCCACCGCAGGACGTACTGTCCAAAGAGTTCGACGTGAGCCGCACGGTCATGCGCGAAGCGCTGTCCATGCTGCTCGCGCGTCACATGCTCGACGTGCGGCCCAAGATCGGCACGCGCATCAGGCCCATGCGCGACTGGCGCATGATCGACGAAGACGTGGTGAGCTGGCGCTTTCGCGCGAAGCCGGACAAGAACTTCCTGCGCGACGTGATCGAGTTCCGCGGGCTGATCGAGCCCGCCGCGTGCGCGCTGGCTGCGGAGCGGGCGAGCGCGGCGGACCTCACGGGCATTCGCGACGCCTTCGAGGCGCTGCGCCAGACGAGTCCCGGCGACACCGGCTGCGAAGAGGCCGACACGCTCCTGCACACACGCATTCTCGCGGCGAGCGGCAACCAGTTCTATCAGCAGATGGCCGCGATCATTCGCGGCGCGCTCACCCTCGTCAATCCCATCCTGAGCCAGCGCGAGGACGGCTGGACCAATGTCGTCAATGCGCACGGCCACGTGGTCGAGGCGATCGAGCGGCGCTCGCCCGAAGACGCGCGCGCGGCTGCCATGGCGATGATCGAGCTCACCGCCGACGAACTCCACCGCGCACTCGCGCCCGAGGCCGTCGAGCCGCGCTAGCGCCCCTTGTTCGTTTCCTGCACGCGCCGTCCGTTGTCCGTATTGGATGCCGGGCGCGCGTCGCCTTGCCTGCCCGGTTGCCTGCGTGCGCGCAAGCCAGTATCGTGCGAGTCTTTGCCTTGCCGCGCCCGGCGCGCGGCAGGCGGATGATGCAACACGCCGCCGCGAAAACGCGCGGCCATTGACGATACGACGGCAATACGAGGCAAGGCATGGGCAACACAGGCAAGAACAGCGGGACCGATAGCGGGACCAGCATGGGGACCCGCGGCGGGACCCATCCGGCGACGATACGTTGGGGCATCGTGGGTGCGGGCCGCATCGCACGGCGCTTCGCGCAAGGCGTGGCGCACGTGCAAGGCGCGCGCGTGAGCGCCGTGTGGTCGCGCCGCGCGCCGCCGGCCGAGGCGCTCGGGCAGGAATTCGGCGCCGCCGCGTGCCCGAGCTTCGAGGCGCTGCTCGCGAGCGGCATCGACGCCGTCTACATTGCGACGATGCAGGACAGCCACGCGCACTATGCGCTCGCCGCGCTGGAGGCCGGCGTGCCCGTGCTCTGCGAAAAACCCGCGACGGTGAACGCCGCGCAGCTCGAGCGCGTAATCGATGCGGCGCGGCGCTCGCAGCGCCTCTTCATGGAGGCGATGAAGCCGCCGTTCTATCCGCTCTATCGCGCCTTGCGCGCGCATCTGCAAGCCGATCCCATCGGCCCGGTGGGCCTCGTGCGCGCGGGCTGCTCGGTTGCGAACGTTCCCGCCGATCATCCGTCGTTCTCGTTCGAGCATGCGGGCGGGGCGCTGCTCGACATCGGCGTGTATGAAATGTTTCTGGCCGTCGACTGGCTAGGCGCGCCGCTCGAGGTGCAGACCTTCGGGCGCCTCGGTGCGACGGGCGTGGATACGTTTGCAAGCCTCAATTGCCAGCACGAGAACGGTATCGCACAGCTTTTTTGCGGGCTCGACCTGCACGGTTTCGGCGACGCGCTGCTGGCGGGGCCGCTCGGCAACGTAACGATCCACGCGAACTGGTGGAACCCGGTACGTGCGACGATCCGCTATGTCGACGGCCGCACCGTGGAGCTCGACGAGCCCTTCGAAGGCGGTGGCCTGAACTACGAGACCGCGCATTTCTGCGAACTGTTGAGCGCCGGCGCGCTGGAGAGCCCGATCATGCCGCACGAAACCTCGCGGCGCATGATCGCGATGGCCGACGCTGCGCGTGCGGCGCTCGGCTTGCGTTTTGACTGCGAGTGAAAGGAGCAGCGGCGCGGTCCCGCGCAATACGTCCGGGGGCCGCGTCAGTGCTTGCCTGAATGACGCTCAATGCCGCGTGGGCAGCGCGAGGCGCTTTTCGTACCAGTGCTGGATCCACTCGAGCACCTGGCAGAGCACCCAGTAGACCGCAGCGGCCGCGAGATAGAGCGGCAGCGGCTGATACGTCGAAGCGATGATTTCCTGGGCGCTGCGCAGCAGTTCGGTCACGGTGATGACCGAGACGAGCGAGGTGTCCTTGATAAGGCTGATGAGACTGTTCGAGAGGCTCGGCACCGCAATGCGCAGCGCCTGCGGCGCGATTACGTAGCGCAGCGTCTGGCGTCGCGAGAGACCGAGGCTGTAGGCGGCGAGCCATTGGCCGCGGTGGATGCCGAGAATCGCGCCGCGCATGCTCTCGGAGAGATACGCCGCCACGTTCGCGGAGAGCGCGATCACGCCGGCGGGCGTGGGGTCGAGCGAGATGCCGATGCTAGGCAATCCGTAGTAAATCACGAAGATCTGCACGAGCAGCGGGGTGCCGCGCATGAGGCTCACGTACACGCGCGCGATGAACACAAGTGCGCGGTTCGTGCTGATGCCCATGAGCGCGAGCACGGCGCCGCCGATGAGCCCGAAGATCATCGACAGGACTGCGAACTTGACCGTCAGCACCGCCCCCTGCGCGAGCACCGGCAGCGACTGGATGATGAGCGTGGAAATGGGCATGGGAGAACGCGGATGGGAAGCGCTCGCCGGGCGAGCCGTAAAAACAAGGGGCGGCATCCTGCGATGCCGCCCCGCCAGTCATGTCACGTGGCAGCCCCGCTGCGCTGCGCACGATGCGCCAGCGCGAAATCCACGGTGCCGGCCTGTGTGACCTGAGTCATTACTTCGCGATCGGCTTGGTCACGTCGATGCCGAACCACTTGTCCGAGATCTTCGTGAAGGTGCCGTCGGCTTCGAGTTGAGTCATGGCGTCGTCGATGGCCTTGGCGAACTTCGGATTACCCTTCTTGAACGGAATGGCCGACGGGTTGCCGTTGCCGACGATCGCGCCCGTACGCAGCGGCAGCTGCGAGTTCTTCAGCAGGTAGGCGAGCATCAGGCGGTCGTTGAGCGCTGCGTCTAGACGTCCGGCCGCGAGGTCGCGCAGGTATTCCGGCGCACCGGGATAGGTCTTCACATCGATGCCCGGCACCGACTTCGCCATGTCCATATAGTTGGTGCCCAGACCCACGCCGAGCTTCTTGCCCTTCAGGTCTTCGAGCGACTTGAACTCGCGCGTATCGTCCTTGCGCTGGATGAGCTGCGCCGCCGAGTACGTGTAAGCGGGCGAGAAGTCGAGCACGGCCTTGCGCTGGTCGGTGACGCCCACCTGGTTGACGATCACGTCGAACTTGCCCGCCTGCAGACCGGCGATGATGCCGCTCCATTCGGTCGTGACGAATTCGGGCTTCAGGCCCATCTTCGCCGCCACGGCCTTGGCGATGTCGACGTCGTAGCCAACCAGATCGCCGTTGGGCGCTTTCGAGTTGAACGGCGGGAACGTGCCTTCGAGACCGATGCGCAACGTGCCGCGCGCCTTGACCTGGTCGAGCAGGTCTTCGGCGTGGGCGCTCGCTGCAACGAACGATGCGCCGACGAGTGCGAGCGCAAGGAGCTTTTTCAGCAAAGCGACTTTCATTGTTTTCCTCTTGTTTTGCTGCGGTTTTGCGGCAAACCCGGGATGTCCCTGGGGCGTTTCTCGAGTGTGCCTTCATCAGGGCCGGCGGCGTCTCCGATGCGCCGCACATGGCCTGAAACTATAGCCTCACGCGCGGCCCGAGGCCAGAGCCCGCGCGCATTCGGCAACGAGCGCCGGGCCGCGGTAGATGAAACCCGTGTAGACCTGCACGAGCGAGGCGCCCGCGGCGATCTTCGCGCGCGCGTCTTCGCCCGAGAAGATCCCGCCCACGCCGATGATCGGCACCTGCTCGCCCAACTCGGCGCGCAGCTTGCGGATCACCTCGTTCGAGGCGTCGAACACCGGGCGGCCCGAGAGGCCGCCGGTTTCGTTCGCATTGGGCAGACCCTCGACCGCTGCGCGCGAAAGCGTCGTATTGGTCGCGATCACGCCTTCGATCTTGTGGCGCAACAGCGTGTCGGCGATCTCCTTGACCTGCTCGTCGTCGAGGTCCGGCGCGATCTTCAGCGCGAGCGGCACGAGCTTGCCGTGCATGTCGGCGAGACGCTGCTGCTTGTCCTTGAGCGCGGCGAGCAGGGCGTCGAGCTCGCCGCCGCCCTGAAGCTGGCGCAGATTCTTCGTGTTCGGCGAGGAGATGTTGATCGTCACGTAGCTCGCGAACGGATACACGCGCTCGAGGCAGAACAGGTAGTCGTCGGCGGCGCGCTCGATCGGCGTGTCGGCGTTCTTGCCGATGTTCAGGCCGAGAATGCCGCGATAGCGCGCAGCCTGCACGTTCTTCACGAACTGCTCGACGCCGTGGTTGTTGAACCCCATCCGGTTGATGATGCCGCCCGCCTCGGGCAGGCGGAAAATGCGCGGCCGCGGGTTGCCCGGCTGCGGACGCGGCGTGACCGTGCCCACCTCGATGAAGCCGAAGCCGAGCGCGGCGAATCCGTCGATGGCGGCGCCTTCCTTGTCGAGGCCCGCGGCGAGGCCCACCGGATTGCGGAACGTGAGGCCCATGACGGTGCGCGGCGAGTCGGGCACGCGCGACGCGAAGAGGCCCGCCATGCCCGTGCGGCCCGCGGCGCCGACGGCGCGCAGGGCGAAATGGTGAGCATCTTCGGCGTCCATGCGAAAGAGCCGGTCGCGGACGAGCGGATAAAGGGTACTGAACACTGGGAAAAAGGCGCGGGCGCCGGAAAATGAGAACCCGCTATTTTAGCGACAAAGTTTGCGCCGAAGTTCACAACCAGGGGCGGGGCGCCAGGTGCGCGCGAACGAGCCGCCGCCGTGGCGCGGCTCGTGAGGCTGGCGTCAAAGCGCGCGCCGGCTAGTTTTCGGCGGCGATCGCGGCGGGTTCGAGCGTGCACCAGACGCCGTCGAAGAGGCCTTCGAGCGGCTGAAAGCGCGCCTTGTACGCCATTTTCGGGCTCTCGCGAATCCAGTAGCCTAGATAGACGTAGGGCAGTTGCAGACTGCGCGCCTGCTCGATTTGCCAGAGGATGTTGTAGGTGCCGTAGCTCGTGTGCGGCGTGTCGGGCTCGAAGAAGGTGTAGACCGAGGAGAGCCCGTCGCCAAGGATGTCGATCATGCTCACCATGCGCAGCGTGCCCGGCTCGTCGGGGCGCTGCGCATCCGGCTCGCGAAACTCCACGAGGCGCGAGTTGATGCGGCTTTGCAGCAGGAATTGCTCGTACTGGTCGCGGCTGTCGCGGTCCATGCCGCCGCCCGCGTGCCGCGCCGACTGATAGCGCATGTAGAGCGCGTAATGCGCCTCGTCGTAATGGAGCGGCGCGACCGTCGCCACGAGTTCGCCATGGTGCTTCCAGGTGCGGCGCTGGGTGCGGTTCGGCGTGAAGCGCTCGACCGGCACGCGCACCGGCACGCAGGCGCGGCAGCCGTCGCAGTAGGGGCGGTAGGTGAACACACCCGAACGCCGGAAGCCCGCCTTCACGAGATCGGTATAGACGTCGGAGTTGATGAGGTGGCTGGGCGTCGCCACTTGCGAGCGCGCGATGCGCCCCTCCAGATAGCTGCAGGGATAGGGCGCCGTTGCATAGAATTGCAGCGCGGAAAGCGGTGAAAGCGGCAGCTCGTTTGGATGCGTCACGTTGGCAGCTCTCGTAGCAGTTCGGATCGTCGCGCAGCGCCTTGCGCGGCGGATGCGACGTTTTCTCCTTGCATACTAACATCGACGCCAGACGAGCATCCATCGAATTGCGCGCCGCCGTGCGGACGCGGCGGGCGTGGGCGCGGCCTGGAGCGTGGCTTATAGCGTGGGTACGGCGCTGTTGTCGGCGTGGCGCTGGCCGAGCCAATCGGCGAGCACGCCTTTGTCGAAGCGCCAGCCGATAGCGCTCGCGCCGACGGTCGCGCGCACATGCGCGACGAACGCCTTGCGCGCGATCTCGCGGCCCCCGAGCGAGGCCAGATGCGCGGTGTTCTGCTGGCAGTCGATCAGCTCGACGCCGTTGCGGCGCAGATGCGCGACGAGCGCCGCGAGCGCGATTTTCGAGGCGTCGGTGACCGAGGCGAACATCGATTCGCCGAAGAACATCTTGCCGAGCGAGACGCCGTAGAGGCCGCCCACGCGCTGGCCGTCGAACCAGGCTTCGATGCTGTGCGCGTCGCCGATGCGATGCAGGCTCGAATAGGCGTCGATCACGTCGGAGGTGATCCAGGTGCCGCGCTGGCCGCGGCGCGGCGCGCTCGCGCAGGCGCGCATCACGGCGGCGAAATCGTTGTCGACGCGGATTTCCCAGGCGGGGTCGCGCAGCACGCGCTTAAGCGTCTTCCTGAGCGAGGGCGAGACCTTGAACTCGTCGGGACGCAGGATCATGCGCGGATCGGGGCTCCACCAGAGCACGGGCTGACCGTCCGAATACCACGGAAAAATGCCGTGCCGATAGGCGTCGACGAGGCGCGAGGGCAGCAGGTCGGCGCTTGCGGCGAGCAGACCCGGCGCGCCACTCGACGCGCCAAGGGCGCGCTCGACGGGCGGAAATGGGTCGTCGGGCGAAAGCCAGGGCACCATCGCCGTAACGCGGATCAGCCGTCGCGCAGAGAGCGCAGGACGTCGCCCGTGTGCAGGCCGTAGCTACCCGACTGGCGGTCGGCGAAGAAGAAACGCAAGGTTTGGCCGACGGTGGGGAACGCGATATCGTCCCACGGAATTTCGTGCTCTTCGAAGAGACGCACTTCAAGGCTCTCTTCGCCGGCTTCGATATCGAGGTCGAGCAGACGCGCGAGATAGAACAGATGCACCTGATGCACGCGCGGCACGTTGAGCAGCGAGAAGAGGTTCTGCACCTCGACGCGCGCACCGGCTTCCTCGAGCGTCTCGCGCGCAGCGGCTTCCGAGGTTGTCTCGCCCATCTCCATGAAGCCCGCGGGCAGCGTCCAGTAGCCGTAGCGCGGCTCGATCGCGCGGCGGCACAGCAGCACCTTGTCTTCCCAGACGGGGACGGTGCCGACCACGTTGCGCGGATTCTGATAGTGGATGGTGCCGCAGTGCGAGCAGACGTAGCGTTCGCGATTGTCGCCGGGCGGAACGAGCAGGCTGACCGCCTGACCGCAAGTCGAGCAGAATTTCATGGGCACGATAGGGGGATGGGTGATGCGAGTGTATCACCGCACGGCCGGGTGACGGGCGCGAGCGCAAATCCCCGGTATAGAGGCTGAATGCTGCATGCGATGCAGATGCCGAAAAACAAAAAAGGGTTACACGCTGATGCGTTGTAACCCTTGATTGCGCTGACCGACTTTGAACTGCTTTGATGCTTGGTTGCGGGGGCAGGATTTGAACCTGCGACCTTCGGGTTATGAGGGCGAATTTTCCAGTCCAGTGCAGTCCAGTGCAGTCCAGAAACCGTGATTTATCAGGTATTTAGCGGGTGCGTGTATCCAGTGTAGTCCGGTGCTG
>DATEJU010000567.1:0-26800 GCA_035277805.1 Paraburkholderia sp. | reverse complement strand
GTGACGCTCTCGAACGTCGCGGCCGGCGTTGCGCCGACCGACGCCGTGAACGTTCAGCAGATGCAAGAGGCCGTCGTAACCGGCAATCCGTATATCGGCGGCTACGGCTCCGGTGTGAGCGCGCAAGCCACCGGCCGTGGTTCGGTTGCATTGGGACTCGGCTCGGTCGCGGACATGGAGAATACGATCTCCGTGGGCGACGCGTCGAACGATTTGACCCGGCGAATCACCAATGTGGCGCCGGGCCTGGACGGAACCGATGCGGTTAACCTGAACCAGATGGATTCTGCGGTGGCGGACGTGAAGACGAGCACGCAAAATGCCATCAACGAGGTGTCGAGCAACACGCAAACGGCCATCCAGAACATCAATAGCCGGATCGATGCCGTCAATCTGGCTGATGGCGATGATCCGTACGTGCAGGTCGACGGTTTCAACGACGGTTCGGACAACGCGTACACTACCCCGACCCTGGGCGGTGTAGCCATCGGCTCGGCCGCGACTTCGGTCGGCGCGTCCTCGGTCGCGCTTGGTGCGGACTCGTACGCATCGGAATCGGAAGCGCTGGCGATCGGCTCCGGGGCAACGGCAAGTAATACCGGCGCCATGGCATTCGGCAATTCAGTGGCGCTTGGCGAAGAGTCCATGTCGCTGGGCGATGGCACAAGTGCGCTGGGCAACTACGCAACGGCGCTCGGTTTCCGGGCTCAGGCGCTCGGCAACAATGCCCTGTCGTTCGGCAATGCCGCCACGGCTGCGGCAACGGACTCGATGGCGTTCGGCACCTACGCGAAGACCGATGTGGACGCAACCAACTCGATCGCGCTCGGTCGGCAGGCGAGTGTCACGAGTGTCGCGCAGGGCTCGGTGGCATTGGGCAGCTATTCGGTCGCGGATCGGCAAGACGCGATCTCGATCGGCTCGACTGACCAGCAGCGTCAAGTGATCTACGTGGCCAGGGGTACGGCGGACACCGACGCGGTGAACGTCAGCCAGCTCAAGGACGCGGTAAGCGTGTTTGGCGGCGATGCAAGCGTCGACGGCACCGGGAATGTGGTGAAGCCCGCCTATAGCGTCGACGGACAGACCTATAACAATGTGGGCGATGCGCTGACTGCGCTGGATCAGTCCGGCGGCGGTACGGATCCGAATGCGGTGGCATACGACTCGTCGATGCACGATTCGGTCACACTGGGTGGAGTGGGGTCGACCACGCCGGTGAAGCTCACGGGCGTGGCCAATGGCGCCTTGACGGCCTCGAGCCTGGACGCGGTCAACGGTTCGCAGCTGTATGGCGTGGCCAGCTCGACTTCGATTGCGCTGGGCGGTGGCTCGACCGTGAACGCCGATGGCTCGATCTCGGCGCCGACGTACGTGATCGGTGGTGGCACGTTCAACAACGTGGGCGATTCGCTGACGAATCTCGACGGCCGTGTGACGCAGAACACCACGGACATCAGCAACCTGATGGGCCGGACCGTCGATGCCGTGGCGTACGACTCGTCGGCGCACGACTCGGTCACGCTGGGCGGTAGCGGCGCGACCTCGGCGGTAAGGCTCGGAAATGTGGCGGCGGGTGCGGTCAATGCTTCGAGCACGGACGCGGTGAACGGCTCGCAGCTCTACGGTACGGCACAGAGTGTTGCCGACACGCTTGGCGGCGGCGCCACGGTCGGTGCCGACGGCACGATCGCGAATGCCACGTTCAACGTGAACGGCGCGCAATATTCGACGGTCGAGCAAGCCATTCAGGCGGCAGCCACGTCGGGGGCCACGGATCCGCTCGCGGTACGTTACGACCTCAACCCCGACGGCTCGCCGAATTACGGTTCGGTCACGCTTGGCGGGCAGGGGGCGACAACCGCCGTGGTGGTCAGCAACGTGGCGGACGGCGTGAACCGCAACGACGCTGTCAATTATGGACAACTGAGCGATCTCGCCGACCAGGTCACCAATATCGACGCGCGGGTCACCAACATCGAAAACAATGGCGGTGGCGGTGCGGATGCCAACCCGTATATTGCGGGCACCGATATCGATCCTTCGGCGACGACGACGACGCCCGCGGATGCCGGCACCGGCACGGGCAATATCGCGGCCGGTTCGGGCGCCAGCGTCGCCGGCGGTGCGAGCAACGCCACGGTCATCGGTTCGAAGGCAAACGCCATGGCGGACAACAGCGTAGCAATCGGCTCCGGCGCGTCCAGCAAGGGTGCAGGTTCGGTGGCGGTCGGCCAGGGTGCTGTGGCGAGCGGGGCCAACTCCGTCGCCTTGGGCACCGGATCGGAGGCGACCGAGGACAACACGGTATCCGTCGGTACGATGAGCCAGACGCGCCGGATCGTGAACGTCGCGGACGGCGTGAACGCGAGCGACGTGGCGACCAAGGGCCAGCTCGACCGCGCAATGGGTAACCTGCAAGGCCAGGTCAACGGCGTGGCGCGCAGCGCTTACTCGGGGGTTGCGGCGGCCACGGCCCTCACGATGATCCCGTCGGTCGATCCGGGCAAGACGATCTCGTTCGGTATCGGCGCGGCGACCTATAAGGGCTATCAGGCGGTGGCGCTGGGCGGCGAAGCCCGCATCACCCAGAACCTGAAGGTGAAGGCCGGCGTGGGTCTGTCGAGCGACGGCAATACCGTTGGCATGGGCGCGGCGTATCAGTGGTAACAGGCGGCGCGGCGGGGCGGGAGCTCCGCCGCGCGCGCACTGCCGCGCTTTCTATGATCTGATTTCGGAGTCCGTATTCATCGGATAATCAATATGAAAATCACCTTGAGCAACATTCTCCGTGTGTCCTCGCTGGGCACGCTGGTCTGGGGCCTGGCTGCGTGCACGACGCAGCAGGGTTTGAATTATGACATTCGCGCCGTGCAGGCTGCCGGGCAGCAAGCGCCGGTCTATCGCGTGTCGTGCGATGGTCTCTTTGGCAGTTCAAAGCAGTGCGTAGCCGCCGCCGAGAAATTCTGTCAAGGCCAGGGCATCACGTCGCTCGGAATTGTTGATCGCGTGCGCTCGGGGGCGCCAATGGGCGATCCGCGCGAGCTCACGTTTATGTGCGGCAGGCCCCAGCCCAAGGCCGCGCCCGCACCGCAGGCGATGCCTCAAGCGCAGCCGCAGCCCCAGCGCGTAGCGCCGCCGCGCCAGGTGCTGCTGCAAGGCAACGCGAGCTTCGATTCGGACAGCGCGGTGCTCACACCGGTGGCGCGCCGCGAGCTCGATCAGTTCGTCGATGCGAACCGGGCGAATGCATTTCGCGAAGCGACCGTGACCGGCTATACCGACTCGACAGGCTCCGATACGTACAACCAGCGGCTCTCCGAAGCGCGTGCGCGCTCTGTCGTGACCTACCTGCGCACGAAGGGCCTGAACGTGCAGAAGTTCAGTGCAGAAGGTTTGGGCGAGGCGGATCCGGTGGCGCCGAACGACACCGCGCAAGGGCGAGCGGAGAACCGGCGCGTCGAGATACATCTCGGGACGCAACAATAAGAGTCAAGTCCTGCGGGGAGGCGATGCGATGTATCTACGTTGCCTCCGATGCGGGATCGTGGAAACGGGCTTTGCGCTCTTCGGGCGCAAGGCCCTTTTCTATTGCCTGAACGACTCGCCGGACACCATTCGATAACAAGGTCGATTCGAAATGGAAAATACCGGCTCGCGAAGGGTGAATATCATTTCATTCAATCCCTCAATCGACCGGGGAAAAGCTTCGAGCTGTGACATTGTCCCATGTAGCACGCCGGAAAATGATTCTGTTTGTGGTTGTGGCGCGACAAAAATATGACCAAAAATGCCATATCGCCATTTATTCGGATGCGGGAAAATCCCGTGAGTACAGTGACTTACGTTCATCGATACGGAAGTCTCCCCATTGGATCGTCCTCCCTCGTGCCAAACATCGAGCAAATGTTCGTGGCCGCCGGAATAAACTGGGATCCGAATCGTCAGCCCGCTATCGGCATGGGCGGCATTCGTAGTTGTGAGATTCCAAAGTTTAGTTCGTAGTATGAATTATGAGAAAACACCTGATTTTCGCTGGCGTTCTCGGCGCATTTGCGTTGTCGGCTCACGCACAAAGCAGCGTCACCCTGTACGGTTCGCTCGACGCGGGCATTGTCTATGCCAACAATGTCGGCGGCCAGGCCCTGTGGCAGCAGGGTAGCGGCGCGCTGTCGTATAACTACTTCGGCCTCAAGGGCGCTGAAGATCTCGGCGGCGGCCTGAAAGCGGTCTTCAAGCTGGAAAGCGGTTTCAATCTGAACAACGGCAGCTTCTATAACGGCGACAGTATTTTCAACCGCCAGGCCTACGTCGGTCTCGCGAGCGATCGTTACGGCGCGCTCACGCTGGGTCGCCAGTATGACTCGACTTCCGAGTACCTCGGACCGTTGTCGGCCACGGGTGCCGGCTACGGCAACAATCTCGCGGGCCACCCGTTTGACAACGACAACCTGGCCCAGTCGTATTCGATCAAGAACGCCGTCAAGTACACCTCCGTGAACTATGCAGGATTCCAGTTCGGCGGCCTGTACGGGTTCAGCAACGACGCGAATGGCTTCGACAACGGCCGCGCATGGAGCGTGGGTGCGAAGTACGGTACCGGTCCGCTCAATTTCGCGGCGGGCTACACGCAGACCAACAACTCGGGTAGCCTCGGCGCGGCGAACAGCGCGGCCTCGGCCAGCCAGAACGTCTCGGCGGCGCAGCAACGTACCTACGGCGCTGGCGTGAGCTATGCGTTCGGCGCGGCGCAAGTCGGCTTCGTGTGGACGCACTCGCAACTCGACGGCATTTCGAGCCTCGCGAGCGGCGGCACTTCGCTGCCGGGTCTCACCGGCATGAACCTCCATCTCGACAACTACGAGATCAATGGCCAGTACAACTTCACTCCCGCATTCGCGCTGGTTGGCTCGTACACCTACACCGACGGTACGGTGACCGGCACGGGCGACAACAACTCGCCGAAATGGCATACGTTCGTGCTGGGTACGGACTACTCGCTCAGCCGTCGCACCGACGTATACCTGGCCGGCGTGTACCAGCACGCATCGGGCTCGCTCGGCTACAACGCCGACGGCAGCGCCATTCAGAACGTGGCGGCCATCAACATGCTGTCACCGTCCTCGTCGGGTAACCAGGTTGCCGCCACGGTGGGCCTGCGTCACCGCTTCTGATCCTGGCGGTATCGGGGCGGACGGCGAGATCCGCCGTCCGCTTTTCCTTGATCGACGCATACGCGGCACAACCGCGTGTGCGTGACTTCTCGCGCTTCGCGCACGCATCAAAGTAAGGAGGGCGATTTTGAAGCGACGGTATTCGCGAGGAGCAGGAGCGCGCCGCCATGCTGTCTTGGCCGCCGTGCTGCTGTCGTTGTTGTCAGCCTGCGGAAACGACAGTTCCGATGGCGGCACCCCCGCGCAGGCTGCCAGTAACGCGACGTTTGCCGCACCATTGCAGACCGCGGCCTTCTTCGACGATATTTTCCTTGCCGCGAAGGGCGCGGGCTATTACGCGTTCGACGCGAATACCGCACAGGATCAGATAACGGGAGCGGGCAGAACGCGCTATTACGTGAACAGCGACAACGACAACCATTTCAGCCGTGCGTCCGAGGTGGTCAGTGGGGCTTTCGTGCAGCAATCCGTGAAGCGGGTGTACATCACATCGGAGGCGGTGGCTATTTCACGGCAAACGCGATATACGGACATCGGTGCAAACTCGAAGATCTTCGCGAAGCTGCCGCAGGGATACGAGTTGGGTCTGGATGGCATCTCGACACCCCTGTACTCGGTCCAGATGGAAGTGCTGGACGTGTCGGGCTTGCCGGTATCGGAAGTGGTTGGCCAGGATGAGGCCTCGGAGCGCAACGGGCTGCTTGTGCTGCTGGGCAAGGACAGCACCCTCATGCCAAAGGGCGCGAAGATCTATCTGGAGTCCTGCACTGTCATGACGACACATCTGCGGGTCAATCTTTCGGCAGCCATGACCGGTCTTCAGTCGGTCGAAGCCATACAGGCCGCGAAAGACGGAACGATCGATTCGCTCGGCGGATATCGCTACCTGCAATCCATTGCGGGCGCGGTGTACATCGATTATGACGGCGCGATTTACTCCGGGGAACTGCTGAGCGCGGGCGACTCATGCGAGGGCGACGTGGCTGCATACAATCGCATTGCCGCGGATTTTCTGGCTCGGCGCGAAGCCGCTGCGTTCGGCCTGCAACGCGCGCAAGCGATCACGCCGGTTTCGTGAGTGCGAATTTCAACAGGAACAGGGTTATGTCAAGGCGTCAATTTCTGGTCGACAGCGGCATCGTTCTGGCGCTCGGCAGTCTTGCCCTCGCAGGCTGCAAGACAGGTTCGTCGAGCGCCACGCGCGCAGAGCAGAACATCGCAAAGCGGCAAGGCATCGACAGGGATGTGGATGTCGCACTCGCCCACCTCTATGCAAAAGTGAGCGGTGCGCGCGAACTACTCGAGAAAGCGAGCGGCATACTGGTGTTTCCAGGCGTGATTGCCGCCGGTTTCTGGTTCGGCGCCCAATATGGAAACGGCGCGCTGCGCGTGGGCGGCAGCACGACAGCCTACTACAGCACGACGGGCGGCTCGTTCGGTTTGCAGTTCGGGGCGCAGTCGAAGGCCGTTTTTCTGGCGTTCATGAACCGCGAAGCACTCAGCAGCTTCGTGTACAGCCAGGGCTGGGTGGGCGGCGCCGACGCAACGGTCGCGTTCGCCACGGTGGGCGCGAATGGTGGCGTCGACAGCACCACCGCGAACAAGCCGGTCACCGGATTCGTGCTGACCAATGGGGGGCTGATGGCCGGTGTCTCGCTCAAGGGCATGAGGGTGTCGCGGCTCATGATCTGAATGCGTCGCGATCCGATGTTTTCTCACTCGGCCGTTGCGATGCCGGCAATCAGCACTGCTCGGCGGGAGCCTTGTGAAAGCGGCCATCTTTCATGATCGCGAGCAGATTCGACTTGTCCTGCAGTAACGCGATCTCCTGGGCGGGGTTGCCTTTCACCAGCAGAAGGTCGGCGAGATAGCCTGGGTGGATGCGTCCGAGTTCGCCTTCGAAGCCCATCAGCTGGCCGCCGAGCACCGTCGCCGCGCTGAGTGTTTCGAGCGGCGTGTAGCCGAGCAGCTGGACGAAGCGCTCGAGGGCGCGCGCATGGTGTCCGTGCGGGCAGAACGGCAAGCCGTGGTCTCGGCCGGGCAGCACGCGCACGCTGCGCGCGCGCATCTGTGGCACGGCTTGCCGGTGAAGCACATGCGCTGTGCTGGCGCTCACGGTGCTGCCGCTGACGCCATTCATGGCGCGGTGCGTAAGCCGGTAGGCATCGAGTGCGGCTTCGACGATGCCGATGGCCGGCACAATGAAGATCCGCTGGCGCGCGGCTTCGAGCAAATCGAGCGCTTCTTCGTCGGCATTCGCGCAGTGGTAGAGCACGCGAAAACCGTAGCGCACCGCGAGCTTGATTGCCGAAGGCGTCTGAGCGCGCGCCGCGAGCCACACGCCTGTGCGATAGGCTTCCTCCGCTGCTGCGCGTGTTTCGGCTTCAGTGCACAGGGTGGGCTGTGACGCGCCGAACGACAGCGAATCCTCGGCGGAGAGCACGAACTTCACGGAGCGCGCACCCATTGCCGCGCTTGCACGCACGAATGCCCGAACGACTTCAGTTGTCGACCCGCAGGGTTCTTCGTCCTGGTGTTTGAACCCGGCCTCGTGCATGGCGGGAAACGGCATGTGTTCGAGCGAGGAGGGAACGATGCGCGGCCCCGGCAAGCCGCCGCTTTCGATGTGATCGGCCAGGCAGCGCTCGACGCGTGCGTTGAGCGACCCGGCAGAGTAGGCGCTCGTATAGCCATGGTCGAGCAGGATGCGGGCGTTGCGCGCGGCCGTGAAGGCCAGCTCCTCGGGCGGCAGCGTCATGTATGGGACGATCTTCTCGACGGAGCTCGGCCACGACAGCCGCGCTTGCGCGTCGACGAGGCCGGGCATGAGCGTTGCGCCGGAACATTCGTATAGCTGATCGTCGGGGCGCGTGGCAAGGGGTTCACCGTGACGCACGACGTGTGTGATGCGATTGGCTTCCACGCGAACCTGTGCCGGGAAGGGCGCGATAGGGTGGCCGTCGAAAACGCGTACGTTGTTGAATACGATGCCGTTCATGATCTCGTCGGGTCGCGGTTTGGGAAGGTTCCGGCGCAATCACGCACGCCGCGGACGCTGCCTCACGGGGCCCGGACGAGCGGCAGCGCGATGGTTGCGGCGGCGCGACGCGCGCCGGCGAGGCGCGTGGGCATGGCGGAGCGCTGCGCTTCTCGAAGCTGCGGCAAGGTGATAACAAGGAATCCGTATTAAATTGGCAATGGCAGCGGAGTACGGCTGAAAAGAACGCCGGGCGATTCGATGCGCCACGGGTTCGGGCGACGCCGCCATGGTGGCGTGCAGGCGCCGGATGCCGCGCGTGGCCAAATTGTGCTCCGCACCGTGTGGCGCCTTGCGCTGTGCACGAAGCGAACTGTTCACGCGATCGCGTGGCGCGGACTCGCGCGTGCGGCAGGCTCGTTGCTCGCGATTCACGCATCGTGCCGTCATTGTTCGACGTCCGGATAATCGATCATGAGAGTTCGCTCCAACGTGCGGTGGCGTCGCTCAGGTGCAGCAGCGCTCGTATCCAGCGCGTGCCTGTTTCGCTCTTGATCATTCTAGACGGCGCAATACGCGATACATGCAACATGACGCAAATCTCATTTTCCCATCATGTTCATGCTGCGGCAGGGGCGAGATTCGCCACCTGCCATTGCCGTTGCGCTCAGCGGAAGGCGATGTTGTCGTGCTCGTCGTACGCCGGCGAGGTTTCACCAGGGTGCTTTGCGATCGCGTGCCGGGTCTTGTTGGTCTCGATCATCCGCGGAGTATTCGGGTATTGGGCATTGCCAACGGGAACGATGCCGTCATGCCGGGCTTGGACCAGTTCCTGTTTGACCTGGTCGCGCGTTCTTTCTTGTGCCTGCACGCTCGGCACGATAGCCGCAATGGACATGATTGCCACGATGGAGGTAATAGCAAGTCTGGCGGATTTCATGCGATCTTTCCTTTTAAAAAGTGAACCTGTTGATGATGCTGAATTCATTATGCGCATGCAGGACTGCGCATTCGTGATTACGAGATGAAAAAAACACCATGAGAAAATTGACATAAAAGGCGCGCCGACGATGACGCAAATCTCATCTTTGCGTCATGTTTGCGCAGCATCGGGCTTGCACACTACGGCTGTTCCCCGGCGCTAGCGGTGGCCATTTAGCCACGAGTCTCGGTGTTGCATCATGCGTCGAATGAGTGATCAGGAGGCGCAATACGATGCACATCGTGCTCGTGGCATTTTTTCTGGGTGCCGGTCTACCGTTCGCGCTTACTGGATGCGTGAACCGCGAGCCGACAAAGGTGGCAACAGTGCAGCCTGGCCAACGCGTGCCGATACCGGGGGAGCTGCGAGACTACGCGGGGCACCCATGCGGCAACCCGTATGCGCACGTGAAGATCCATCCCTGTGTATTCCCGCAGAAGTGAGCGAGGCCGGCCGGTTCGACCCTGCTCAGCCGATTTCCGCGCATGCCGGCGTGGCGGCCGTTACCGTGCATAGCGGCATGCTCACGCGTACGATGAGTCCGCCGCCCGGTGCGTCGGCGAGTTCCACGCGGCCTTGATGGATGCGCACGATCTCGCGCACGATCGACAAGCCAAGGCCCGTACCCTCGACTGAATACGTTGCCGCGCTGCGATAGAAGCGTTCGAACACGGCATCGCGTTCATGTTCCGCGATGCCAGGACCGTTGTCGATCACCTCGAGCGTGGCTTCGTCGCGCGTGCGCGCGACGTGCACCGTGACCACTGCACTGTCGCCCGAATAGCGGATCGCGTTGTCGATGAGATTGCCGATCAACTCGGTAAGGAGTTCCAGGTGGCCGAACACCTGTGCTGTCGCGTTGCACTCGAAGCCCAGGTCGATGCCGCGCGCGCGCGCGATCAGTGACCAATCGAGCGTGGTGCTGCGGGCCACCTCGTGCAGTGCGATGGGTCTTGGCTGCGGCGCGTAGCCGACGTCGGACTCGAGCCGCGAAAGCGACAGCAATTGCTGCACGATCTTTGCCGCCTGCCATACCGCGCTGTGCGCGCGCTCCAGATGGGCGCTCGCGCGCGCGCTTTCGCGCGGAAGCAGCGCGAGCTCCACGCCCGCCTGCACGGCTGCGAGCGGGGTCTTCAACTGATGAGCGGCGTCGGCAAAGAAGCGCCGCCGGGCGGTCTGCATGCGCTGTGTGCGCGCGATGTACTGGTTGATCGCGTCGACGAGTGGCGCGAGCTCGCCTGGCATCCCGGCCGTTTCGAGCGGCTCGAGGTCGTTCCCCGCGCGCGTCGCGACCCGCGCGCAGAGCCGGTCGAGCGGCCGCAGTCCCCGCGTGACGGCCAGCCACACGATGCCCAGCGCGAGGATCACGAGCAGGCCTTCCTGGAGCAGGGAGCCCATCAGCACCCGGCGCGCAAGCGCGTCGCGCACCTCGTTCGTTTCGCCTACCAGGACCCACACAACGCGTGTCTGCGCACTCGGCACGTCGTGCACCGGCACTCGCATTGCTGCCATCCGCAAGGGTTCGCCACGATAGAGCGCGTCGTAGTAGTACGTCCTGAACATGTCGTTGCCGTCGCGTCCGGGCGAGGGCAGGTCGGCATAGCCGGTGACCGCGGCGCCGCCGTCCTCGCGGATCAGGTAGTACACCTTGCCGCCGACATTGGACTCCAGCATTTCCAGCGCGAGATAGGGCAGGTCGACCTCGATCTTGCCGCGGTGGAGCCGGATACCTTCGCGCATGGTTTTCAGTGACGAAGCGAGAGGCCGGTCGAACGCCGTCTGCGCCGCGCTGGTCGCACGCGAGTAGGTCAGCCACGCGTCGAATCCATGCAGGCCGAGTAGCGGCAAGAGCAGCCACAAGGCCACCTGGATGCGCAGATTGAGCCGCTTCATTCGGGCCTGGCCTCCAGCAGGTAGCCAAGCCCGCGCAGCGTGACGATCGCGATACCGCGCCCTTCGAGCTTTTTGCGCAGCCGGTACACGTAGATCTCGATGGCATCGGCGTTGACCGACTCGTCGAGGCCGAAGATTTTCTCGGAGAGCGTTTCCTTGTTGATGGCGCGGCCGTTGCGCAGGATCAGCACCTCGAGTACCGAACGCTCGCGCGGCGTGAGCGCGAGAACTTCGCCGCGCAGCCGGAAACCGCGGTCGATACTGTCATAAACGAGCGCGCCGCAGGCGATGCTCGTGTTCTCGTGGCCAAGGCCACGGCGGATCAGCGCGCGGACGCGTGCCTCGAGCTCCAGCAGTTCGAATGGCTTCGAAAGATAGTCGTCGGCGCCGAGGTTGAGGCCGCGCACGCGCTCCTCGACCGAATCGTGCGCGGTCAGGATCAACACAGGCACCGGATTGCGCCGCGCGCGCAGCCGCCGCAATACCTCGAGGCCGTTGAGTCTGGGCAGACCGAGATCGAGGATCACGAGCGCGTAGTCCTGCGTGAGCAGGACGTGGTCCGCCGCCTCGCCGTCCTTCATGTGATCCATCGAGAAACGCGCGGTGCTGAGCGCGGCGAGCAGCGACTGGGCAAGGTTGGGATTGTCTTCGACCAGGAGGATACGCATGGAAGCCTCGGGAAAGCCATAACGGAAAGATAGCGAATCCGCGGAAAAATGAAAGCGCATAGAAAGTACGACGAACTTACCATTCTGTTTATTCGAATGGAAGGTACACACAGGAGGAAGACATGCAGTATTGGCTGAAGATGGCGGGTGTCATGTCGCTGTTCGCTGCAAGCGCCGTCGCGGCGCAGGTACCGGCCGGTTACCCGGGCACTTATCAAAGGGTGATCGACGCCGCAAAACGCGAGGGCAAACTGATCGTCTATTCCACGACGGACATGAGTCTTGTGCGGCCGCTTGTGAAGGACTTTGAGAAGCTTTACGGCGTCAAGGTCGACTACAACGACATGAACAGCACGGAACTCTATAACCGCTTCGTGAGCGAGAACGCGGCGAAGAGCAAGAGTGCGGACGTGCTGTGGAGCTCCGCCATGGACCTGCAGGTGAAGCTCGTGAACGACGGCCTCGCGGCATCATACGATTCGCCCGAATCCCCGAATATTCCGCAATGGGCGCAGTACCAGAAACAAGCCTATGGCACAACGTTCGAGCCGCTCGCGATCGTCTACAACAAGCGCCTGATGTCCGCGAACGAAGTGCCCAGGACCCGGACCGACCTGATCCGGCTGCTGCAATCGCAGCCCGACCGATTCAGGGGCAAAGTCACGACCTACGATATCGAGAAGTCGGGTGTCGGCTTTAACTATCTGACACAGGACGTGCACGTGAACGCCACGGTCACGTGGAATCTCATCGGTGCGATGGGCGCCATCAAGCCCAAGCTCCAGTCGAGCACCGGCGCGATGATGGAGCGCATCTCGTCGGGCGAGAACCTGATCGGCTATAACATTCTCGGCTCGTATGCCTACGCGAAAGCGAAGAAGGACCCATCGATCGGCTATGTCTTTCCCAGCGACTACACCCAGGTCGTGAGCCGCCTCGCGATCATCTCGAAGCAGGCCGCTCATCCGAACGCGGCGAAGCTGTGGGTGGACTACCTGTTGTCGCGCCGCGGGCAGACGCTGATCGCCAACGAGGCGGACCTCTACTCCGTGCGGCCGGACATCGTGGGCGAGACCTCGATGGCGGGGCTCACGCAGGCGCTGGGCAATTCGCTCAAGCCGATCGAGATCGGCACCGGGCTGCTGGTTTACCTCGACCAGTCGAAACGGCTCGCTTTCCTCAAGCAGTGGCAGCAGGCAATCAAACGCTGAGCCTGCCCGACCCAATGCCCGCGTAGCCGCGCGGGCGATTTCCTTCGATACCTACTGACGCGGCCATCGGGCCGCAGGGGTGAACTCATGCATTCGAGAAGTGCCCACACAGCGGCCCAGGCCGTGGCTGCGCTGCGCGACGGCGCACAGATGCTCGCGCCGCCGCGCCATGGGCTGCCGCCGCTCGCCGCCCTGCTACGCTGGACCGTCATCGCGGTGCTCATCGTGGCGGTCGCCTTGCCGCTCGGATTCATCCTGTTCCAGAGCCTGCTCTCCGCGCCGTTCTTCGACGCGAACGCGGCGATCAGTCTGGACGCATTCCGCTTCATATTCAGTGATCCAGATTTTTGGCAAGCGCTGCGCAACTCGTTCTATATCGCAGGCGGCATGCTGTTCATCTCGATACCGCTGGGCGGCATCCTCGCTTTCCTGATGGTGCGCACCGACATTCCGGGCAAGCGCTGGCTCGAGCCGCTCCTGCTCACGCCGGTGTTCGTCTCGCCGATGGTGCTCGCGTTCGGCTATGTGGTCGCGGT
Source organism: Paraburkholderia sp. (assembly GCA_035277805.1). Lineage (GTDB taxonomy): Bacteria > Pseudomonadota > Gammaproteobacteria > Burkholderiales > Burkholderiaceae > Paraburkholderia. The sequence continues at coordinate 13,359 of DATEJU010000567.1, read as the reverse complement.
GGGGCCGGTGGGCTTCTATTCGATCTGGTTCAAGGATCTGCTCGGCCTCGAGGCGGCGCCATGGAATGTCTACTCGATGTTCGCAATCACGCTGATCGTCGGGCTGACGCATGTACCGCATGTGTATCTGTACTCGTCCGCGGCGCTGCGCAATCTGGGCTCGGACGTCGAGGAAGCGGCGCGCGTGAGCGGTGCGAGACCCCTGCGTGTCGCGCGCGATGTGAGTCTGCCGATGACGATGCCGGCGCTGCTGTTCGCGGGCGTGCTGGTCTTTTTCCTGGGCTTCGAGGTATTCGGGCTGCCGCTCGTGCTGGGCGATCCGGAAGGCCATCTCGTGCTCGCGACCTACCTGTACAAGTTGACCAACAAGCTCGGCGTACCCTCGTATCACCTGATGGCTGCTGTCGCAATGTGCATCGTCGCGGTCACCTTCCCGCTCGTGCTGCTGCAGCGCCGCCTGCTACGCAGTGCGAACCGTTTTGTCACCGTGAAGGGCAAGGCGACCCGCACGACGGTCCTGCCGCTGGGCGTCTGGCGCTGGGTCTCGCTCGCGATCGTCGCCGCATGGCTGGCGCTGACCGTGGTGGTGCCGCTTTCCGGCATCGTGCTGCGCGCGTTCGTCACGAACTGGGGCGAAGGCGTGCCGCTCGTGGAGGCGCTCACGCTCGCGAATTTCATCGAGCTGTTCGAACAGGATAATCTCGTGCGCGCAATCGTGAACACGCTCGGCATCGGCGTGATAGGCGGTGCGCTTTCGATCGGCTTCTATTCGCTCGTGGCGTTTGCGGGCCATCGCCGCCACGACTGGGCCACGAGTGTGCTCGACTATCTCGTGCTGTTGCCGCGCGCGGTGCCAGGTCTGCTTGCGGGTCTCGCCTTCCTGTGGATCTTCCTGTTCGTGCCTGGGCTGCGCGAACTCAAGAGCTCCATATGGAGTATCTGGATCGCGTACACGGTGGTTTGGCTCGCGTACGGCATGCGCCTCATTCAGAGCGCCTTGCTGCAGGTCGGGCCAGAGCTGGAGGAGGCGGGCCGCAGCGTGGGCGCAACGCGCTCGCGCGTCTCGCTCGATATTACGCTGCCGCTCGTGCGCTTCGGCCTGATGGCCGCATGGCTGCTGATATTCATGATCTTCGAGCGCGAGTATTCGACAGCCGTCTACCTGTTGTCGCCCGGTACCGAAGTGATCGGTGCGCTGCTCGTCTCGCTGTGGGCGGCAGGCGCGGTCGATCAGGTCGCGGCACTGTCTGTCATCAACATCGCGATGATCGGGCTGGGCCTTGGCGTCGCGCTTCGCATGGGAGTGAAACTGCATGGATAAGCTGTCTGTCGACAATCTCTTTCTCAACTACGGCGCGAATCCGATTCTCAAGGGTGTGTCGTTCGAGCTGAAGGCGGGCGAAGTGGTGAGCCTCCTGGGCGCGTCCGGCAGTGGCAAGACCACACTGCTGCGCGCGGTCGCGGGGCTCGAGGAACCCTCGGAGGGTTGCATCCAGCTTGGCGAGCGCGTGTTCTTCGACAGCGTGAAAGGGATCAACCTGCCGGTCGAGCAGCGCTCGCTGGGTCTCGTGTTCCAGTCCTATGCGCTGTGGCCGCACCGCACGGTGGCCGACAACGTCGGCTACGGGTTGAAGTTGCGCGGCGCCAGCGCCGCCGAGCAGCGGCGCCGCGTGCAATTCGCACTCGAGCAGCTCGGGCTCGGCCAGCTTGCCGAACGCTTCCCGCATCAACTATCGGGCGGGCAGCAGCAGCGTGTCGCGATCGCGCGCGCGCTGGTCTATAACCCGCCGGTGATCCTGCTCGACGAGCCGCTTTCGAACCTCGATGCGAAGCTGCGCGAGGAGGCGCGCGCATGGCTGCGCCAGTTGATCGTATCGCTCGGGCTCTCCGCGCTTTGCGTGACACACGATCAGGCCGAGGCAATGGCCATATCGGACCGCGTTCTGCTATTGCGCAACGGCAAGATCGAACAGGAGGGCACGCCGGCGGCGCTATACGGTGCGCCGCGCACGCTCTACGCCGCGGAGTTCATGGGCAGCAACAACCGCATTGCCGCGCACGTGAGCGAACTTGACGGCGAGCGTGTGACGCTTGCGGGCGACGGCTGGCAATTTCAGGCGCTCGCGCGCTCGAGGCTCGAGCCCGGCGACGAGGCCATGGCGGTGATACGTCTCGAGCGTGTGAAAGTCGTGCAGGGGCCCGGCGCGAATCGCCTGCGTGCCGAGCTCGTCACGTCGATGTATCTGGGCGACCGCTGGGAATACCTGTTCCAGTGCGGCGAGCTGCGGCTGCGCGCGTTCGGTTGCGGGCCCGAGGAGCCGGGGCAGCACTGGATCGAGCTTCCGGAGCGCGACTGCTGGGCGTTCGCCAGGACGGAATAAGCGCCTCGCGCAGGCACCGCCTGCGCTGATGCAAGCAGGACGGTGCCGGCAAATCTGTTTGAAAATTAGTACGGAATCCGAATAAATAGATCGGATAGCAAGGAGACATGCGATGTGGAAATATCGCCTTGGCTCGCTCACGATGGGCGCGGCAGGTGTGACGCTGGGCGCCGTTGGCGGCGCCGCGCAGGCGCAATCTTCGGTCACGCTGTACGGCATTGTCGATGCCGGTGTCGAATACACCAACCATGCGGCGCCCGATGGCGGTTCGGCGGTCCGCCTCAAATCCGGCAACAAGAACACCTCGCGCTGGGGGCTGCGCGGCGTCGAGGATCTCGGCGGCGGCCTGAAGGCGACTTTCCGTCTTGAAAGCGGGATCGACATCGCGAGCGGGCGTTCGGACGACGGCACGGATTCACTGTTTGGCCGCCGTGCCACGGTGGGGCTCAAGGGCGACTGGGGCGAGGTGACGCTCGGGCGCGACTTTACCGTCACGTACAACTACATGCTCGATTTCGACCCGATGGGTTATGCGCCGAACTATTCATGGGCGACGGGTTCCACAGCAACCGGGGGGCGCCGGGACGGCCAGTTTACGCGCGCATCGAATGCCGTGCGCTACGACGGTAAAGCGGGCGACTTCGAGTTTGGCGCGATGGTTGGCTTCGGCAACACGCCGGGCAGCCCTGGGAGCGGTGCGAAGTACGACTTCGCGCTCGAATACGAACGCGGCAAGTTCGCGGCCGTCGTCACCTTCGACCGGCAGAATGGCGCGGGCGACAGCGTGACGCCGGCCGATCCCGTCGATTACATTCAGGGCATTCACGCGGGTGTCAGTTACGAGTTCGACACGGTGAAGGTGCTGGCCGGCTATCGCAACTATCGCCGCACCTACACGACAGCGTTGCCGAGCGAGATGAGCGACATGTACTGGGTCGGCGCGACCTGGCGAGTCACACCCGCATTCTCGCTAGCGGGCGCCGTCTACCACCAGAATCTCAAGGGTGGCTCCAACGCCGATCCGACGCTCGTGTCGCTGCGTGCATTGTATTCGCTCTCGAAGCGCACGGTGCTGTATGCAGCCGGGGGATTCGCCATCGCGCAGCATGGTCAGGACGTTGGCGTGTCGCGCGACGTTGCCGGCTACGCGAGCACGCAGGTAGGCGTCACGCTCGGTATCCAGCAACGCTTCTGACTGACACGGCTATGTCACGCTCCACCTTGATTCCGCGTGCGGGAGCATGCATGACGAATGCCTCGAGCATTTCGCGCACGTCCGGGTCGACAAATCGTGCGCGGCTGCTATCCACGATGACGGTTGCGTGCTCGGGAATCGACTTCAAATGTGCTTTGAGTTCAACCTTCGCGAGAAACGAGACATCTTTGTGCAGCGTCAGCCGGAAGTGATTGTCATGCTTTACCAGTGTGATCGGCCGCTGGATATGCGCATACAGCGCAAACAGGAGACTGCACGCAATGCCGAGCACGATCCCGATCAGCAGGTCGGTCAGCAGCACGCCGGCGATGGTGACGATAAACGGACCGAACCGTTCGAGGCCTTGCTTTGCCGTCGCGGTGAACAGCGAAGGCTTGGCGAGCTTCAAACCGGTGTAGATCAGGATGGCGGCGAGGCCCGCGAGCGGGATGAGGTTGACGACGCTCGTCAGTGCGAACACGCTCGCGAGCAAAAGCACACCGTGCACGACAGCGGACCAGCGGCTCGCCGCACCGGCGTGAACGTTGGCCGAACTGCGCACGATCACGGAAGTGATGGGTAGCGCGCCGAGCGCGCCAGCCATGATGTTGCCGACGCCCTGTGCTTTCAATTCGCGCTCTGGACAGGCGGTGCGCTTCTTCGGGTCGATCTGCTCGACGGCTTCCAGGCTGAGTAGCGTTTCCAGGCTGGCAACAATGGCGATCGTCACCGCGACGCGCCAGACGCCGGGGTCCAGCAGGAACGCGAATGCGGGCCAGTCGAATGCATCGCCGAGCGCGGCAGCGGAGGCCAGCGAGGGCAGAGCGACGCGTTGATCGCCCGGCAGCGCGGCACCGGCAACGTCCAGCGTCAAAGTAACCGCAATACCGAATGCAACGACGGCGAGCGGCGCCGGCAGGGCGCGCACCAGCAGGAAGCGGCGCATCGCCCGGGTGTCCCAACTGGCGAGAATCGCGAGTGACACGAGCGCAATCGCGCAAGCCGTGAGCGATACCGGGCCAAATGGCGTATCGATCATGCCCGATGTGCTGGTCCCGGTGGTTTGCATACCCAGAGCGAGCGGTGTTTGCTTGATGATGAGCAGCAAACCGATTGCTGCAAGCATGCCCTTGATGACCGCGGAGGGCACATAGGCGGCAAAGCGGCCCGCCTTGAGCAGGCCGAACACACACTGCAGCAAGCCCGCGAGGAGAACGGCCATCACGAAGGCGGGATAGCTGCCGAACTTCGCGATGCCATCGACGACGATCATCACGAGGCCGGCGGCCGGCCCGCTCACACTCAACTGGGAGCCGCTCAGCGCCGCGACGACGATGCCGCCAATGACACCGGAAAGGATGCCGGCGAATGGGGAAACGCCCGATGCATTGGCAATACCAAGGCACAATGGCAGGGCGACGAGAAATACGACGGTGCCGGCGAACATGTCGCGCGGAAACGAGGCAAGTTGTTCGCGTAGGGACATAAATGGTGAGCGCACGTGTTTTCTGGCGGGCGGTGGAATTTGACAGGATCGTCAGGATGACGAACGGCGTTGATCGCGGCATCGGCGCCAGTGTGGCGGAGCGCTTCGCGCGCTTCAGGTTCAGGTGTTGTACCGATAGTGGGCGTTGCCGGGCGCGAGCACCTTGATGCGCCCGTCATGCAGCCCATAGATCCACCCGTGCACGTAGATGGGATCCGTCGATTGACGAATGAGCGGCGTCGTGCAGATCTGCTGCACCTGAGCAATCACGTTCAGTTCCGCCAGCAGGTTGACCTGTTCGTCGTTGGTCGTGCATTTGCCGAGCTCCAGGCCGTGAACGGAGGCGAGCGTGCACAGCGGCGAGATGCGCCGGGCAACGTACGGCAGATCCGTCGAAGCGGGCAGCAGTGCGGCCTTCACGCCACTGCATCCGTAATGCCCGCAGACAATGATGTCGCTCACTTTCAGGATTTTCACCGCATACTCGAGCACGCTCATCGAGTTGTCGTCGACGTGCGAAACGAGGTTGGCGATATTGCGGTGAACGAAGAGTTCGCCCGGTGCGCACTTCGTGATGATTTCCGCGGGTACGCGGCTGTCCGAGCATCCGATCCAGAGCGCTTTGGGACTCTGCGAGTGTGAGAGGCCGGCGAAGAAGGCGGGATTAATCTGCATCCATTCTCTGGCCCATGCATCGTTGTCGGTCAGCATGCGATCGGGCATGTAATTTTGCTGCATCATGGTGCTTTCCTGTGAGGTAACGGAGTTGAGCGATGCTGCCGGCATCGGGCATGGTGCGCATCATTGATTCGGGTTTCTAATTTAATAATGGTGCGGTGCGCAAACGTGAGTGGAAAATGAGAAGTCCGTCACTGGCGCGAGGGGCAGTCTTGCGACTGCGTTTGGTGAAGGGGGGGATCTGTATGGGGGGCGAAGCGGTAGTTGCCGGCACGATGGCCGAGGGCCGTTATCGCGTGTGCGGCAGCGCCGGCCAGACAAGCTGTCCAGCGCTACCGACTCGCATCAAGAGCCCGCATAGACGTTGCAGAAGCTGATCGGCCCGATACACGGCTGGTTGCCGTTGGGTGTCGGAAAACCGGGGTGTGGGGTGGACGATTCACGCGCCTGCACCGGCGCATCGCTATCCGCGCTGGCCAGTGTTTGCGCCTGGTCCCGGTGCGCGAGGTGCGGATCGACGCCCGCGGAGGGCGCTTGAGCGAGTTGCTGATGCCCGTCATCGCGGGGCAGGCTTTGGGCTTGGGTAGCCGAAGAAAGCGACATGGCGGAGACCAGCAGGATGGTGGCTATCGACGTCATATAGAAATTCATGGAATAAAAATTGAATATGCGGGTTTCATGGTGAATTACAGAACGGCGATCTCGTCGCTCCTTCAACGATTCGAAGTCACGGTCAAAATCGGTTGATTGAAGTTTGGCTTTTGGGGCAATCGTCAGCGTGATGCGAAGATGATGTTTTTTTCACGAATCGGTTGTTTCATACGAACATCATATTTCGTGAGTCTGACCGTACAACGCAGAACGGCGACGCTTGCGCGCCGCCGTTCTCGTTCGCGAATACTCGCGGATTCGACTACCGCTGGAATCAGCCGGCCTTGTTGACCAGCACCCAGCCGTACTGCGTGGCGGCCCGAGCGATTTGCTTCGCGACCGAGGTAGCAAGCTTGCCGGCGTCGGCGCTCGTGGTGTCGCGCTTCGCTTCCGACGCGCCGTGCAGTCCGCCGCCCACCGCCGCCGACATGGCCACGTGGCCTGCCGCCGCGCCCACGCCCGCCGTTACCGCCATGCCCGGCATATGGCCGCTGTCCGCCTTCTCCTCGAAGGTGACGAGCGATTGCGGCGCGCCGTTGGCCGGCAGGTACGACACGGCGATGGTCGCGCCCACTTCGCTTTTGCCCGCGCCGAAACCGATAAGCGTGCGGCGGCGACGGCTGCCCGCATCGACGCTATCGATGCGGCCTTCAACCACGATCGCGCTGCGTCCCGCCGGCACGGGTCCGTCCACGCGCATGGCGGGCAGACCCATCTTCTGCAACTGGGCGACGATGTTGTCGGCCAGCTTTTCGCGTGCCGCGAGCGCCATCTGTTGCTGCTGCTGTGCCGAGAATTCCCCGCCCGCCATCATCTTGAGCTTCTGCGCCATGCCGCTGTCGAGCTTCACGACGTCGGGCGAGATCTCGAACGCGGACACGTAGATCACGTCAGCGTGCACTTGCGGCAGCGGGCCGGCTGCCTGCAGCGCGGTTGCGGCCGAGGCGCAGCCCGACGCGAACAGCGAGCCCGCGAGGAGCGCTGCGCCCGCGAGCCGGCGGGTCTTGTTCAGGAGGGCGTGGAGGATCGTGTTCATGTCGGGTCGCCTGGGTGCGGGATCCGATATTCGCCTGTTAATCAGGATGCCGAATTATCGGATGGAATTCATGAAGGCCGGCTTGGCGTCTTGCCTGCTTTTGTCGGGTGGCAGCGCGTGTCGCTCGGTACAGGCGCAAGTATGGGGGGAGGCGCGCGCTTACGCCACGCGCAAATTATGTCGCTGCATGTCGCGTTTATGTCGCCCGTGTTTCAACGGCGTTTCACCCGCGCGCGGCGCTCTCCTGAAGCGGGGCTCGGTTCAGCGGCAGCTTCACCACGGCTTCGAGCCCGCCGCCCGCGCGGTCAGTAAAGGTCAGCGAGCCGCCGTGCAGCCGCGCGATTCGTTCGACGATTGCGAGCCCGAGGCCGGTGCCGCCCGAGTGCGTGCGCGCGTTGTCGCCGCGGCTGAAGGGCGATTTGAGCCGCTCGAGCTCTTCGGCGCGGATACCGTTGCCACGGTCGCCAATCGCCACGCAGGCGTGGTCGTCCGCCTGCCACGTGCGCACGCACAGGCCGGTGCGGCCATAGACGACGGCGTTCTGCATCAAATTCATCAAGAGACGCATGACGGCGACGGGCCGGAACGCGAAGTGGGGCAGCGCGCCTTCCTCGAAGTCGAATTCGTGCCCGAGCCCCGCGAAATCGGCCACGAGCTGGCCCGCGAGCGCGTTGAGGTCGCCCGGCAGCGGCGCTTCACGCTCGCCGCTGCCCGCGTAGTCCATGAACTGCTGGAGGATCGTGTCGATGTGGTCGAGATAGCCCTCGGCCGAAGCGACGAGCTTGTCGTTGGTGCCGCGCGGCAGCGCCATCGCAATGGCGAGGCGCAGCTTGGTGAGCGGCGTGCGGATATCGTGCGAGACGCCGGCGAGCATCAGCGCGCGTGTCGCTTCGGCTTGTTGCAGCGCGGCGGTCATCTGATTGAAGGCCTGGCTGACCTGGGCGATCTCGGTCGGGCCGTCGGTGGGCAGGGGCGCGGGCGCTTCGCCGGCGCTCACGCGGCGCGCCACCTGCGCGAGTTCGTCGAGCGGGCGGTTCAGGTGCAGCTGGATCAGCCAACCCGTGAACGCCGCGAGCAGCGCGAGTCCGATCGACAGTACGATGGCCGTGGTGATGCCGCTCGCACGCGCGTCGGCAGTCATCGGCAAGGCCACCCAGAGAGGCTCGCCCGCCGCGTGCACGCGTATCCAGAGGCGCTCTTCGTCCGACGATTCCCAGCGCACCGGCATGTCGGCGGGCAAATGACGCTGGAGCGCCTCGATGAAGACGTTGCGCTGCCAGGTCTGGAAAAAATGCAGCGGATCCGCGGCTGGCAAACCGGCGCTCGCGGCGGGCGCGGTGCGGTGGGCATTCAGGCGCGCGGCGGCGACGCGGCCTTCGGCGGGCGGCATCGCGGCGAGCGTGCCGTCGAGCATCTTGACGTAGTCGGCGAAGATAATCGAGGCGCGCTCGATGCGCGGACGCTGCACGAAATGCAGCAGCGCGCCGAACGCGCACACCTGGGTGAGTGCGACGAGCGCCACCAGCAGCGCGATATTGCGCGAGAGAAGCGAGCGCGGCAGCCAGTGCGAGGGCGTACGCATGAACGTGTGACGTCTCACGCGTCGACGCCGGCCACCAGCATGTAGCCGATGCCCCAGACGGTCTTGATGAAGCGCGGCCTGGCGGGATCGTCTTCGACGATCTGGCGCAGCCGCAGGATCTGCACATCGACGCTGCGGTCGAGCGCGGCGTGGTCGCGCCCGCGTGCGCGCGCGAGCAGGTTCTCGCGGCTCACGGCACGGTTGGGCGAAGAGCCGAGCGCGTGCAGCAGGAGCATCTGCGCCGAATGGATCTCGACGGGCACGCCGTCGCGCATGAGCGTTTGCTGGCCGACGTCGAAGATGAAATCGCCGAAGCGCAGCCGCTGTGTCGTGACGGTGGGGTCGCCCGCAGCCATCTTCTGGCGGCGCAGCAGCGCCTTCACGCGCGCGACGAGCTCGTCGGGCAGAAAGGGCTTGGCGAGGTAGTCGTCGGCGCCGGTTTCGAGGCCGATCACCTTGTCGGCGGCATCGCCCTTGGCCGTGAGCATCAGGATCGGCAGCGTATGGCCCTCCGCGCGCAGGCGGCGGCATACGCTCAGGCCGTCTTCGGGCTCCATCATGAGATCGAGCACCAGCAGGTCGTAAGGCTCGCGCTGCAGCATGCGGTCGAGCCGCTTGCCGTCGGCGACAGCGCGCACTTCGAAGCCATGCCCGCTCAGGAAGCGCTGCAGCATATGGCGCAGCTCGGCTTCGTCGTCGAGCACGATGATCCGGTTTGCCTGCTCCATGTGCCGCCTCCGGCGGTGGTTGCTGCGCTTCGTTGTGCGGATGCGTCCAGGGCCGCGCGGCGCCGTCGTTCAGGCGCGCGACGCAGACACATGGGTCAGGGATGCTATCGGCTTGTGGCGCTCATACGATATTAAATGAGATACGCCAGCCCGAACGTCGCGTCGCGCACGTTGCGCATGAACTCCGCTGGCGTCGCGTGAGGCGTGGTTCGGGCGCTTGCGCACACTGCCGCGTTCCTGTACCTTCAGACAATTCCGGGATAACCGAAGCGTCGCCTCGAAACCCATCCGTCGAATCCGAAGCGCCCTGGCCCCTTATCGTGCGTGCCTGCGGGCGCTTCGTACGCACAGGAGGGTGCTTCGTGGACTTCCGGGTCTATCTTCTCGCCGCCACCGTTTTTCTGGCCGGCATCGCCGAAAACATCTGCGTGGGCATCCTGCCCGACATTGCCGCGGGGCTGCGTGTTGCCACCGCCGCCGCAGGCCAGCTCACCACGATTTTTTCCGCTGTCTTCGCGCTCGCCGCGCTTGCGGCGGTGCCGCTCGTTGCGCGCGCCGGACACCGCCTCGCCTTGTTCGTCTCGCTCGCGACGTTCGCCGCCGCGAACCTGGTCGCAGCGGCAAGCCCCGATTACGCGAGCCTCTTCGGCGCGCGCATGCTGATGGCGGCGAGCTGCGCGACGCTCATTCTCGTGGCGACGCGGCTCGCGGCAGCGCTGACGCCGCCCGAGCGGCGCGGCCGCGCGATCGGCATCGTCTTCATGGGGATCAGCGCGTCGCTGGTGCTCGGCGTGCCCATCGGCATGCAGATCGCGCAGTGGTGGGGCTGGCGCGTGGTGTTCGTCGCGATTGCGCTGCCGGTCCTGCCGCTGGCGCTCTGGCTCGGCCGGCATGTGCCGCGCGAAGCCGCGCCCGAGCGGGTTGCGTCTGACGCCTCGCGCGCGTGGCGCGCCGCGCTCCGCGAGCGCCGGCTGATGGCTGCGCAGTGCGTGTCGATCGCGATGATCGGCGGACACTTCACGCTCTTTGCCTATCTGGCGCCTTATTTGCAGGCGCTGCGCGCGCCCGACGCCACGACGCTCGCCGGGCTGTTCGTGGCCTTCGGCGTGGCGGGCGTGGCCGGCGCGTGGCTCGGCGGCGTGCTTTCGGACCGGCTTGGCGCGGCGTGCGCGCTGTGGTGGTGTCCTGCCGTCTTTTTGTGCGCGATGGCGGTGCTGCCCGTGGCTGGCGCATCCGCGTGGCTGTTCGTGCCCGCGCTGATGCTGTGGGCCTGCATCAGCTGGTCGATCTCGCCGATCGTGCAGAACTACCTGATTCGAACCGCGCCGGAGCTTGCGGATACGAGCGTCGGCTTCAATGTGTCCGCAATGCATGTGGGCGTGGCGCTCGGCTCCGCATTCGGTGGCGTGCTCGTCGAACGCGGCGCGCTGCTGGCGACGCCGTGGGCGGGCAGTGCGCTCGTGGCCGTGGCGCTCGGATGTGCCGCGTTGGCCCGCAAGCCGCAGCGGGACGGCCGGCGCGCGGCCGCGGAAACGGGCGTCTCCCTGTGAGGCGTTGAGACCGGTCGCAGCACGTTCTGTGAGCGCCATTTTGAAGGGCTACTCAATATCCGTTGAATTTGCATCGGTGTCGACGTGCGGATTCGAGCGGGTTGCCAACCAGGCTATGAATCACGGCGCGATTCAGACCGTCAATCAGCGTATGAATCGGGCCGCAATTCAGGCCGCAATTCAGGCCGCAATTCACGCCCAATGCGCGGGCACCCAGACGCCGCCTGCCCAGTGGCCCGGCACCCAGATCGCAGCGCGCGGTGCGGGCGCGACGTAGACGGGACGCGGCGCGACGTAGACAGCGTGCGGCAGCGGGCGCCCGACATACACGACTCGCGGCGCGGGCGGCGCGACATAAACGGGCTTCGGCGGCGCAGGCGCAACGTACACCGTCTTGGGCGCCTCGGCGACCGCCACGGTGTTCGGCGCGGGCGGCGGCGCCACATAAACCGTGTTGGTGGCAGATGCGGGCGGCGGCGTGACGATCACCGGCGCAGGCGCCGGGACCGGCGCGACTGCAACCGTGGCGCCCACGGCTACCGTGGAACCGCCGGTAACAACCGTGGTGCCGCCCGTCGTGACCATGCTGCCATGGACGACGGTGGAACCGCCCGAGGTCGTCACCACGCCCGGCGCGACTTGCGTGGCGCTGCCCGAGTGCGTGACAGTGCCGCCATTGGCGCCCGTAGCCGTGCCCGAGCGATAGCAGGTCGAGCCCGCGCAATTCGTCGAGGCGTTGTGGTTCACGCTATTGCCGTTCGCGGCCGTGACCGTGCCCGTCGACGAATACTGGCCCGGCGCCGTGCGCGTCACGCTGCCCGAAGTCGATGCGCTGCGGCCGTCCTCGCCCGTCATCGTGCCGGTGTGCGAGCAGGTGCCGCTCGCGCAGCTCGTGTCGCCGGAGTGCTGGACCGAACGCCCGTTCGGGCCGACTGCCGTGCCGCTGTTCGAGAACTGTCCCGGCGCGGTGCGCGTGACGGTGCCGGTGTTGGTCCCGACGCTGCCCCACGGGCCGGCCACGCCGCCTGCATGCGAGCAACTGCCGCCGCCGCACGAACCGTAGTGCGCGCCGTTGTACGTGCCGTGCGGCGTGTAGGCGGTGCCGTGGCCGGACCAGCCTGCGAAGGCGGGCGCGCTGGCGATGGCGAAGAGGGTGGCGGCGAGGGCGGAGCGGGTGAGCGATTTCATCGGGGGTCCTTGCGGTTCGGTTCAGGGCACGCATTCGGCGTGTCGGCGGAGCGAACTATAAGGCTCTCCCTGGCGCGAGTCTCGCGCAAAACCATGTCGAGATATGTCACGGCGCGCGCACGACATGCGGCGACATACTTTGTGAGTGGCTCTGCGCGTCCTGCGCCACTAAAGTGCGGTTCATCCGACGCGACACCCGGTGCAGCAGCGAACGGCGCGTCCTTTTCAACACCGCGCCAGGCGCTTCTATTCGCACACTGTTCACCATGCTATCCACTGGAAAACTCGCGTCGTATGTCACGCTTTTGATCGTTGCCGCCTCGCTGATCGAGGCGGCGGTGCTCTCGCTGCGCAAGCACTGCGATGGGCAGGTTCCATTCGACTGGTCCGAGGTCTGGCTTTCGCTCGCCGATCTCGTCGGACGAAAACTGTTCGCGCTCCTGCCCATTTCGCTCGCCACGCCGGTCTTCCACGTTGCATGGGAGCATCGTCTCTTCACGCTCACGATCGATAACGCCGCGCGCGTGCTGCTCGTCTTCGTCGGCCAGGAATTCTGCTACTACTGCTATCACCGCGCCTCGCACCGCATGCGCTTTTTCTGGGCGTCGCACGCAGTGCACCATTCACCCAACCAGCTCACGCTGTCGTCCGCGTATCGTCTCGGGTGGACCAGCAAGCTCGCCGGCCCGGTGCTCTTTTTTGCACCGCTGGTCTGGCTTGGCGTACGCCCGGAAATCGCGGTGGCGATTCTCTCGTTCAACCTGCTCTATCAGTTCTGGCTGCACAACACCTGGATGCCGAAGCTCGGCTGGCTCGAATACGTGTTCAATACGCCTTCGGCGCACCGCGTGCATCATGCGTCCAATGTCGATTACCTCGACGCG
>DATEJU010000566.1:0-3946 GCA_035277805.1 Paraburkholderia sp. | reverse complement strand
GATGCCGGGCTGACTGCCGCCAAGGCTCGCAAGCCGCCGCGCAGCCTCGCGCTGGATCAGAGCTTTGAGGGCTTCGCGCACGAGTGCCGTCTTTTCTTCCAGACCGGTATAGGCCTGGGCTTTGGCGATCAAGTCGTCGTCAAGAGCGATGGTGGTGCGCATGATGGTTCCCCCTCAATGTACAGGCATTAAATCTAGCATCAAATGATGCGGATTTCGATGTATCCATGGCCGATCCAGTTGTTTAGTTAAAAAACACTGTCGCAAAGCGAAAACGCCCTGGCGCATCGCAGCGCCAGGGCGTTTTTTAAATCAGCGCAAACAGCGCGCCTTCTTGAAACCGCTTCTTAAAGCGCGTCCCCCGGCACCCGCACCGCTCCCTCCATCAGCACGCGCGCGCTGCGGCTCATGATGGCCTTCTTGACCGTCCACTCGCCGTTCTCCTCGCTCGCCTCGGCGCCCACGCGCAGCGTGCCGGACGGATGCCCGAAGCGCACCGCGTTGCGCTCGCCGCCGCCCGCCGCGAGATTCACGAGCGTGCCCGGAATGGCCGCCGCCGTGCCGATCGCCACGGCAGCCGTGCCCATCATGGCGTGATGGAGCTTGCCCATCGACATCGCGCGCACCAGCAGATCGACGTCGCCGGCTTCCACGCGCTTGCCGCTCGACGCCGTGTAGGCTTGCGGCTTCGCCACGAAGGCGATCTTGGGCGTGTGCTGGCGCGTGGCGATCTCGTCGAGGTTTTTGATGAGCCCCATGCGCAGTGCGCCGTGCGCGCGAATGGTCTCGAACTTCTCCAGCGCGGCGGCGTCGCCGTTGATCGCGTCTTGCAGTTCCGTGCCGGTGTAGCCGATAGCCTCGGCATTCACGAAGATGGTGGGGATGCCCGCATTGATCATCGTGGCCTTCAGCGTGCCGACACCCGGCACTTCGAGGTCGTCGACGAGCTGGCCGGTGGGGAACATCGCGCCGCCCGCGCCTTCTTCCTCGGCGGCGGGGTCGAGGAATTCGAGCTGCACTTCGGCGGCGGGAAAGGTCACGCCGTCCAGTTCGAAGTCGCCGGTTTCCTGCACCTGGCCGTTCGTGATGGGCACGCGCGCGACGATGGTCTTGCCGATGTTGGCCTGCCAGATGCGCACGGTCGCGACGCCGTTCTCGGGAATGCGACTCGCGTCGATGAGGCCGCCGCTGATCGCGAACGGTCCGACTGCCGCCGAAAGATTGCCGCAGTTGCCGCTCCAGTCGACGAAGGCGCGGTCGATGGCGACCTGGCCGAACAGATAGTCGACGTCATGATCGGGTTTGCTGCTTTTGGCGACGATCACCGTCTTGCTCGTGCTGGACGTGGCGCCGCCCATGCCGTCGATCTGCTTGCCATACGGGTCGGGGCTGCCGATCACGCGCATGAGCAGCTTGTCGCGCGCCTCGCCGGGCTGTTGCGCGGCTTCGGGCAGATCCTGCAAGCGGAAGAACACACCTTTGCTGGTGCCCCCGCGCATGTAGGTGGCGGGAATACGGATCTGGGGTTTATGACTCATGGGGAAATCCGTGTCGATGAATGTCAGCGATCTCCCCTCTCCCCTTGAGGGAGAGGGGCTGGGGGAGAGGGGGAGAGGCGGACGCCTTTGGCGAGTTCTCCAAGGATCGCCTCGAGCACCACTTCAATGTTCAGCAATATCTCGTTGTTCCAGAAGCGCAGTACGGTGAAGCCTTGGCTCTGCAACCAGGCATCCCGCACCGCGTCGTCGGCGCTGCCATTGTGCTGCCCGCCATCGGCCTCGATGACCAAACGCGCACCGAAATGCACGAAGTCCACGATATAGGGGCCGACAGGCTGTTGCCTGCGGAACTTCTGGCCGCACAGGCGATGCGCGCGGAGGTGGCGCCATAGGAGTTGTTCTGCAGCGGTCATGTTTTTGCGCAGATGCCTGGCGCGCTGGATCTGATGCTGTGCCGCCATCATCCCCCCCTCCCCAACCCCTCCCCCGCAAGGGGAGAGGGGCTATTCGGTCATGCAGCCTGCGATGACTCGATGAAATCCTGCGCGAAGCGCTGCAGCACGCCGCCTGCATCGTAGATCGAGACTTCTTCGGCCGTGTCGAGGCGGCAGGTGACCGGCACTTCCACACGCTCGCCGTTCTTGCGGTGAATCACGAGCGTGAGGTCGGCGCGCGGCGTGCGCTCGCCGATCACGTCATACGTTTCCGTGCCGTCGATGCCGAGCGTGGTGCGGTTGGTGCCGGCCTTGAACTCGAGCGGCAGCACGCCCATGCCGATGAGGTTCGTGCGGTGAATGCGCTCGAAGCCTTCCGCCACGATCACTTCCACGCCCGCAAGACGCACGCCCTTGGCCGCCCAGTCGCGCGACGAGCCCTGGCCGTAGTCCGCACCCGCGACGATGATGAGCGGCTGCTTGCGTTCCATGTAGGTCTCGATGGCTTCCCACATGCGCGTGACCTTGCCTTCGGGCTCGATGCGCGCGAGCGAGCCCTTCTTCACGGCGCCGTCCACCACCACCATCTCGTTGATGAGTGTGGGGTTCGCGAAGGTTGCGCGCTGTGCCGTGAGGTGGTCGCCGCGGTGCGTCGCGTACGAGTTGAAGTCCTCTTCGGGCAGGCCCATCTTCGCGAGGTATTCGCCCGCCGCGCTATTGGGCAGGATCGCGTTCGAAGGCGAGAGGTGGTCGGTCGTGATGTTGTCGCCGAGCACGGCGAGCGGGCGCAGGCTCTTCAACGTACGCTCGCCGGCAAGCGCGCCTTCCCAATACGGCGGACGGCGGATGTAAGTGCTTTGCGCGCGCCAGTCGTAGAGCGGGTCGGTGGTTTCGCCGCTGGTGGCGGTGGCCGCGAACATCGGTTCGTAGACCTTGCGGAATTGCTCGGGCTTCACGCTTTGCGCGACGATGGCGTCGATTTCCTCGTCGCTCGGCCAGATGTCCTTCAGGTACACCGGCTTGCCGTTCTGGTCCGTGCCCAGCGAATCCTGCTCGATGTCGAAGCGGATCGTGCCCGCGATCGCATACGCGACGACGAGCGGCGGCGAGGCGAGGAACGCCTGCTTCGCATACGGGTGGATACGGCCGTCGAAGTTGCGGTTGCCCGAGAGCACCGCGGTCGAGTACAGATCGCGCTCGACGATCTCTTGCTGGATCTTCGGATCGAGCGCGCCCGACATGCCGTTACACGTCGTACAGGCGAACGCCACGATGCCGAAGCCGAGCTTCTCCAGATCCGGCAGCAGGTTTGCCTCTTCGAGGTAAAGCTCCACGGCCTTCGATCCTGGAGCTAGCGAGCTCTTCACCCACGGCTTGCGCGTGAGGCCGCGCGCATTCGCGTTGCGCGCGAGCAGCGCGGCGGCGATCACGTTGCGCGGGTTGCTGGTGTTCGTGCAGCTCGTGATGGCGGCGATGATGACCGCGCCGTCGGGCATCTGGCCCGGCGCTTCTTCCCACTTGCCGGCAATGCCACGCGCGGCAAGATCCGAAGTGGGCAGGCGCTTGTGCGGGTTCGACGGGCCGGCCATGTTGCGTACGACGCTCGAAAGATCGAACGTCAGCGTGCGCTCATATTGAGCATGGGCGAGCGTGTCGGCCCAGAGGCCAGCGGTCTTCGCATAGGTTTCGACGAGCTTGACCTGCTCTTCCTCGCGGCCCGTGAGGCGCAGATAGTCGAGCGTCTGGTTGTCGATGAAGAACATCGCGGCCGTGGCGCCGTACTCGGGCGCCATGTTCGAGATCGTGGCGCGGTCGCCGAGCGTGAGGCTCGACGCGCCTTCACCACGAAACTCCAGGTACGCTCCCACGACCTTTTCCTTGCGCAGGAATTCGGTGAGGGCGAGCACGATGTCGGTGGCGGTGATGCCGGGCTGGCGCTTGCCCGTGAGCTCCACGCCGACGATGTCGGGCAGGCGCATCCACGAGGCGCGGCCGAGCATGACGTTCTCGGCT
>DATEJU010000565.1:0-5719 GCA_035277805.1 Paraburkholderia sp. | reverse complement strand
CCACTGGCGACCGGGTGTCGCACTGCACACACGGGTAAAACCTTTATAGTGGCTGGGTTTGGGTCGCCCCTCTTTTTGCAGTGCGGTCCAGATCGCCAGGCGCGATCGGACCCCGTGTGCGGCCTTGCCGGTTGTCGACAGTCATGGCGCCGAAGTGATTCGGCCCCCTGTCAGCTTCGCCAGTTTCTGCCTACACCTCGAAAGGAAGTCCCTGTGAAATACATTCCCCGCATCGCCGCATCTGCTGCCCTCGTCGTCGTCGCTTTCGCTGCTGTCACGTTCGCCCAGATCAAGTTCGCTCCGGATTCCGCCGACAACAACCCGGTCGCCCGGATCGTCCTCAACGTCGAGTCGCAACTGAACGGCTGATCCCCGCCGTCAAAGACAGGCGGCGTCGTCCCCGGCGCTCTCGCGCCAGTCGCCACCCGTCCCGCGGCACCACGCGCATTGCTGGCAGGCAGTGCCAAACTCATATTTGAGCGTTTCCAATCCCTCGTCGCACGCCGGATTGCTGCACGGAAAGAACGTCTGCAGTTCTCCCCCTGAGCGTGCACCAAAGCGGCAGCGCACACGATTGAAAAGCCCGTCGCCGCCCTGGGATGTGCAGCGGGCTGCACGGATCGTCCTGGACGTCGAGTCGTGGAACGGCTAACACGCGAATCGAAGGCGCCGCGCGCATGGCGCAAATCGGATCCTCTGTGTCATAGATCTGCAACGCCTGGAGCATGATCCAGCGACGTCCCTCGCTGCGCTTGCGCGCGCGGAGCACCGTTACGAGCGGTCGCGGTTGGAGTGGCTGCGCCGTCAGTGGCAGTTGCGCTTGGCAGGTCCCCATGCGATACCGAAGCTGCCACCCATAGTCGGGCCCATTGTGATCATTGGCCGCGACAAAGTGATCCGGGAATCTCTAGCCGTTCTGCTTAACGTGAAGGGTTATGGGAGGTCGAAGGCATGTGGCTTCGACGGTTGGCATACATTCTGTCTTGAACCGTTGCAGCAATTGATCGTACTCGATGTTTCGGAATTTTCTCGGGGCGCCTCCTCGTGGTTCGTGGAGAGCTTTGATACGACCATCGGAAGGCCACGCATCATCGCGCTCGCATGGCCGCCGGACGCGCCGAGTTTCAAAGGCGAAGTTGACGAGGTGATCACCAAGCCACTCGCGTTCAAGGAGCTGCTTCGCGCGATCGACCGAATCAATTCGGAGGCCGTAGCGCTGAGCGCATTACGAATGACTATGCAGCGAAGACGGCCTATCGCAGTCACGTCATAGTCATCGTCAACACGACTGTCCCGTATCGAACGGCTGGCAGAATTCCCGGCAAGAGCGGACACAATCTTGCCGACGGCGGATGGCAGGCATCGAATAACCCTTAACGATATTTGCCCGACGTTCCACACATGCCAATGAAGTCGTTTCTCGCAACGCATCATGGGCTGCGAACGTCAATCGCTTAATCCGAATCCTTTTTAGTGCTCGCGCTTATTCCACCTTCGACGCGACAGAGCTGCCCTGCGCGGCGTTGCGCACGCTCTTGCGATGCAACGAGACCGAAAGCGCCACGGCCGCGGCAGCCGCGATGGCGGCGAACAGAAACACCGAGCCGTAGCCGAACAGATTCGCGACATAGCCCGCGAGCGGCCCGGTGATACCGAGCGAGAGGTCGAGAAACACCGAGTAGGCCGACAGCGCCGCCCCGCGGCTCGCCGCCGGCACGAGGCCGACCGCTTCCACGCCCAGCGCCGGGAACACCAGCGCGAAGCCGAATCCCGTGAGCGCGGCGCCCAGCAGCGCGACCTGCGGCGTGGGCGCGAGCCATAACAGCAAGAGACCCGCGCATTCGCAGGAGAACGATGCGATCGCCACGCGAAAGCCGCCGAACTTCTTGATCGTGTTCGCAAACAAGAGGCGCGCGCCGATGAACATCAGCCCGAACAGTGTGAGCGTGAACGCCGCGTTGGGCCAGTGGCGCGCGGCGTAGAAGAGCGTGATGAAGGTGGCGATCGAGCCAAAGCCCGCCGACCCGAGCGCGAGGCCGAGGCCATGCGGCAGCACGCGTGTGAACACGCTGCGATACGACATGCGCTCGCCGTGCACGATGGGCACCGGCGCGATCGGGCGCGCGAGCCAGAAGCCGAGCGCGGCCAGCGCGATCACCGAAACGCCGAGCGTCCAGAAGCCGAGCAAATGCGCCATTTCCACGCCGAGCGGCGCGCCAATGGCGAGCGCGCCATAGGTGGCGATGCCGTTCCACGAGATCACCTTCGCGTTGTGGGCCGTGCCCACGCGGCCGATGCCCCAGAGGATCGCGCCGGTGCCGCACAGGCTTTCGCCGCAGCCGAGCATCAGGCGGCTCGTCACGAGCAGCGCGAGCGAGAGCCCCGGCCAGTGCGCGACGAGTGTCGCGAGCAGCAGCAGCACGCCGCTCGCGCCGCAGATCGTCAGGCCGATCGTGACGGTCTTCTTGGGGCCGAGCGTGTCGGCCGAACGTCCGGCGAGTGCCCGCGAGCAGAGCGTCGCGATGTATTGCACGCTGATCGCCCCGCCGGCCACGACCGTGCTGAAGCCGAGGTCGTTGTGCACGTAGCCCGGCAAAACGGCGAGCGGAATGCCGATGGTCAGGTAGCAGAGGAAGGTGAAGAAGACGACCGGGATGATCTGCAAGGTCGTCGACGCGGCGTTGCGCTCGTGCGCTGAATCGGCGGACATGGGGAAAACGCGGATGGATAACGGCGGGAAAGGCGTGATTGTCCCATGGAACCGGTTCTTCTGCAGATATTGAAAAGGCATTCCGGTGGACGGAACAGGCGGTTTTTCGCGCGCTTTCGCGTCTCTGGCGATGTAGTGCACACGATGAGGAATGGGCGAAGTTGCGTGATGTTGGCTGCATTTCGAGCCGCTGCGGGGCTGGCAAATTCAGGGCGCGATAGGTCTGCTTCTTCGTGGTGCATGCACCATCGCCCGATGGTGGCGGATTCGCGGCAATCCAAATCTCACCTGCGCGATTCGGCCACCGAAACATAAGCGCAGTGCACGCGCAATCCGACGATTTATCGCAGCAACGATATATCCCCCATGTACTTGCGGCTATGGGTTCTCATTATTGGCAGTGATAGTTTTCGAACCGTCCACTGAAAGCGCGGCAAATGCAGCCCCCCGCGGGCAGTCCAGCGAGCCGCAGAACACGACGAGACAGAAATCATGAGCCAGCAGCCGATCCGCTTTTACCACCGCAACGCGATTCGCGAAGTCAGCGACGCGGATGTCACCCGCACCGTTCTCCAGTACCTGCGCGAAGATGCGCACTGCACCGGCACCAAGGAGGGCTGTGCCGAAGGCGACTGCGGCGCGTGCACGGTTGTCGTCGGCGAGCGCACGGCCGAAGGCGGCGTGAGCTTCAAGGCCGTCAATGCCTGCATCCAGTTCCTGCCCACGCTCGACGGCAAGGCGCTCTTCACGGTCGAAGACCTGCGCCAGCCAGACGGCTCGCTGCACCCCGTGCAGCAGGCCATGGTGGACTGCCACGGCTCGCAATGCGGCTTCTGCACGCCCGGTTTCGTCATGTCGATGTGGGCGCTCTACGAAAAGCACGGCCATGAGCACGCCGGTCCGGGCGCGAATGGCGGACAGACGGGCCACAGCTGCCCGGGCAAGGCGGCCTGCAGCGTACCTTCGCGCGACGAGATCGCCAACGCGCTCACTGGCAATCTGTGCCGTTGCACCGGCTATCGGCCGATCCTCGATGCCGCCGAGCAGATGTTCAAGGTCGACGGGCCGAAACAGCCCGTCGACGTGAAGTCGCTCGCGCAGACGCTCGCCGCGCTCGAGCGCGGCGAGACCTTCCATTACGAGCACAAGGGCCAGCAGTACGACGCGCCGCGCACCGTCGACGCGTTCGCGGCGATCAAGGCCGCGCGCCCCAACACGCGCATTCTCGCGGGCAGTACCGACATCGGCCTGTGGGTCACCAAGCAGATGCGCGCACTCGGCGACATCGTCTACGTGGGCCAGATCGAGTCGATGCGCCAGATCGACGTGAGCGACGCGTGGATCGAGATCGGCGCGGGCGTGACGGTCGAGCGCGGCTATGCAGCGCTCGCGAAGCACTATCCCGAACTCGAAGAGATGTGGCAGCGCTTCGCTTCGCTGCCGATCCGCAATGCGGGCACGATCGGCGGCAACGTTGCGAACGGCTCGCCGATCGGCGACTCGATGCCGGGCCTGATCGCGCTGGGCGCGCGCGTGGTGCTGCGCGGCGGCGACACGGTGCGCGAGATGCCGCTCGAAGACCTCTACCTCGCGTATCAGAAGAAGGACATGGCCGAGCACGAGTTCGTGCTCGCGCTGAAGGTGCCGACTCGCACCGGCGCGCGCGCCGAGCTGAAGTTCCGCACCTACAAGGTTTCGAAGCGCTTCGACTCCGACATTTCCGCAGTGTGCGCAGCGTTCTCCTTCATCGCCGATGGCGACACCATCCGCGAGCCGCGCATCGCATTCGGCGGCATGGCGGCCACGCCCAAGCGCGCGACTCACGCCGAAGGGGTGCTCGCCGACGCGCAATGGCACGAGGCCACCGCGCAGGCGTCCATGATCGCGCTGGCCAACGATTACGCGCCGCTCTCCGACATGCGCGCGACGAGCGACTACCGCCTCGAAGCCGCGAAGAACACGCTGTATCGCTTCTGGCTCGAAACGCGGCCGAACAATCCGCTCGCCCCGCAGGCGCTGAACGTGCGCGCCGTCGCGGCGGAATCTGCCCACAGCGCGGCCTGATCCACAGGAAACGGATCAAAGCGGACAACATACGGAGATCGAAACAATGAACCAGCAAGCCGAACCGTTCCTGGAAGAAGCGAAGGCGCGCGAGCCATTCGCGCAAGTGCACGTCTCGCGTGCGCACGAATCGGCGCATCTGCACGTGAGCGGGCGCGCCACCTACACCGACGACATTCCGCTCGTGGCGGGCACGCTGCACGCGGCGCTCGGCCTCTCGCAGAAGGCGCATGCGCGCATCGTCTCGATGGATCTCGCCAAGGTGCGCGCGACGCCGGGCGTCGTGGCCGTGCTCACCGCCGGGGATATTCCGGGCGTGAACGACTGCGGCCCGATCATCCACGACGACCCGGTTCTCGCCGATGGCATCGTGCAGTACGTGGGCCAGCCGATGTTCATCGTGGTGGCGACCTCGCACGACATCGCGCGCCAGGCCGCGCGCCGCGCCGAAGTGCAATACGAAGAGCTGCCCGCAGTGCTCACCGCGCAGCAGGCGCGCGCCGCCGAGCAATACGTGCTGCCGCCGATGAAGCTCGCGCGCGGCGACGCGTCCACGCGTGCCGCGCGCGCGGCGCACCGCCACGAAGGCGAAATGCTGCTGGGCGGCCAGGAGCAGTTCTATCTGGAAGGGCAGATCGCCTACGCGGTGCCCAAGGACGACGACGGCATGCACGTCTGGTGCTCGACGCAGCACCCGAGCGAGATGCAGCATCTGGTGGCGCACGTGCTGGGCGTGCACTCGCACAACGTGCTCGTGGAATGCCGGCGCATGGGCGGCGGCTTCGGCGGCAAGGAATCGCAGTCGGGCCTGTTCGCGTGCTGCGCGGCGCTCGCCGCGTGGAAGCTCCTGTGCCCCGTGAAGCTGCGTCCGGACCGCGATGACGACATGGTGGTCACGGGCAAGCGCCACGATTTCCACTATACGTATGAAGTGGGCTACGACGA
>DATEJU010000564.1:0-7441 GCA_035277805.1 Paraburkholderia sp. | reverse complement strand
GTGCTCACCACGACCGACGACCCGCGCGAGATCGAACGCTGTTACGAATTGGGCTGCAACGTCTACATCACGAAGCCCGTCGAATATGACGCGTTCATCGAGGCGGTGCGGCGGCTCGGCTTTTTCCTCCAGGTCGTCAAGCTGCCGCCGGGGCATCGTTTCGCGCGTCCTTGATGGGTCGTTGACGCGGACTTGTGTATGCTCATGCGCGCTTCGCGCATGAGCCGCGGCTTGCCGACGGGCCTGAGCGATCAAATACGGCTTTCGATTCACGCATGATCACCATGACAAAATTGATACAGCTCGCGCCGGCGGCGCGGTGCCAGCCACCAGGGATGCCAAAAGCATGAGCGGCACGAACGGCATGAACGAAGGGGCAACGATGCTAGTGGGCGCGCACGTGCTCGTCGTCGACGACGACGAAGGCATTCTGCGGCTCGCGCGCAAATCGCTCGTGCGGGCCGGCGCGCGCGTGGACACCTGCACGGGCGTCGGGGAGGCGCGCGCGGTGCTCGCGGCGAGCACGCCGGACGTGCTCGTGCTCGACTACCAGCTCGACGGCGCCGAGACCGGCCTCGATTTTTTCCTCCGCCTGCGCGCCGAGGACGTGCGCGTGCCGGCGATTCTCGTGACCGGCTTCACCGACGAGTCGCGCGTGATCGCCGCGCTGCGCGCGGGCGTCTCGGACGTGGTGCCGAAATCGGGCGACTACCTCGACTACTTGCCCGAGGCGGTGGCACGCGTGCTCGCGCAGGTGGCGCTGCAGCGCGCCTCCGATCAGGCGCTGCTGCTGCGCGATCGCGAAGAGCACTACCGCACGCTATCCGAAGCGCTGCCGCACCTCGTGTTCACCTGCGGCGCGGACGGCGAGTGCGATTTCCTTTCGAAGCAATGGCGCGAATACACGGGCCTCGACGCCGGCACGACGCATGGCCTCGCGTGGCTCGACGCCGTGCATGCGGACGACCGCGACGAAATTCGCGACACGTGGCTCAAGGCGGTGCGTACCGCCAACGACGACTATCGCCACGAACTGCGCATCCGGCGTCACGATGGCGCGTATCGATGGTTCGACGTCCGAATCGTTGCGATGCGTGATCCGCGCGGCGGCGTCAACAAGTGGTTCGGCAGTTGCACCGACATCCACGCGCAACGCGAATCGAACGAGGAGCGCGAGTTGCTGCTGGCCTCCGAGCAGGCCGCGCGTCAGGCGGCCGAAGAGGCCAATCGCGCAAAGGACCGCTTTCTCGCGATGCTCTCGCACGAATTGCGCACGCCGCTCACGCCGGTGCTGGCCGGCACTCGCCTGCTCGAGCAGATTCCCGGCTTGCCGGAGGCCGCGCGCGCAGGCGTGCTGATGATCCGCCGCAATATCGAGCTCGAAGCGCGCCTGATCGACGATCTGCTCGATCTCACGCGTGTGGCGAACGGCAAGCTGAGCCTCGCGCTCGACACGGTCGACGTGCACGAGGTGATCGACGCCGTGCTCGAGCTCTTTCACAGCGAAATCCAGATCAAGCAGCAGGATGTGCACGTCGAGCGGCTGGCGCAGCATCACTACGTGCGCGGCGACCGCGCCCGCATGCAGCAGATGTTCTGGAATCTCGTGCGCAACGCGGCGAAATTCACGCCCGACGGCGGCCACATTTTCGTGCGCACGCGCGACGAGCGCATGCAGGTGGTGATCGAAGTGGAGGACACCGGCATCGGCATCGCGCCCGATCAGATCGGCAAGCTCTTTCACGCCTTCGAGCAGGGCAGCCACAACATGACGCGCCAGTTCGGCGGCCTCGGCCTCGGGCTCGCGGTGACGAAGGCGCTGACCGAGGCGCATGGCGGCACCGTGAGCGCGAAGAGTCCCGGCACGCATTGCGGCGCGACCTTCACGATCGTGCTGCCGACGGCCGCGCCCGGCGCGGGCGCCGCGCGCCCCGCGGACCACAGCGGACCGCACCGCGCGGGTGCGCTCGACATCCTGCTGATCGAGGACCATGAGGACACGGCCGAGGTCATGTCGCAATTGATCCGCGCGCTCGGCCACGAAGTGGCGGTAGCCGCGAGCGTGGCCGGCGCGCTCGCGCTCACGGCCGCGCAGCGCTTCGATCTGGTCGTGAGCGATATCGGCTTGCCGGACGGCTCGGGCATCGACTTCATCCGCGCGTTTCGCAAGGACTCGGCGGCGCCGGCCATCGCGCTCACCGGCTTCGGCACCGACGACGACGTGCGTCGCAGCCTCGATGCCGGCTTCACGGCGCATCTCACGAAGCCCGTGAATTTCGAGCAGCTCGAGCGCCTGATCGAAGAGACGGTGACTCGGCGCGCAAGCGGTGCGCCGAACCCGGCCGAGCCGGCGGTTTGAGCGCCGCGCGGTGAAGCCCGATTCGCGTTCGGTCTGCGCAAGCGCATAAAACGAGAGCATAAAAAAGCCGCGTGGCCGAAAACGGCGACGCGGCTTTTTGCTGACTACCTATGCCAGCTGGCTATCTGGCGATCGTTGACCGCGCAAGCGCCGTTCAGCGCGGCGTGCTCTTGAGCGAGTCGCGGATCTCGCGCAGCAGCAGCACGTCTTCGGGCGTGGGGGCCGGCGCGGCGGGCGCGGCTTCTTCGGGCCGGCGCAGCTTGTTCACGAACTTCACCATCAGAAAGATGATGAACGCGAGGATGACGAAGTTGATCACTGCGGTGATGAACGAACCGTAGCCGAATACGGCCACGCCGGCGGTTTGCAGATCCTTGTACGAGTCGGGATTGCCCTTGAAGGAGGGAGGAATGTGCCCGAGCCGGACGAACAGGTTCGAGAAGTCGAGGCCGCCCGTGATCACGCCGATCACCGGCATGATGAGATCCTTCACGATCGAGTTGACGATGGTCGAAAAGGCGCCGCCGATGATCACGCCGACTGCGAGATCCATCACATTGCCTTTGACGGCGAATTCCTTGAACTCCTGGACGATGCTCATGAGCGGGTTCTCCTTGAACTGGGGCGGTACGGGCGGTGGGGCATAACGACGCAATGGCGCAATGATAGCGAACGCGTTCGCAATGCGGTAGCGATTTGACACTGCATGACATTTCGCCGATTGCCAGTTTCACGCGAGATGCGCTATCGCACGCCGCGTGCCAGGCCGCAGGCGCTGCGTCGGCATGACGGGTCAACCGGGCCGGCTCGCCCTCAATGCGCGGGTTGTCGGCCGCAGTTAGTGCTGTAGCACTTACTCCGGGCCCGTACAGAGCTCGATCTGCTCGCCAAAGCGCCGTGGGTCCGTATTGGTTCCGCACAACAGGACGCCCACGCGTTTGCCCTGCAGCGTGTCGCGCAGAGGCCCGTAGAGGCCCGCGGTGGCCGTTGCGCAGGCCGGCTCGACGGCCAGCTTCAGTTCGTCGAAGAGCACGCGCATCGCGGCGCGCAGGGCGTCGTCCGAAACCGTGACGATGCGCTCGAGATGGCGGCGGCACAGCGTATAGCTGTATTGCTCGGTATGCGGCGACATGAGCGAGTCGGCGATCGTCTGCATGTGAGCCATGCGCACCGTATGGTTCGCCGCGAAGCTGCGGCTCATCGCGTCGGCGCCTTCGGGCTCGACACCGTAGATGCGCACGCGCGGATTGGCGAGGCGCAGCGCCGTGGCGACGCCCGCAGCGAGCCCGCCGCCGCCGATCGGCACGATCACGGCGTCGAGGTCGGGGGCCTGGGTCGCCCATTCGTAGCCGAGCGTCGCCGTGCCGAGCACCGTGCGATAGCCGTTGAACGGATGCACGAAATAGCGGCCTTCCTCGGCTTCGATGCGGCGTACGATCTCAAATGCCTCGCGGCTGTCGCTGGCCCGCACGATTTCGGCGCCGAGCCGGCGGCACTGCTCGACGCGCGCCTCGCTCGCCGTGCGAAAGAGCACGACCTTCACGCCGATGCCAAGGCGCTTTGCCGCATACGCGACGGCGATCGCGTGATTGCCGCCCGAGACGCAGGTCACGCCCGCGCTGCGCTGTGCCGCGTCGAGCGCGAGCAGGTGCGTGAACGCGCCGCGCACCTTGAAGCTGCCGCTCGCCTGCAGCAGCTCGAACTTGAAGTTGACGTGCGTGTTGCCGAGCGAGGGCAGATCGTGCCGGTCGAACACCGGCGTGCGCAGCACCCATGGCGCAAGCGTGAAGTGCTGCGAGGCAATCTCATCTAGCGTTGGAATGGCTTCGCCGTCGATCGTGCGATCGGTGGGCAGAGGCGTGGCGGTTGACATGGCGTTGGACCTGCGGCGCGGGAAGGGCTTGTTGAGGGTGGCGATAAGGATAACTACGCGGATAAACGCGGTTCGCGACCGGGCCGATTAGCGGCCCGACTGCGGCGCCTGTGCCTCGACCGAAAGGCCGCGCACGAGCTTGCGCAGAAAACCTTCGCAAGCCGCGAGCTGTTCGAGCGAGACGAATTCATTGGGCTTGTGCGCCTGCTCGATGTCGCCTGGCCCGCACACTACGCTCGGAATGCCCGCGCGGGCGAAGAGGCCCGCTTCGGTGCCGTACGCCACCTTGCGGCGCGTGCGGTCGGACGTGAGCGCGCGCACGAGCTGAGTGATCGCGGCTTGCTCGCTGTCGTCGAGGCCTGGCGCCGCGGCGATCTTCATGAACTCGATCGCGCCGGCCGGATTTTCGCGCTGCATTTTCGGCACGAGCGTCTCGCGCGCGTACCGTTCGATGCGCGCGAAGATCGTGTCGGGGTCGAGCGTGGGCAGATTGCGGAATTCGAACGCGAAGCGGCATTCCGCCGGCACGGTGTTGATCGCATTGCCGCCTTCGATCGTGCTGGTCTGCGCGGTCGTGAACGGCACGTCGTAGAGCTCGTCGAAGGGGCCTTTGGCGCGGAACTCGTCGGCCATGTCGCGGATATAGCAGATCAGGCGCGCCGCGTATTCGATGGCGTTCAGGCCGCGCGGCGTGAGCGACGAATGGGCCGCATGGCCGCGCACGCAGCATTGATACGCGTTGATGCCCTTGTGCGCCACGATCGGGCGCATGCTCGTCGGCTCGCCGACGATGCAGCCCTCGGGCTTCACACCGCGCTTCACAAGCTCTTCGATCATGAGCGGCGCGCCCACGCAGCCGACTTCCTCGTCGAACGACAGCGCGAGATGCAGCGGCTTCGCAAGCTTCGTGCGCTGGATCTCGGGCACGAGCGAAAGGGCGGTGCCGATAAAGCCTTTCATGTCGCAGGTGCCGCGGCCATAGAGCAGGCCGTCGCGGATTTCAGGCTTGAATGGGTCGCTGTCCCACTTCTGGCCGTCGACAGGCACCACGTCGGTGTGGCCCGAGAGCACGATGCCGCCGTCGGTCGAGCCGTCGTGCGCGGGCAGCGTGGCGAACAGGTTGGCCCATTTGCCGTCGTGGCCGTAAGTGAGCGTCGCTTCGATGCCGCGTGCGCGCAGGTCGTCGCGCACGGTCTCGATCAACCCGAGATTCGGATGGCGGCTGACCGTGTCCATCGACACGAGACGGGTGACCCAGGGGAGCGAGGCAGGCGAGGGAACAGACGGCGAAACTGCGGGCGACGGCGTGGAAGACTGCGCTGATTCAGCGGCTATGGTCATGGTGGACTCCAGCTTGCTTGTCCATCCATATTACCCAAAAAGAATGGCCCAGGCCAAAGGCGCGGGCAGCAATGGCTCGTTGCAGAGCGCGCACGCGCGCGGAAGCACGCACGAGGACGCACAAACACGCGTAAGCACACGCCCGCTTGCGATTGCGTCGAATTCGGCATCATGACGCGATGCAGCATTGCGCTGTTGCATCGCGAGATTGCGTCGATTCGCCGTGGCGCATGCGCGAATTGCACGCGCATGCGCCGGCGCACTTCCGAAGCCCTTAGCCTGCCGCCGCCCGCGCGGGCGCGCCTAGCGCGCGCAGGGTCTCCTTGACCGTCGCCACGCGCACCGCGAGGTCGGGGCTGCGCGTTTCGATGCGCAGCTTGTCCTGGCCCGCGAGCTTGACGTGCTTGTGCTTCTGCACCATTTCGATGATGCGCATGGCGTCGACGGGCGGATTCGGCACGAATTGCAGCCCGATCACGGCTTCGCCGGCATCGATCTTGGTGATGCCGAGTGGCTTGGCTGCGAGGCGCAGGCGATGCGTTTCGATGAGCGCGTGCGCCTGCGGCGGCATCTTGCCGAAGCGGTCGATCAGCTCCTCCTGGATGCCGTCGATCGAATCGTCGTGCTCGCAGTTCGCGAGCCGTTTGTAGAGCGACAGACGCTCCTGCACGTCGCCGCAATAGTCGGCGGGGAGGATTGCGGGCGCATGCAGATTGATCTCCGTCGTCGCGGCGAGCGGCGCGTTCAGGTCCGGCTCGCGGCCGTCCTTGAGCGCCTTCACGGCGTCGTTGAGCATGTCGGTGTAGAGCTGGAAGCCGATCTCGTGGATCTCGCCCGATTGCTTGTCACCGAGCACCTCGCCCGTGCCGCGGATTTCGAGGTCGTGCATCGCGAGATAGAAGCCCGCGCCCAGTTCCTCCATCTGCTGGATTGCTTCGAGACGGCGCTGCGCCTGCTTCGTGAGCCCCTGCGGATCGTGCACGAGCAAATACGCGTAAGCCTGGTGGTGCGAGCGCCCGACGCGGCCGCGCAACTGGTGCAGCTGGGCGAGGCCGAATTTGTCGGAACGATGGATGAGGATGGTGTTCGCGGTCGGCACGTCGATGCCGGTCTCGATGATGGTCGTGCAGAGCAGCACGTTCGCGCGCTGCGCCACGAAATCGCGCATCACGGCTTCGAGCTCGCGCTCGTGCATTTGCCCGTGCGCCACGGCGATGCGCGCCTCGGGCACGAGCGCTTCGAGCATTGCGCGGCGGTTCTCGATAGTCTCGACTTCGTTGTGCAGGAAATAGACCTGGCCGCCGCGCTTGAGCTCGCGCAGCATGGCTTCGCGGATCACGCCGTCTTCCTCGCGGCGCACGAAAGTCTTGATGGCGAGGCGCTTTTGCGGCGCGGTCGCGATCACGGAGAAGTCGCGCAGGCCCTCGAGCGCCATGCCGAGCGTTCGCGGGATCGGCGTGGCGGTGAGCGTGAGCACATCCACTTCGGCACGCAGCGCCTTCAGGGCCTCCTTCTGACGCACGCCGAAACGGTGCTCCTCGTCGATGATCACGAGGCCGAGGCGCTTGAATTGCACATCGGAAGAAAGCAGCTTGTGCGTGCCGATCACGATGTCGACGCTGCCCTCATTGATCTGCTGGATGGCCGAGCTCACTTCCTTGCCGGTCTTGAAGCGCGAAAGCTCGGCGATGCGCACGGGCCAGTCGGCGAAGCGGTCGGTGAAGGTTTGCGTGTGCTGCTCCGCGAGCAGCGTGGTGGGCGAGAGAATGGCCACCTGCTTGCCGCCCATCACGGCGATGAACGCCGCGCGCAGCGCCACCTCGGTCTTGCCGAAGCCCACGTCGCCGCACACGAGGCGGTCCATCGGC
>DATEJU010000563.1:0-20273 GCA_035277805.1 Paraburkholderia sp. | reverse complement strand
ATGGCGCAGGGCGCCGGGCAGCCGCTGCGCGCGCAGGCCGCGCCCCGCGCGGTGCCGAGCATGGTGCTCACGCCCAAGGAGCGCGAAGTCCTCGAATTGCTGGCGCGCAATCTCTCCAACAAGGAGATTGCGCAGGCAATCGGCGTGGGAGAAGTCACCGCCAAGTGGCATGTGAAGAACCTGTTCGGCAAGCTGAGCGCGAGCTCACGCAAGCACGCGGTGCTGCGCGCGCAATTGCTGGGGTTGCTGGAAAGCGGCCATTGAGGCGATCGGGGCGACCGAGGCGATCAGCCGCCCTGGCCGCGCCGCGTGAATCGACGCAAAGCGGCACGAAGAGGCACAAGGCGGCTCGAAGGCGGGGCTCACGGCGCGCGGCCGTGCTCACGCCGGCTCGAGGCCGTGCTGCGTGAAGCCACGCTGACCCGCGCGGCGCGCCGGCGCGAAGCCGTTCTTCGAGAGCGTCTCGTCGACGCTCGCATAATGCTCGCCGATCCGGTAGATGCGCCGCGCCTCCTGCGCCGTCGCCACCTCGCGGTACAGCTCGCGCGAAATCCGCACGGCCTGCTCGATCTGCCGCACCGAGCTGATGCGCTCGCCCTTGCGCCCCCACAGCGTGTCTTCGATGCCCACGCGCACGTGCAGCCCGAGCGCGATCGCGATCGTGTTGAGCGGCAGCACATGGCGATCGAGCGACTCCACCGTGAGCACCGCGCCGTCCGGCACCCGGTTCACGAACTCCATCAGATTGCGCGGGTTCGGTCCGTCCATGCCGCCGGCAATGCCCACCCAGTTCAGGATCAGCGGCCCCGTGTACTTGCCGCGCCGGATCATGCGCTCGACGGTCTCTAGCTGCCCCACGTCGCCAAGCATGAAATGCGGCTGGATGCCCGCCGCCTGCAGCCGCCGCAGATGCTCCTCGACAAACCCGGGGCCCGAGGGAATGAACATCTCGCGAAATGCCTCGTAATACGCCGGCTTCGCGCGCGAGGTGCCCGCGAGGTCCTCGGGCGTCTTCAGCTCCATCACGTTCATCTGGTTCGTGTTGACGGCGATGGTCACCTGGTCGGGCACGGGGTCCAGTTCCGCCAGCATGTGCCGCGTGTCGTCGTTCAGCCACTTCGCGGCCGAGCCTTCCGATTCGGGCGCGAACGAGATCGATCCGCCCACCTGCAAGATCATCTCGGGCACCGCGTCGCGCAGGCGCGCGAGCATTTCGTTGAACATCGAAATACGCTTCGAGCCCTTGCCGTCGGCCTCGCGCACGTGCACGTGCAGCACCGTCGCGCCCGCGTTGTAGCAGTCCCTGGCTTTCTGGATCTGCTGCGCCATGGTGACCGGAATGTCGTCCGAATCGCCAGGCAGATATTGCGGGCCGTAGGGCGCCACCTGAATGACCAGTTTCTCCTGCTGCTCCGGAAGCAGCGAATCGTCCAGAAAATGCATGGTTCAATCCTTCTCGTGTTGAAAGCATGAGTCCCGGGCTCGTGCGCGAACCATCGGGCAAGTGCGGGCCGGGCGCTGGAACGTGCGATGGCGCGGCTCAGAAAGGCGCGTCTCCCACCATGGCGGTGCGCTCCATCTTGCGCGGCGCGGGCCAGTAGTCCTGCACGGCATAGTGCTGCGTGGCGCGGTTGTCCCAGATGGCGACGCTATTGGGCCGCCAGCGAAAGCGCACCTGATACTCGGGAATGTAGGCCTGGCTGATGAGGTAATTGAGCAGATGGCTAGCGCCTGGCGTCTTGTCCTGCCCGTAACGGACGTTCTCCGGCGTGTGATAGTTCGCGAAGTGCGTCGCGAAGCTGTTCACGTAGAGCACCTTCTCGCCGGTCTCGGGGTGCGTGCGCACGACCGGATGCTCGACCATCGGATTCTCGGCCGCGAGCCTGGCCCTCGCTTCGGGCGTCATGGCGGCGCCGAACGAATGCTCGATGCTGTGCTTCGCGCGCAGTCCGCCGATGCGCTGCTTGATGTCCTCGGGCAGATGGCGGTAGGCGGCGGCCATGTCGACCCAGATGGTGTCGCCGCCCACCTCGGGGCATTCGATACAGCGCAGCACCGCGCCCATCGGCGGGCAGGGCCGCCAGGAGCCGTCGGTGTGATAGCTGTTCTCGTAGCGCTCCCGCTTGTCGCTGCGGTAGATCTGAACGAGGCCCGGATGATCGGGGTCGCTGCCCGCGACCGGGTGATCCTCCAGAGCGCCGAAGCGGCGCGCGAACGCCACGTGCTCCGCGCGCGTGATGGGCTGGTCGCGCAGGAACAGCACCTTGTGCGCGAGCAGCAGCGCCTTGATTTCGGCGAACAGCGCGTCGTCGCGCGCGGCGTCGCCAAGATGAACGCCCGACACTTCGGCGCCGATGGTGCAGGTCAGTCGTTCGATTCGCATGGGCGGTCTCCTTTGAACGGGGTTGGCATGCGCCCGTTCTGCGTGAGGGCGCCGGCATGAAGAGCACATGGAGAGGCATTGTGTGAAATGCGCGGCCCACATGCTTGACCCTGCGCGCCACGACCTGACGCGAGACGACACGCGCATGCGCTCATGGTTCGCTCATGGTTATTCCCCACAGACGTCGCGCCGTCGCGACGTTACGCTCGGCCAACGGCACCTGCCCGTGCGATCGTCGCGCGATCGTCATTTGAAGCCCTCCATGTGACCCCATGCCCATCCTGGTTCGAAGCGCGTCCCTCACCAAGTATTCGGAGATCGCCCGCCACGCGGGCATCGATCCGGTCCGCGCGATGCGCGAAGCGGGGCTCGATCCGTCCTTGCTGACGACGCCGGACCTGCGCATTCCCGAAGCGAGCCTGGCGCGCGTATTCGAGGTCTCGCTGGCCGGGTGCGCGGCACGGGCCGAATGCCGTGCGCTCGGCGCGCGCATCGGCGAGGCATGGCGGCTCGCCGATTTCGGCTCGCTCAGCCTCTTGCTGCAGCATCAGCCCACGCTGCGCGAAGCGCTCGCGAACATCGAGTCCTACCGGCATCTGCTCAGCGATTCGGTTTCGGTTCAGGTCGAGGAAATCGAGGACACCGCGGTGCTGCACGTCGCGCTCGTCACCGCGCGCCCGGATCCGGGACCGGAGCTCGTGGAGTTGACAGTCGGCGCGGTGCTGAGTCTCGTGCGCGCGCTGCTCGGCGCGCAATACGCGCCGAGCAGCGTGCATTTCGCGCATGCGGCGCCCGAGCGGCTTCAGGTGCACCGGCGTTTCTTCGGAGCACGAATCGAATTCGACAGCGAGTTCGACGGCATCGTGCTGGCCCGCCGCGATCTCGACCGCGCGAACCCGCTCGGCGACGCCCATCTCGCACGCTACGCGCAGGAACTGCTCGATCTGCAGCCGCGCTATGGCGAGCATTCGCTCGCCGACAACGTGCGCCGCGCGCTTCATCTCCTGCTGCCGCGCGGCACGGGCGCGATCGAGCCGGTGAGCGAGCGTCTCGGCCTCACGCCGCGCACGCTGCAACGGCAGCTCGAACAACGCGGCGAAAAATTCTCGTCGCTCGTGAACGAAGTGCGCGCGTCGCTTGCGATACGGTATCTGGCCCAGCCGCGTCATTCGGTAACCGATATCAGCGACCGGCTGGGATTTTCCGAGCCCAGCGCGTTTTCGCGCTGGTTCAGCGCGGAATTCGGCCAGCCGCCAAGCCGGTGGCGCACCGCGCACCCTGAAGGCGGTCAGGACGGGCCGGGCCGCGAGAGGTCCGACCGCGACAAGCACTGAGTGCAACGGCACGCTCGACCGAATGCACGGCCGCGCGGAGCGTGACACCGCGCGGCATCGTCGCTCACGCCGCGTCGATCGTGATCATCAGTTGTCCTTCTACCGTCCTGATTGGCAGGACGCTCAGACACAGTTGCCCCGCTCCCAGCGAGCAGCCGGTGTCCAGATCGAAGCGCAGCCCATGAGCCGGACAGGCGAGCAGGCTGCCGTCGAGGTGCCCGTTGGCAAGCGATGCACCGTTGTGCGGACAACTATTTTCTATCGCCCGCAGCCGGCCGGCCAGGTTGAAGACCACGACGCTGCGTCCGTCGACGAAAACCAGCTTGCGCTGGCCCGCTTCCAGGCCGTCCGCAGCGCCAATTGCAACTTCACGCATGATGGCGGGCCTCCACGAAATCGGCCGCCGGCGTCGTTGGCGGGCGCTGCTGCGCGACGGCCCGCAGTCCTGCTCCATAACGGCGCTTGCCCAGCGCAAAGGCGAAGGCCGCCACGAGCGCCACGAGCGGGGCGGCCTGCAACGCGCCGACGAGGCCGATGCGGTCGGCGATAAAGCCCGTCACGAGCGGCCCCGGCGCGAGTCCGATCAGGTTGTTCACGAGCGTGAGCGTGGCGAACGCCGGCGAGTGAATCGACTCGGGTGTGAGATTGGCGACCATCGCGCCGGCCGGCCCCGACGTGCCCGCCACGACAAAGATGCCGCCGCCGAGCAAAGCGAGTTGCAGCGCGCCCGGACTCGCGTAAAAGCCGCCGCCAAGCAACGCGAACGAAGCCAGCGAGAACGCGATCGCCATCGTCCATTTGCGCTCGGGTGCGTGGCGGCTCATCCGGTCCGTGAGCGCGCCGCACACGATCATGCCGGTCCCGCCGAGCAGCACGAACACCGCCGCCGCCACCGCCGCGCGGTCCGGCGGCAGGCCGTAGTAGCGGTTCAGGAAGCTCGGCATCCAGGCCACCACGGCGCCCATGATGAAGAGCTGCAGGCCGCTGCCGAGATAGGCGCAGATCACCGACACAGTGGAGAACAGTCCCGCGAACACGTTGCGCAGGCCAGGACGTTCGGCGAGCCGCGCCGCGCCAGCCGCCTGTGCGTGCGCTCCGCGGTCCCGCGCGATGCGCGCCTCGCTGACGACGAGGCGAAACGCGAGCACGAGCGCGAAGCCGAGGCACGCCATCGCGCCGAACGCCGCGCGCCAGCCCAGATGTACCGCGAGCACGCCGCCCGCCGCCATGCCCAGTACCGACCCGAACGCGCCGCCGGCCATGAAGGCGCCGGTGAGCGTCGAGCGCAGGCGCGCCGGGAAAATGCTCAGGATCAGCGCGACGCCGACGCTCCCATACGCCGCCTCGCCCAGCCCCACGAAGGCGCGCGCAAGCAGCATCTCGCCGTAGCTGGCCGCGGCCGCGCAACCGAGCGTGGCGAGACTCCAGAGCGCCGCCATGAGGACGATGCTTCGCACGCGGCCCCAGCGGTCGGCGAACACCGAAAGCGGAAACGTCAGCACGCCGACCATGAGCGCGACGATGCTGCTCAACGAGCCCAGACGCGTGTCGGACAGTCCCCATGTGGCCTTGAGGAGCGGAAAGACCGCATTGAGCACCTGGCGCGACATGTAGTCGGACAGCAACAGCGCGAAAGTCAGCGCGAACACGACCCACGCATAGGCGCGTGGGGAAGCGTCGGCTGCGTCCTGTGCGCGCGTGCCGGCCTCGATGGGATGCGTATGCAACTGTGTCTCCTCCGATATCCGACTTCTCAGGCTCGCGGGCCGTCTCGCTGGGCTACCGCGTCGATCCCGGCGTCGGAGTCGTTCACGAGAATGAGGTAATGGCGATACATGGGCTCCCGCTCGCACCAATCCGGCAGGCGGAGCACGCGGGCCGCGCATTTGCCGCATCGGTTCCATCCGTTGCCGGTCCCATCAGGTGCGCCGTTGGCGTCTCTCGCGTGCGGCCTCGTCCGTCTTGAAAAGAAT
Source organism: Paraburkholderia sp. (assembly GCA_035277805.1). Taxonomy (GTDB): domain Bacteria; phylum Pseudomonadota; class Gammaproteobacteria; order Burkholderiales; family Burkholderiaceae; genus Paraburkholderia. The sequence continues at coordinate 14,583 of DATEJU010000563.1, read as the reverse complement.
GGTAGCGCCACGGCGCACGAGCGCCCCCTTCCGCGCGGAGGGGGGCTCGACGCCGGCCGCCTGTCGACGCGCAGGGGCACCGCAGACGCGTGGCATAATCGCCCATCTTCACCGCCGTTTTCCCTTTGCGCCGTGCGCCGGTTCCATCTCAAGCTGGTCAGTCTATTGGGGACGCTCGCGATCCTGATGACGACGCTCGCGCCGGCGATTTCGCACGTGCTCGCGGCGCGCACGGCGCATCCGACACAAGCGGCAGCAACGCAGTCGCCGATGATGCACGGACATTGCGACATGCCGTCCATGCGCGGCACGATGCTGGCCACCCAGAACGCGCACGGCCACACGGCCAACGCGCACGTTTCCCCCGGCGACATGCAGGATTGCGGCTATTGCAACCTGTTCGCCCATTTGCCGGCTGCACCCGGCGTGCCGGTCCCGCTCCTCGTCGCCACGCGCCTCGTGCACGCGCGCGTTACCGCGCGCTTCGAGCGCCTCACGCGCGCCGAGCCGCTCACCTTCGCGCTCGCACGCGCCCCGCCGTCCGTCTGACCCGATCCGATCGTTGCCGCTTTCGCGGCCCCATGCGATGCCAGGCACCTCGGCTTGCCGGGCATGTCGCTGCAGGCCTGCGCGCGCCCGTACACGCGAGTGCGTGCCAGCGACTGGCGCGCGCCACGCTTTCAGTCATCGTTTTTTAGAGGTCCATCATGATGAAATTCATCACGCTTCCCCGCTCCTTGCGCCTTGCAGCGGGCGCGCTCGCATTCGCCGGCGTGCAACTGGCCTGGGCTCACGCGTATCCGACGCATCGGCAGCCGCCGGCCGGCTCGACCGTGACCGCGGCGCAAAACACGGTCGTCATCGACTTCGACGATGCGCTCGAACCGGCCTTCAGCTCGATCGACGTCACCGACGCGGCAGGCAAATCGGTCATCAGCGGCAAGGCCACGGTCGACTCGTCCAACGCCAGGCGCATGTCGGTGGCGCTCGATCCGCTCGCCGCGGGCAAGTACACGGTCAAGTGGATCGCCGTGGCCGCCGACGGCCACCGCACGACCGGCCACTACAGCTTCACGGTGAAGTAAGGCACGGGTAAGGCACGGCGGGGCGTCACGGCGCTCGCCCGCCGGCCCGGCAAAATACCGCCGGGCGCGACGCGTTGGATAATGGCGCCTTCACCCGCCTCAGACGGCGGCACAACCGGTTTTCCGACAACGAGACAGGGAGCGCCCATGAGCCCATCCGAGCAAATCGACGCGTTGATCGCAGGCATCACCGACTGGCGCGGCGCGACCTTCGCCGCCGTGCGCAAGACCATCCTCGAAGCGGACAAGGAGATCGTCGAGGAGTGGAAGTGGATGGGCAGCCCGGTGTGGTATCGAGACGGCATCATCGCCGTCGCCAATGCGCATAAGGGCAAGGTGAAGCTCACGTTCCAGTACGGCGCGAGCCTCCCCGACCCCGACAAGCTGTTCAATGCCGGACTCGACGGCAACGCGCGGCGCGCGATCGACTTCTTCGAGGGCGATAAAGTCAATACGCGCGCCTTGAAGGCGCTCGTTCGCGCGGCGATCGAATTCAACCAGATCAGGAAGACGAAGAAGGCGCCGGCGGCCACGCGCGCGAAAGCGCCCAAAAGCCAGGGCGTCTGAGACACGGCGCGCGCGACGCGGAGCACGGCGGCGTGCCGCGACCGCCCGCGCCTCCGGCGCCACAGGAACCATCAACGCCGGAAGCCGCCATGGAAGCCGCCGCCACGGAACCCGCCGCCCATCCCGCGCCCACCCCAGCCGCCGCCACCAGCGCCCCAATGGCCCGAAAACTGCCCGAAGCGCTGCGCGCCCAGCGTGCGCGCATCGCGTTGCCGGTTCAGATCGTCGCCCAGGTCGCCACGCGGCTGGGCGGACTCCCAGCCGTTCGCGGTGTGCTGCTCCCAGCCGCCGCTGCCGGTATGGCGGTAGACGTTGCCGTCGTGCCCGGCATACACGTCGCCGTCGTTCCACGCGAGCGCATTGCCTCGCGACCGGTTCGCCACATAGCCCTTGCTCGCCGCCTCATGCTGGCCGGTCTGGGTATTGCCCGCCACGCCGAACTCCGCCGCGCCCGAGCGTCCGGTATCGGGGTTATAGCCCGCCACCTGGCGCCCACCCGCGAAGTTGCCGTTGTACTGGTTGCCGACCATGCCGCCGCGCTCCACGCCTTCGCGCCCCGTCGCCGGATTGGCGAAGGCGCCCCGTTGCCCTGCCCCATAGTTGCCCGAATAAGGATTGAACGCACCGCCTGCCGCGCCACGGAAATGCGCGCCGGTTGCCGGGTTGTAGCCGGCGCCCGCCGCACCGCGCCATTGCGTGCCGGTCCAGCCGTTCCAGCCTGACGCGTGAGTCACGGTGCCCTGCCCCCAGCGCCCGTAGAAGTTCGCCTGATTGATGTTGACGTTGTTCCAGCCCCCGCCGCCCCAGTATCCGCCCCAATACGGCCCCCAGTACGGCGATGCGCCGCCCCAGATCGCGCCCGCGGCAAAGCCGAAAGCGAATCCCTCGGCCGCGCTCAGCGCGAAACCCGCGCCATAGCCGTAAGTGGGCGGATAGCCATAGTAGACGGCGCCGTCATAGGGCGGCCAGACGTAGCCGGTGCCATAGACGACGGTGCCGTCCGTGCCGACCACCACGCCCATGTAGCCCGGCGTGTAGCCCACCACGACCGTATCGGGCGTATACGAATAAATCCGCACGTACGTGACGTAATGCATCGGACTGCTGACCGGTATCGTGTAGATGGAATCCGGCACCACGGTTGCAACCGTCCATGGACCTTGCGCCGCCACCGCGAAGAACCACACGCCATTGGCCACCGCGTAGAAGTGCGCCGGATCGACTTCGATCACCGGCGTGCCCGTGTTGACGGCATAGCCGAGCGCGGTGCCGGCGATCGGCGTGAATTGCGGCGGGCCGTCGTAGCTCACCGTCAAGGCGGCACGCGAACGCGACACCGTCGCGGTTTGCGGAATCGATGCGGCAATCGCGGCCTCCCTCGCCTCCGGCGTGTTCGGCACCGACACGAGCACATTGGCCTTCGGGTCGTGCGTCGAGATCTTCGCGAAATCGGCGGGAAGCGCATTGCCGGGCACCCAGGTCCATGGCCCGCGCGTCGACCCGGCGCTGAACCAGCGGCCCGAGATCAGCACGTAGCTAGTGTCCGTGGCCGGATCGATGAACACCGCGTGATCGGTATTGGCGATCGTCAGCAGACGGGTGCCGGCGACGGGCGTGAGCTTCGCCGCGCCGTCGGTCACGATGAGCTCGGTCGGCTGTGTCGCGAGCATCAGCGCGGGCGCCCGTGCGGCCGGCTTGCCGTCGGACGGCAGCATGGCGTCGGCGGGCATGTGCGCCGCACTCGTGCGCGCCGCCGCCAGCAGCGTCGCCGGAGGCGCCGCCACGGTCTGCCAGGGGCCGAGCTCGGCCTGCGCACGGTACCAGTAGCCCGCGGCCTGCACGTAGAGCGTGTGGCGCGCGTCGCGCATGAGCAGTGCGCGGCTGTTGATCGCGCGCTCGAAGCCCGTATCGCCGACCGGCCGCCAGGCTGGCGCGCCGTCGAGCAGCACGAGCACGGTTGGCGTCGCCGCAAAGACGATCTGCGGCGCGTCGTTCTTCACCGCGACGCGCATCGACTGCGCGAGTCCCCGCGACGCCGCGTAGCTCGTCTGGAGCTCGTCGAGCGCAACGTTCATGCCGCCCGCCGGCAGGTGCGCGATCAATGCGCGCCGAACCGTGTCTGCCATGGCGCTGTTCGTCGGCACATCGACGCTGTCGATGCGAATTTGCGTCAACTGAACCCGGCCGGCCGCCTTGTCGATGTCGGCCAGCGCACTGAAGCGTGCAACGCCGTAAGTCGGCGCGCCGCTCGCCGCGCCGACGGCGACCGCTGCCCGCCCCGCGATGCGGTTGCCGGCCCACTGCTCGATTTGCGGCTGATACATCTCTACGTGCTCGCTACCTGCCTCGAGCGCGCGCGGCCAATCGGGCTGCGTGGCGGTCGCGGGCTCGATGGCCGCGCACGCCATGGGCAAGTTCCACGCAAGCGCGGTCACCGCCAGAAGCGTGGCCACGACCTGCGTACGAGCGGCCACTGAACCGCGAATCACTGGACCCGCAATCTTCTTCAGCTTCAATTCAATACTCCCAATCAGGGTTCTCAAAGCAAACAGCTCGGCATATTCCGATATCCGGGCAGAACAAATCTGACACGGATTGACCAAACGACATCGAATCGTAGAATATAAATATTTCCTGAAATCGATACTATAAATAAGCATAAATATTCATTTTTACTCCTTTGAATAAAGTTCTGCGCTTCGGCAACAATCCGCAGGCGCCGCGGCACCGGGGCGCCTGTCTCGATTTACCTTATGTGGCGCGCGCATTTCTTCGTTGCAGTCGAACAACATCGTTAATCTCATTATTTAAATCTGTTTTTCGGAAAAACTATAATCGGATAACGCATTAAATCACCTTATCCCTCAGTATTCCCCTTCAACATCTGTTACTCCCTACGCAATTATGTTGAATCAACTACAGGCAATGCGCGCTTTTCTTAGGGTTGCAGAGAACAATTCCTTCAGTCGAGCGGCGGCGAGCCTCGACCTCTCGAATGCGGCTGTCACGCGCTACGTGGCGCTGCTCGAAGCCCATCTCAATACGCGCCTCGTCAATCGGACCACGCGCAGCCTTTCCCTGACAGAAGCCGGCCACGCCTATGCGAACGGGTGCCGGCAGATGTTCGAACTGCTCGACGCGATCGAGTCCGCTGTCGGGGACGCGGCCAGCCAGCCCAGCGGCACGCTCAAGCTCGCCGCCGCCGCGTCCTTTTCGCTCGTCGGGCTGGCACCGCTCATCCTCGACTACAGCGCTCGCTATCCGCAGGTGAAGGTGGATCTCACGCTGCTCCACCGCAACATCGATCTCGTGGAAGAAGGTTTCGACGTGGGCATCGTCGCGGCGTGGCAGGTAAGCGGCGGCACGCTGGTCAGGCGGCCGCTCACCACGACGCGTGCGGTGGTGGTGGCATCGCGCGCCTATCTCGACCTGCGCGGAGCGCCCAGCACGCCGACGCAGCTCGCCGAGCACGCCTTCCTCGCTCCGTCACGCGATATACATGGAAGCGACTGGTGTTTCGTCGATGCGCGCGAAGAAGAGCAGGTCGTCAGTCTCAATGCGCACTGCACGGTGAACAACATGATCATGTTGCGGCAACTGGCGCTCGTGCATATGGGACTCGCAATCCTGCCGGAGTCCTACGTAAGGGACGACATTCGCAGCGGCGCACTGGTGCAGGTGCTGCGCGACTATGAGATCAGCGAAGGGACCAAGGAGCTCTCGCTCGTCTACGCCGGGCGCCGGCATCTTTCCGCGAAAGTGCGCACCTTCGTCGACATGACGCTCGAGCATTTCAGGTCGCCGTGCAACACGCAATCGGCGCGCCGCACGTGACAGCCCGGCGGCTCCAGCGCAGCGGCACCCGGAACACCTTGAGCGGCACGTCGGCCATGAGCCGGTAGGCCATGTTGCCCGGGTCCGAATGGTATTCGGACCCGAGGTGCCACATGGCGATAACGATGGCTCTGGTATCGATGAATCTAGAACAGGCGCGGCGTCCCTACCCAGACGACGACCGCTTCCTTGTCTCCGTGGTTGCTCCAGCTATGCGGCACCGTCGACTGGTAATGCGCCGAGTCTCCCTTGTGCAGCAGGAATGCCTTGCCTTCGAGCTCCAGCGACACCACCCCTTCGATCACATAGAGGAACTCCTCCCCCGCGTGCGTGGTGACTTCCGAGCGCTTCTGCCCGACCGGCATGCGCACGAGAATCGACTCGAGCTGACGCCCTCCTGCGGTGTTCGTGAGCCGCGCAAACAGGTTTGCCGAATCCGCAAAGCCGAAAAACTCGAGTTGCTCGCCGCGCTTGACCGAACGCTCCTCCGAGGGCGTCTCGACGAAGTACTGCATCGTCACGCCCAGCGCCCGCGCGATGCCCGAGAGCGAAGTCAGCGACGGCGAAGCCAGGCCGCGCTCCACCTGCGACAGGAACGGCTTCGAAATGCCGGCTGCCGTGGCCGTCTGATCGAGCGTCTGGCTCAGCCGCTGACGCTGCGCGCGGATCTTCTCGCCAAGCGCCAACGCCGCCGGATCCTGCTTTCCACATGTAGAAGCCATATCTGGAACGTCAAATATCGTCAAAATTTGTTTGATTAGAGTAAACCTAGTTTGATACCCTTGCGCCTTGTCGGATTTTCACTTAAATGATCCGGCACCGGAATCGCGCGCCAGCGAGACCCGCAAGCGCGACTGCCGGAGCAACGTTAAGAAATATCAAATTGTAAGCCTGGTGACTGCGCGATCCGCACACCGGCCGAGGAGGAGGCATGAAATCAACTGGCGCCACAAGCGCCGTCAACGCAAGCGGCGCAACATCCGGCGTAGGTTGCCGCCCGCTTCACACGCCCTCGCGTGTACTCGCCACCTTCGCAGCAAATTGAGGTCACAATGAATTCATCGATTTCCAAAACGAAATCGTTCTCGACAGTCTTCCTGATCGAGATGTGGGAGCGCTTCGGCTACTACGGCATGGCGGCGCTGCTCGTTCTTTTCATGGTCCAGCGTGTCGGCTTCACGGAAGAGCATGCGACCCTCACATGGGGCGCGTTCGCGGCGCTCGTCTACGCCTCGCCGGCGATCGGCGGCTGGATCGGCGACCGCGTGCTCGGCGCGCGCCGCTCGATGCTCATCGGCGCGGTCATTCTGCTCGCGGGCTATTTCATGCTCGCCCTGCCGGACGACGGGCTCACGCTCATGTATGCCTCGCTCGGCGTGATCGTGGTCGGCAACGGGCTCTTCAAGTCGAATGCGGCCAACCTCGTGCGCCGCATCTATGAAGGCGACGAGTCGCGCATCGACGCCGCGTTCACGATCTACTACATGGCGGTCAACATCGGCTCGACGTTCTCGATGCTGCTCACGCCGTGGATCAAGGACCAATGGGGCTGGCACACGGCGTTCGCGGTCTGCTGCGGCGGCATGGCGCTCGGCATCGCCAACTTCTTCCTGATGCATCGCGCGCTCGCGCATATCGGCTCGACGCCGGACGCGGAGCCCGTGCAGTGGAAGCGCCTCGCGTGGGTGCTGCTCGGCGCCGTCGCGCTCGGCGCGGCCACGCTCGTCGTGCTCAAGGACAAGCAGCTCGCCGTGGCGTGCGTCTACACGGCGGCCGCGGCCATCCTCGCGATCTTCGGCTGGATGCTCTTCACGTGCCAGCGCCAGGAGCGCGCGGGTCTCACTGCCGCGCTGATCCTCACGCTGCAGGTGATCCTGTTCTTCATCTTCTACCAGCAGATGTCGACCTCGCTCACGCTGTTCGCGCTGCACAACGTCGACCCCGCGTTCAACCTGTTCGGCACGACGCTCTTTAGCTGGAGCGCCGCGCAATTCCAGGCGCTCAACCCCATCTGGATCATGGTGATGAGCCCGATCCTGGCAGCGATCTATACGGGCCTCGCGCGCCGCGGCGGCGACGTGCCGGTCGCAGCCAAATATGCGCTCGGCTTCGTGGTGGTGGCGGCGGGCTTCTTCGTGTTCGCGGCAAGCGGCCGCTACGCCGTGGAAGGCCGCGTTTCGTCGTGGTTCATGGTGGCGGGCTACGGCCTCTACTCGCTCGGCGAGCTGCTCGTGAGCGGCCTCGGCCTCGCGATGATCGCGCGCTACGTGCCCGCGCGCATGAGCGGCTTCATGATGGGCGCGTACTTCGTGGCCACGGGCGTGTCGCAGTACCTCGGCAGCGTGGTGGCCACGTACGCGAAGATGCCCGAAGGCAACCTCTCGCCGCTCGAATCGCTGCCGCTCTACGAGAAGCTCTTCAACGGCCTCGGCTGGCTCGCCGCCGCGGGCGCGCTGCTCGCGATCCTGTTGCTGCCGCTGATGGGCCGCCTCTCGCGCGCGCACCAGCAAAGCACCGAGCAAGCTGAACGCGCCGCTGCCGGCAAGGGCAAGCTCGCAACGGCTGAATAAGCCTTTACCGGGGAGGGGGGCGGCCGTTGCGCCGCCCCCCTCCCGGCTCCGCCTGGCGCATCAGCCGCCAGCGCATTTCAAGGGGCGCCGCTGTCTGGCTCACACGACAGTTCGCGCGCCCCACGCTTCAAGCCTGCGCCACCGCGAGCCGGATCGGCGCATGGCGCTGCGCAAAGCCTTCGACATACTCCGCCAGCTTCCCCGCATACCAGTCGGTGAAATTGTTGAGCATGAACTCCGAAGGCGCATAAGGCCCCGGCCGATAGCCCTTCGAATTCACGCCGCGCTGATTGTGCGCGACCAGCGTGGCGTCCTGCTCGTTGGTTGCGCGCCAGACCTGCGTGAGCGTCTCGATGTCGTAATCCACCCCTTCGATGGCGTCCTCGTGCACGAACCAGGTCGTCTTGAGCGCCGTCTGCGTGGCCGAGATCGGCAGCACGCGGAAGTGGATGATATGGTCCGAGAGAAAGTGATTCCAGTTGTTCGGAACCCTGAACATTCTCACGGAGCCGATATCGGGCTCGGTCATATCGCCAAGCAGCTTCTTGCAAGCGGGCCGCCCATCGGACGTAAACGACACCGCACCGCGATGGAACGGCAAGCGGATGCAGCGGAATTCCGTGCCGCCATTCGCGGGAAGATGCGGCAGATCGAGACGATCCCAGAGCGCGGTCTTTTCCTGCATCAGCAACTGGAAATCGCGGTTGGCGCGCGGGTCGTCGGGCAGCGCGAATTCGATCAGCGTGGCCAGCAATTCCGGATGATTGCCCACGCAGTGGTAGCACTCACGGTTATTCTCGATCACGAGCTTCCAGTTCGCGTCCTCGACAATCGTCTCCGAAAACGCGACCTTGGTGCGATCGGGGCGGTGCGGCGCGATATACGGCGTGACTGCCGCTTTGAAGCGCGCAATATCGGGCGGCGTGTCGGCGATGCAGATATAGACCATCCCGCAGATCACCTCGACGTGGACGGGGCGCAATCCGTGTTCGCCGCGCTCGAACCCGGCGGGCATCTGGCGCGCGCTCAAAAGGCTGCCGTCGAGCGCGTAGACCCACTGGTGATACGGGCAGACGAGCCGCTTCGCGTGCCCTTGCGCTTCGGTGCAGATGAGCGAGCCGCGATGGCGGCAGGTATTGAAGAACGCGTTGACTTCGCCGTCCTTGCCGCGCACCACCACCACCGAGGTCTTGCCAATGTCGAGCGTGACATAGTCGCCCGCGTGCGGGATTTCGGCCACGTTGCAGGCGAACAGCCATTCGTTCGAGAACACTGCCTCGATGTCGAGCTCGTGCATCGCGGGGTCCGTATAGAAGTCGCCTGCGAGGCTGTAGCCCGAACGCCGCGCCTCGAGCAACGAACGGACATGGGCAAAATCAATCACGGAAAGCGCCTCCTTTTTTCAGTCGGATTCGATGTTGCGGCCTGGTGCGCGCGTATCAGTAACCGTATCGTGCGCCATGGGATCGGCGTTACCCGGCGGCGAGCCCGGTGACTGCGCCTCGAGCGCGCCACCCATTCCCGCCTGCGCAAACGCTTCGGCGAGAAAATCCACGCACACCTTCACCTTCGCCGATTGCGCGAGGCGCTCCGGAAACACCGCCCACACATTGGCCGGTTGCGTCACGCCGGGCAGCACGCACTGCAATTTTCCTTCGTCGAGCAGGGGCTGCACGTCCCAGATCGAACGCAGCACGATGCCGCGCCCGGCGAGCGCCCATTGCACCGCCGCCTCGCCGTGATTCGTCGAGAGCGGACCCGTCACCTTCACGCTGACCGTCTCGCCACCCGCGTCGAGACGCCAGACGCCGAACGGGTGGTCGCGCTCCTTGATCGCGAGGCACGCATGCGACTCCAGATCCGCGACGCTCCGCGGCAGGCCATGTGCATCGAGATACGAAGGCGCAGCGCAGAGCACCCGATAGTTCGTCGCGAGGCGCCTGGCGATCAGATGGCCCGCGATTTCGTCGCCGATGCGCACGTCGAGATCGAAGCCCTCGCCCGCCACGTCCACCACGCGATCGAACAGATCGAGCCGCACGTTCAGCTGCGGATACTGGTCCTGCAAGTCCGCCAGCGCGGGCGCGACGAATTTGCGGCCGAAGCCGAAGCTGCTCGACACCCGCAGCGTGCCGCGCGGCATGCGCCGCGTGCTGGAGACGTCTTCGACGAGCTGGTCCACGTCGTCGAGGATTTTTTCGGCCCACGCGAACACGCGCTCGCCCGCCGCCGTCATCGCCACGCGGCGTGTCGAGCGGTGCAGCAAGCGCGTGCCGAGGCTTGCCTCGAGCACGCCCACGCGCTTGCTCACATAAGCGGCCGACGCGGAAAGCGCCTCGGCCGCCGCGCTGAAGCTGGACTTGCGGGCGACCATGCAGAACACACGCAGGTCGTCGAGTTCGGGGGAGCCGGGAAGTTTCATGATGCAATTTCAGGCAAACGCGCGTACATGAGCGCGAGGCGGGGCACGGCGGCCCCGCCCACGTCACTGCGGCATCAGAACGAGTGGCGCATGCCGATGCGCACGTCGGCCTGGGTGGTCGTGGTGGATGGCGTGAAACTATAGCCGATCACCGCATCCACGCCTTGCGACGCCTTCAGCCAGTCGCCGGAGATATAGATGTCCGTGCTCTTCGAAAGCAGATGATGGAGGCCGGCCGAAAGCTGGTTCCAGTGGTGCCCGTCGAAGTGCGTGTACTGGTAGCCGCCGATCAGGCTTGTCGCCGGCGTGATCTGCCACGTCGCGCCGCCTTCGCCCACCTGCATGTGCTCGCTCTGGCCGAGCGCCTTGATCTGCGTATAGGTGAAGTCGCCCATCAGCGTGACATTGCCGATCGCATAGCTCGCTCCCACGCCGAACGCGCCCTGCTTGTCCACCGGAAACGCCGTGTTCGCGTAGAGGTCGGTGATCGCGCCCGTGGCCGGATTGACGCTCACGGTGGGCTGGCCGAAGAACGAATGCACGCCGATCATCGCGTACGGATCGAACGCGTAGATGCCCGACGGGTTGTTCAACTGCGTGTAGGCCGTGCCCATCGAGAACGCGCCGTGCTGATACTGCGCGCCCACGCTCCACGAACTGCCCGTATGGAAATCGCCCGGCGTATTGCTGAACGAATACATGCCGCCGAACTGGAAGCCGCCATACGTGTTCGACATGAACTTCACGGCATTCGGCAGATGGTCGCCGTTCATGCGGTCGAAGTCGCCCTGGTTAATGGCGTAGCCGCTCGCCCATGCCGACACGTTGTACTGGTAGACCATCTCCTGCGTCATGTCGATCTGATTGCCGAACGTGAGCGTGCCCCAATCGTTCTGCAGACCGACATAGGCAACGCGACCAAACAGCGAGCCGCCGTTCGAGATCTGTCCATTGCCCAGGTGAAAGCCGCTTTCCAGCTCGAACACGGCCTTCAGCCCGCCGCCGAGATCTTCGGTGCCCTTGACGCCCCAGCGGTTCGCATATGAGACGCTGTCGTCGAACTTCACCTGATGCGAGCCACCCGCGTTGGAAACATAGGTGACACCGGCGTCGATCACGCCGTACAGCGTGACGCTGCTTTGCGCATGCGAGGCCATCGGCAGCGCGGCGAGCGTGAGCATCGCCGCCCGCAATGCCGTGAGGAGTACTGTATTGCGCATTTGATGCGTCGATTTCATGATGTTGTGTAGTCAGCGGGATCAGTTCAGGCCACGGTCGGCTTCGCGCACGAGCTGGCGTTCTTTTTCGATGTCGAGCGAACGGCAGGTCCACAGGTAGACCAGCGCGGCCACGGGCAGGCCCACGAGCATGGCGATGTCGGTGCCGCCCAGCGCGCGGGCGACCGGTCCGGTGTACATATCCGTCTTGAAGAACGGAATCATCGCGACGAAGCCCGCCGCGTAGGCCGTCAGGCCGCGCCAGTTCCAGCGCCCGTAGATGCCGCGCGGGTTGAAGATCTCGCGCACCGAGTAATGCGAGTGACGCACGATGAAGAAGTCGACGAGGTTGATCGCGGTCCACGGCGTGAACAGATAGCCCAGGATGCCGAGGAAGTCGCCGAACTTGCCCATGAAGTTGTCCGAAGCCGCGAACGCGAGCGAGGTCGCGACGAGCGCCACGATAATCAGGCTCACGATACGCTTGGCCGCGCTCGACTTGAGCGGCTTGAACGAGTCGGTGATGCTCAGCAGTGTGAGCGAGGCGCCGTAGAAGTTCAGGCCCGTGATGGCGAGCAGCCCCAGCAGCGAAAGCAGCAGCGTGACCGTGCCGAAGCCCGGATAGATCAGGTCGCCCGCACGCTGGACGGCGTCCGAGATTTCGATCTGCGAGTTGAGCGCGGCGGCCGCGGTGCCCACCAGCATCATCCAGATACCGCCGATGAGCGCGCCAAGGAAGGTCCACCAGAAGGTGGCGCGCACGCCGGTCTTGGGCGGAAGATAGCGTGAGTAGTCCGAAACGTAGATGGACCACGAGAGCTGATAGGCCGCCGCCGAGAAGAGCTGCACGAGGAACGGCGTGGTCTTGAAGCCGGCGAGGCTCAACTGGCCTGCGGGGAACTGCACCTTCACGCACATGCCGATGCTGAAGATCGTGAGCGCGGCAAGCAGCGCGAACGCGAGCCAGCGCTGCGCCTTGTGAATGAGATCGTAGCCGAACACCGCGAGCGCGACCGAAACCAGCGTGAAGACGATGTAGCTCACATGCGGCTCGGTGCCGAGCAGATGATGCGCGGTCTGCCCCGCCATGAGCTGGTTGAACGAGTTGTAGCCGATATAGGTGACGAGTGCGACCACCCACACGAGCAGCGCGCCCATATAGCCGAACTGCGGGCGCGACTGGATCATCTGCGGCAGCCCGAGCTGCGGCCCCTGGCTCGAATGGAACGCCATGAAGAAGGTGCCCAGCACGTTGCCGAGCACGATGGCGATCGCGCTCCACAACAGGTTGCCACCCATGCTGATGCCGATGGCCCCCGCCGCGATGGTCGCGAGGTTGGCATCGCCCGTAAACCACACGGGCCACAGGTGCCAGGCCTTGCCCTTGCGCTCGGCAAGCGGCACGTAATCGATCGAACGCGATTCGATTCGCGATTTGGCGCGCGACGGCTCGCCGGCCAGCGCGTCGGCTATTGCGTCTTGTGACGACATGTCTCCTCCAGTGGTGGGGTGGCTCGAGCGGGCCCGCATGACGCGGCTCCGTCTCCCACGCCGATCCCGATACCAGAAGTTCCAGTTTCCAGACACGGCGTGGTTATCCTTCGGTTAACATCAAACTACTGGTTAACAATGGTACGCAGCCTGGAGGGTTTCGTCTCACTATCGGATTCTCCTATTGACGCCCAAGAAAAAATGCATTTGCAATGTCGCCGATCAAATCTCATTGATTTCAAACGGTAAGAATAGGCGGTTTGCATCAATTCGGCACCTTTTTGATACAACGCCGAGGGATAACCCTGATCCACCGCAGGCGAGATTTCTCCTATAGTTTCGTTAACCCATAGTTTTGTTGTAACTGTCAGTTAATCACTTCCAGTACGGCGGACCCCATGACCTACCTCCCGATCGAATTCCACAAGAAACCTGAACTGCCGAAATTGCCGGCCGACTTCTGCTCCAACCCGGAACTCGCCTGGACCATCCCGGCGAGCTACTACACTTCCGAGGCGGTCTACAAGGCGGAAGAAAAGAAGATCTTTGAGAACGCGTGGATCTGCGTCGCACACCGCAGCGAGCTGGCCGAGGCGAACGCCTATGTGACCCGCGAGGTCGTGGGCGAGAGCATCCTGCTCGTGCGCGGCAAGGACAAGATCCTGCGCGCCTTCTATAACGTGTGCCCGCACCGCGGCCACCAGCTGCTCGAAGGCAGCGGCAAGGCGAAGAACGTCATCACCTGCCCGTACCACGCCTGGGCGTTCAAGCTCGACGGCGCACTCGCGCACGCCAACAACTGCGATCACGTGGAATCGTTCGACAAGGACAATTCGACGCTCGTGCCGGTGCGCGTGGAGGAATACGCGGGCTTCGTGTTCATCAACCTGAACCCGGACGCGGAAGGCGTGGAAGCACAGCTGCCCGGCCTCGAAGCGAGCCTGCGCGGCGCCTGCCCGGTGATCGACGACCTCAAGCTGGCCGCGCGCTTCGTGACCGAGACGCCCGCCAACTGGAAGTCGATCGTCGACAACTACCTCGAGTGCTACCACTGCGGCCCGGCCCACCCCGGCTTCTCGGACTCCGTGAAGATCGACCAGTACACGCACACGCTGAATGGCAACTGGACGGTGCAGTTCGGTCACGCGCAGTCGTCGGAGCGCTCGTTCAAGCTCGATCCGTCCATCAAGGACCCGAGCTTCAGCGGCTACTGGGCATGGCCGTGCACGATGTTCAACGTGCCGCCGGGCATCGATTTCATGACGGTCATCTATGAATTCCCGATGAGCGCCGAAGTCACGCTCCAGCACTACGACATCTACTTCCTGAACGACGAGCCGACCGAAGAGCAGCAAAAGCTGATCGAGTGGTATCGCACCGTGTTCCGTCCGGAAGAC
>DATEJU010000562.1:0-13877 GCA_035277805.1 Paraburkholderia sp. | reverse complement strand
CGTGCGCGAACGCGGACGCGGACGCGAGCAGGCACGCGCGAACGCGGCGGCGCGGCGTCTGCCGCACCCGTGGCGGGCGCGTGGGCGGCGACGACGCGAACCCGCTGGCGTAAGCGCGCCATCATCTCAGTACGCGCCTGTGCCGCTCACCGAAGCCGTGCCGCCTCCGCCGCCCTGTCCGCTGCCCGTCTGGATCATCGAGCCGAAGCTCGCCGGAATCGCCGTGTCGAACGACTTCATGTAGCGCCCGTAAGCGTAGCCCGCCTCGGCGCCAAGCATCGGCAGCGCGGGGGCCGCCTGGGCGTTGCTGCGCTGAAGTGCGAGCCAGGCCCCGGTCGAATGGCCGACTTCGCTGTTCGAAACCGGCTCGCCCGAAACCTGCGCGTCCACATCCTGCGCATGCACCGCCGGCACTCCGAGCGCCACGGCAAACCACGCGATCGCAACGACCGCAGCGCGATGGCAGCGCACCCGAATAACCGCCGAAACGGCGCAGCCCGCATCCATGAGTTGTCTGGTTTTCATCGTATTCCTCGTGTTGCGCGAGACGTGCCGCGCCAAGCATGTCGTCATTGCGCGAAGCGCTCCACCAGGCGCGGCTGCGCATCGCCGCCGGACCAGCCGCCCTGCGCACTCGCAAGCGCGCGCGACGCCGGCACCGCCGCACGCCGGGCGACACGCTGCGAGGCCTGCTCCATCGATTCGCGCCGCTGCGCAACCTCGCGCGCACGCTGCACGTCGCGCACCTTCTGCGCATCGCGCGCGATCGCCGCGCGGGTCTGCGCTGGCAAGCCTTGATGCGCCATGAGCGCCTGCGCATCGGCGTGGTTGCCGCTCGCCTCGAACAGCAGCGCCACGTTCGCGACAATCTTCGCGTTGTGCGCGTCGAGCTCCAGCGCCTCGAGCAGCGGCACGCGCGCACGCGCTATCTCGCCGTCGCGCAGCAGCGCATAGCCCAGATCGGAAAGCGTGGCCGCATTGGTCGGGTCGAGCCGCGAGGCCTCGTCCAGCTCCTGCGCCGCCTTGTGGAAGTCGCCTGCCGCACCCGCGAGCAAACCGAGCCCGCGATGGCCGCGCGCCGCGAGCGGCGTGTCGAGCAACCGGGCATAGGCCGCCGCGCTCGCGTTTGCCTGCCCCGTCATGCGCAGTGCGTCGGCGCGCAGCAGGATCGAATCGGGCGTGGCGCCGTACTGGCGCTCGAAGGCGTCGATGTGCGCGAGCGACGCGTAATAGAGCCCCTCGGCCTGCATGCGCGAGATCAGGCCGAGGTACATGCCGGGTGTGTCCGGCGCCGGATCGCGAGTGGCCGCGCGCATCTGCATCTCCGTCTGCACCTGCGGGCCCACGCCGTAGCCCTGCGGCGTCCCGCACGCGGCAAGCGCGGCGAGCCCCGCGCAGGCCAGCGCCGTCAACGCGCGGCGCGCGGCCGTCCTGCGCGCCGCGCCCGTTTCGATAGTGAAATTCTTCATGATGGTTCTGGCCGTGTTCATGGCTCGATCGCACTTCGCCTCAATGATGTATCGCCGCCAGCGAGCGCAGCACGGCGATGATGCCGGGCCCCGCCGTAACGATGAGCAGCGCGGGCAGCAGCGTCACCACCATCACGCCGGTCATCCTCACGGTGAGCTTGCCGATGCGCTCGCGCAGCGTCGCGCGGCGCACTTCACGCAGCCGGTCGCCGAACTGCCTGAGCGGCTCCTGCACCGCGCCGCCATGCTTGTCCACCTGCACGAGCAGCCGGATCACCGCGCGCAGATCCTCGTTTTCGTAGATCGACGCCATGCGCTGCAGCGACTGATCGCGCGTGCGGCCCGCCACGAACTGGCGCTGCGCGATCTCCATCTCGCCCGCGAGCACGGGCAGCACGATGCGGAATTCGTTGATCATCACCTGCAGGCTCTGATCGAGCGAAAGCCCGACGCCCTGCAAAAGGCGCAGCAGATCGACGAGCATCGGCAGCTCGTCGGCCACCGCATCGAGCCGTGCCCGGGCGCGCCGCCGCACCACCAGCTTCGGCATGAAGAAGCCGAGCAGCAGGCCGCCTCCCGCCAGCGCCACGGATGGCGCGCCGTGCGCGAGGCCGTACCACGCGCCCAGCAACGCCATGGCGAACGCGCTCACGAGGCGGACGATGCAATAGAGGCCTCGTGCACGCGCGTCGGCATAGCCGCATTGATCGAGCAGGCGGCGATCTTCGTCGGCGACGATCAGCTTGCCCGCCGACGTCTCGAGCCAGCGCACGCCAATGGCGCCGAGCGCGTCGATCATGCCTGGGAGTCCGGAGCGTTGCGGCACACTCATGAGCGCGTCGATGGGCGCGGCACCGCCCTTGCCCTGCACGCTTCGGGCGGCGCTCGCCGTGCCGTCCCGCATGCTGCCCCGTATGCCGCCCGACGTGCCGGCCTGCACACCTGGTGACCCACCCGCGGCGCTAACGCCCGACGCACCGGCCGACGCACCCACGGACACCCCCATCGGCACACCGCCCGCCGCGACACGCGCGTCGGCGGCGCGCGCGTCGACTGCGGCCGTGCCCTGCCGGCTCGCGTGCGATCCGTAGTTCGCCATGGCTTGCTCGAGCATGCGCGCGCTCTTGCGGGCCGCCACGAGCCGCGCGCATGCAAGCGCCGCGAGCAGCGCGAAGCCGAGCGCGCCGAGCAGCAGCGCAAGCACGCCGAGGCCATGCGCACTCACAGCGCCCCCTTGAGCCGCGTGAGCCGGTACAGCAGATAAGCACCCGCGATCTGCAGGCCCATCGCTCCGTACAAGAGCAGGCGCCCCGAGCTGTCATTCCACATCGACGCGAAATACTCTGGATTGGTCACGATGAGAAAGCCGGCAATGCCGAGCGGCAGCAGCGCGAGCACCCACGCGGAGAGGCGCGTTTCCGCCGACATCGCGACCAGCTCGCGCTGCGCCTGCTCGAGATCGCGCATGAACGTCGCCATGCGCTCGAGCATCACGTCGGCGCGGCCGCCATAGCGCACGGAAAGGCGCAGCACCGCGCCCACGAGTTCCAGCTCGCGCGCGCGATAGACTTGCGCGACCTGATTGAGCGCGCGATCGATTTCGACGCCGGCGCGCAGCATGCGCGAAACGTGATCGAGACATTCGCGCAGCGGCGCCTCGGTGGTGAGCAGCGCGGCCTGAAATGCCGCGGGCACGCTGTTGCCGAGCACGATCAGCCGCACGATGCCATCGAGAAAAGAAGGCAATTGCGCAACGAGCCGCGCGCGCCGCCGCTGCATGCGCATCGAGAGCGCAAAGGCCGCCAGCGCCGTCACCAGCACCAGCACGGCGAGCGCCGCCGACACCCCGCCCAGCAAGAAGCCCCACAACGCCAGTGTCATCGCGATGAAGCCGACGAACGCCAGTGGCTTGCGCACATCGACGATGCCGGCGCGGCTCAGCAAGCCCTGCAGCACGAACGTGACGCGCCCTTGCCAGCCTTGCGGCAGAGCCGCCGCGGACGGCAGTGCGCCGCCGCGCGTGGCGGCGTTCCCGCCGACATAGGCCGCGCGTATCGCATCGGACCTGGCCGCGCCTGCCTGAGCGGCGAACCCGCCCGCCCCTGCCGTGCCGGGCGCGCCCGCGGCCCGGGTTGCGGCGGCCACGCGGCTGTCGACGAAACGCGTCACGTGCTCACGCGAGGCGCGCTGCTGCGCACGCTGCCAGAGCATCAGCCCGGCAGCGGCAAACAGCAGCGCGAGCGCCGCGATGAGCGCGATCACGCTAGACATTGAAGCCCCCGTCGTGCCCGCCGCCGAAACCGAAATTCGGCGAGGCCGAAAGCGCCTGGCGAAAACGCGCGAGCTTCGGCGAATGCGGATGGATGCCGAGCGATTCCCAACGGTCGATCTCCTCGCCGTCCGCGTTCATGACCGGCTCGTAGCGATACAGCTCCTGCGTGGCGATGATGTTATCCGCGAGCCCGGTTACTTCGGTTACCGAAAGAATCCGGCGCCGCCCGTTGGAAAGACGCCCGATCTGCACGATGAAGTCGATCGCGTTGGCGATCTGCCGGCGCAGGCTGCTTTCGGTGCCCTGAAAGCCCGCAAAGCCCGCGAGCATTTCGAGCCGGTAAAGACACTCGCGCGGCGACGACGCGTGCACGGTCGCCATCGAGCCGTCGTGGCCGGTGTTCATCGCCTGCAGCATTTCGAGCACCTCGCCGCCGCGCACTTCGCCCACGATGATGCGGTCCGGGCGCATGCGCAGCGTATTGCGCAGCAGATCGCGGATGGTCACCACCCCCGTGCCGTCGAAGCCGCCGGGGCGGCTTTCGAGCCGCACCACATGCGGGTGATTGAGCGAAAGCTCGGCGGTGTCTTCGATCGTCACCACGCGCTCGATCTCGGGAATATGGAACGCCAGCGCGTTCAGGAGCGAAGTCTTGCCCGAGCTCGTGCCGCCCGAGACGAGAATATTGCAGCGCGCCTGCACCGCTGCTTCGAAGAGCGCGCCGATCTCCACGCCGAACGTGCCGTTGCCGAGCAGATCGTCGGGACGCAGTGGATCTTTGCGGAACTTGCGGATCGAGACGATGGGCCCGGCGAGCGAGAGCGGCTCGATCACGACATTGATGCGCCCGCCATCGGGCAGGCGCGCATCGACCATCGGATTCGATTCGTCCAGACGCCGCCCGATGGGCGCGAGTATGCGCCGCACGATGCGCAGCAGGTGCGCATTGTCGGAGAAGCGCACCGGAATCTTCGAGAGGATGCCGTGCCGCGACACGTAGACGTCGCTATAGCCGTTGATGAGGATGTCCTCGACGGCCGGATCGCCGAGCAGGTCCTCGATCGGACCGAAGCCGGCGAGCTCCTTGGTGAGCGCCCCGGCGATCGTGCGCACCTCGCTCTCGTTGATCGGAATGTGGCGCAGCCGCACGAAGCTGTCCATTTCCAGATCGACGAACTGGTTGATCGCCTGGCGCGACCAGCGGCCGAACTCGGCGCCAAGCTCCTCGATGCGTGTGAGCAAGTGCTCGTGCGCTGCGTTCTTGATGTCCTGGAACTGTTGGCTCTGCGCGAACAAGGGCGCGTCATCGGCAAACTGGATGTTATCCGCCATGATCTACGAACGCTTCGATAAGTGTTGGAAAAGGCCGCGCAACGGTCGGCGCAGCAGGTCGAACTTCTTCGCTTCCGGCGTGCGCATGCCGTCGAGCTGCGCCGCGAGCGCATCGAGCGCGCGCACGTAGGCGTCACGCGGCGCGCTGTCGACCAGCAATTGCCCGCGATTCGCGGCCTGGCACAGCGCCACGCGGCGCGCAGGCAGCACGCCCGCGAGCTCGATGTTCAGGCGCTCCGCGATCTGCGCCGCGCTCAGGTCGATGTCCGTTTCATACTGGTTGATCACGAGACGCAGGTTGGCGTTCTCGACGCCGCCGTCGCGCAGCATTTCGAGCTGGCGCGACGCCGCGACAATCGACGCGACGCTCTGGTCGCACACGAGCCAGGCCTGATCCGCCGCGCGCGCCACCTCGAAGATGAACTCCGCATTCGAGAAGCCGCCGAGGTCGACAACCTGCTGATCGAAGAACGCACGCAGGCGCGTGAGCAGCGCCACCGCCGACTGATACGAGACTTCGCGCAGCGCGCCAGGATCGGCAGGCAGCGTGGTGAGCGCAAGGCCGCTCTCGTGGCGCGCGAGCGCCGTATGCACGAAGGTCTGGTCGAAGCGGCGCAGGTTGCGCACCGCATCGACGAAACTGAAACCGTTGGCCGCGTTGAGGAGCAGCGCGCCGTCTCCCGCGGGCAATCCCAGGTCGAGCAGCGCGGCGTGCCGGTTCAGCGCGGCGCCCTTGCGCGCGAGCAGCACACAGAGACCCGCCGCGAGCGTCGTGACGCCCATGCCGGGACGCGCGCCAAGTAGCACCGTGAGCCGGCCATGCCGGCTCACAGGCTCCACGCGGTTGTCCAGCACCTGGCGCACGATACGTAAGGCATCCTCACTGTCTCCGCCGGCGTCGACGAAATCGCGCACGCCCGCGCGCAACGCCGAAATCGCGCTCTCCGGCTCGGCAAGCGTGCCCACGGCGATGATCTGCAGGCCCGCAAACGCCGCGTGCGCAGCCGCCGCCACCGCGCTCGCGGCGCTGCCCTGCGCATGAGCGCCACGGAAATGCCCGCCATGCGAAAAGTCGATCAGCAACAGCGACGGCATGTTCTGCGAGATCTGCTGCGCGACGAGCGCGGGATCGAGCGCGACGGTTTCGACCTTGCCGACCGAGCCGAGCGTGTGCGCGACCCAACGCGCATGCGCGTCATTCGCCGACGCGAAGACGAACGAATCCGCCACCGTGCGTTCAGTCGACATCTGCGCTCTCGCGTTCATGAATCCCTCCTGTCCACCAGAGTTGGCGCTCTAACGCCCTACGCTGGTTCCATGCAAAATTCTGTTGCCCGTGCAACGAATGCTGCCACGGCAGCGGACCGCGCGCGCGGCACATGCCAGACGCCGCGCTGCTGGCCCGCCGCATCACGGCGAAAATCCCGGCACCGGATCGCGCGACGCCGCGCCGCCCAGCAGCGAGCGCCACACGGGCGCATCGCGCTGCTCGGAAAGCTCGCCGGGCGTGGCGGGCAGCTTCGCATCCTTCGCGAGCGGCGACACCAGGTGCGGCGTCACGATGATCACCAGTTCCTTGTCGTTCTGCTGATAGTTCAGCTGCTTGAAAAACGTGCCGATGATAGGCAGGTCGCCCAGCAGCGGTACCTTGTTCACGTTCGATGCCGTCTCGCGATCGATCAGCCCGCCGATCACAAAGCTCTCGCCGTCGCCGAGCTCGACGGTCGTTTCGGCGCGGCGCGTGGTGATCGCGGGCACCGACACGCCGCTGATCGTCACCGCGTTCGCGAAGTCGAGCTGGCTTGCCTCGGGCGCAACCTTGAGCGCGATGCGTTCCGGCGAGAGCACCGTGGGCGTGAGCGAGAGCCCGATACCGTAGGACTTGTATTCGATCGCCGTGGCGCCGAGCGCCTGCGGCACCGGCACCGGAATCTCGCCGCCCGCGAGGAAGCTCGCGCTCTGGCCCGAGAGCGCGACGAGCGTGGGCTCGGCGAGCACGCGCGCAAGGTTGTTCGTCTCCATCAGGCTCAGGTCGGCGAACAGGCCGTGTGATGCCGAGGCGAACACGAGATTGAACGCGGATGCGATCGGCAAGGCGGCCTGAACCGCCGTGCTCCCCGAGGTCATGCTTCCGGAGGTGAGCGAAGTCGGCGTGAACGAGCCGAATGCAAAACCATTGTTCTGCCGAAAGAAGTTAAAGCCGATCTGCTTGAGCACGCTGCGGCTGAACTCGACCACGCGCACGTCCACCTGCACGACCGCGCGCGTCGCGACGCTCGACGTATCGAGCACGTTCGCATCCTTGCCGTTCTTCCCGCCCTTGCCGACCGAGCCCTGGGCCGCCGCCACCGCACGCTGGTGCTGCTCCATCGTTGCGGCGCGGCCGGTAATGAGCGCCGTGCCGCCGAGCACCTTCACATCGGGCGTGCCCGCGCCCAGGAGCGCGCGCGCCGCGTTCGTCGTCACGTTGACGGTGAGCGTGCGTGGCGCGCCGCTGCCTTCCCACAGCATCACGTTCGTCGTGCCCGCGCCCTTGCCGACGAGCAGCACGCCGCCGCGACGGTCGCCGCGTATCACCAGCACGTCGGCCACCGAAGGGTCGCCCACGGCGATGCGCGTGAGCGAGCCCGTGACGGGCAGCGTGCGCTGCTCGCCCACCGCAATATCGACGCTCGACGGCAAGCCGTTTGCCGAATCGCCCGCGTATGCCGTACTCCCCTGCGCGGGCGGCGCTGCCCATGCGGGCATGGCGGCAAGCGCAAGACCGCCCGTGCATGCGGCGGCCACCGCCACGGCGAATATCCTCGTTATGGTCATTGTGTTCCTGCTTCTCTCGTATGCGGCCAGGTGCGCGCAACCGGCTGGCGAATTGAGCGTCGCTCGCCCATGCCTCATTACCAGGCGACCGTTTCGGTGCGCCCCCCCCGTATTACTTCAAGTCCACCGTGCGCGGACCCGCCAGCGCGGCGCAGCGCGGCCGGTGCCGCCGGCGCTGTCTCGCGTGGCGCGCCGCTGCCCGCGAGCTGGTCGAGCGCAACACCCGCCGCCGCACGCGTGGAGCCGTCCGGCGCCGTGCGCGAAACCACCTTGAGCACGCCGGGCTGCGGGCCGAATGCAGCGGGATCTATCTGACCGTCGTCGGTCGGGTTACGCAGCGCGAGAATCAGTTGTCCCTGGCTTTGAGCCAGCGCGAGCTGATCGACTTCGGTAAGCGGCACGGCGAGCACCGCCGTGCGCGGTGCGGCGTTCTGCCGGCCGAAGTTGCGGGTGCGCTGGCCGCCCGCATATCCCTGCCCATCGGGCTGCGCACCGAACACCAGCACGCGCGCCTTCGAAATCAGGAGACGCGCCTGGGTGCGGCCGATCTCGCCGCCATTCGCGCCGTTGCCGTCACGCCGCAACGTAAAGAACACATCGACATAGTTGCCCGGATGCAGCACATTGCCGACCGCGTTGGTTTCATCGACGCGCACCGCCACGGCGCGCTCGCCAGGAGCCAGACTCGAGGCGAGACTCGAGGAGAGCTGCTGATCGAGCACGGGCGCGTCGGCGGCGATATCGGCAAGCGGCACGCGGCCCGCAACCAGCGCGCTATCGCTCACGGCGCCCTGCGGGTGGATCGGCAGCGGTTGCACACGCAGCGCGTCTGCGGGAATCGGCTGGCCCGCCAACAGCGCGCGCGTGGCCACCACGACCGGCGTGAGCGCCTGCGTGGCAGACGGCGGCGGCACAACGGGTGGCGGCGGGCGGCGCGCCAGCATCCACGCGAGCAGCCCGAGCACGAGCGCGCCGGCAATCAGGAGTCCTGCGGTGATTTTGGTCAGATTGGCCATGAACGGTCATCCACGATGCGAACGAATTGGGTGTCGCCCGGACGGCCCGGCTGACTCGGCAAATCAATCGAGGAGATACTCGACGGCCTGCGCGAAGGCTTCACAGGAGGTTCTCCGGATCGATCTGCACAGTCGCCTGGCCTACCAGCGACGACGGCGCGAGCAGCCCCATGAGCGGCAGCGGCGGCACCAGCGGATGAGTTTTCCATGCGTAAGTGAGCGTGATCTGGACGCAGTCCATCGCCGTGTTCCCGGTGCATCCGGTCGGCGCGGCGTTGACCGCCTGCGTGCATTGCGGTGCATGCGTGAGCCAGTTCACGACGGCGAGCGCCCGCGTGCAGGCCGCCTGTGCGCGGCTCGCAAGCGCCGAAGCGGGATCGGTCCCGTTCTGATAGACGAGCGCCGCACGCGCGCCTTCCGCGGCGGCCGAGGTCAAACTTTGCTGGACGAGAAAGATCATGCTGTACATGACGATCCCGTAGAGGACCGCAAAGAACAGCGGAAACGCGAGTGCGAACTCGACCGCGGCGATACCGCGTTGTGCGCGCTTGCCACGCCCTGCCCGAGCGGCAATTGCATGCCTGTTTGTTGCCAACGCAATCATCTCGGCCACCCGGATGCCAGTTGAAGCGCGAGCCAGACAAGCGCGGGCACGCTCAGGCAGGCGGCATAGGGCGTACCGCGCCGCGCCCCCACGGTAACGAGCCGCGCGGGACGCGCCGCAGTGACATGCGCACTCGAGCGCTGCGTAATCAGCAGCGCGAGCGCATGCATGAACGCCGCGAGGCTCGCGACGACCCACAGGCCCACGAGCGACTGCATCCCGCACCATGCGCCCAGCACCGCGAAGACCTTGACGTCGGCCGCGCCCATCATGCCAAGCAAGAAGAACGGCATGAGCGCGGCGAGCCCCACCGCTGCTGCGGCCAGCGCCTCACCGATGCCGAGATGCGCGGGACCCGCGTGCAGCAGCGCCGCCGCCAGTGCGGCGACAAGCCCTGCGCCCACAAGTGTGTTGGGCACGCGACGCGAGCGGCAGTCGCACACGGCAACTGCCACAGCCCACGCGCCGAACACGAGGCTGGATAAATAGAATGGAATCATCGAGAACGGTGCGAACGCAACCAGCCAGCGCGGGCTCGCAAGCGAGCGCGCGCTGGAACATCTGGTAGTCAGCGATGTTGTGCGTTACCTGAAACGCCCGATCAGCCGCCGGCAGCCGCAGCGCTTGCCGTGGTCGCAGCGTTCCCGACCTCTGTCCCGATGGACGTGAACAACGTTGAGAGCGACTTCCCGATACCAGGAAGCGTCGCAGCAACGGCTATGACGATAACCCCGGCGATGAGCCCGTACTCCAGCGCCGTTACTCCTTCTTCTGACTTTGCGAATCGCTTTAACAGCTTGTTCATTTCGGCCCTCTCTCTCTCTTTTTTTGCGCTTTCACGCTGATCTGCACCGGCGCGCGTAGTGCGCACTGCCTGATTGCGCCAATGCATCCGGTCCACGAACTGCCATGTCAGTCCGCCAACGTTTGGCCGAATCGCAGGCATGTCCCTCGATCATGCTCACGTAAGGCTCTGTTTTGTATTTTTTTTGGTCTGTGCGGTTTTTATAGCGTAACGCAATGCGTAACGCAATCGATCATTATGCAAGTGCCAAGCCGTAACTTCATTATCAGCATATGCGTTTTACCGTTTACTTCGGGCAAACCATGACGCCACGAGTTGGAATTCGATAATCTGACAATGTTTAACGTTTGCGTGCCTCATCCAGTCTCCATGCACTCGCGAGGCTTTTTGGCTTCGTGTTGTCGCTATGACTTTTCTGTCCTGTTACGCCCACGCCCGTAACATCACGCGCGCCACGTTACGTGACGTAACACGTTGCATCGCGTAACGCCGCGTTTCACCTCCCTTTATTGCTCCGCTATTCATTCGACAAAAGCACTCGCAAATGCTTGATATGTCTTGATTAGACGAAACCCTCCAATCAGCAATGGGTGTTGTTTTCGCGTGCGCCATTGCACTGGCATGTCTGTTGCAGTGTAAGTGGCGCAGGTCCGATGGACCAGGCAAATAACACAGACAACACACCATACGAACCGAGGGCACATCATGAACAATCAGCGCATCGCGAACGCAGCACGCTTGACGGCCATCGCTGCGACCGTCGCCACGCTGCTCTCGCTAACCGCCTGCGGCGGCTCCGGCTCGCTCAGCAGCGGCACCGGGGGCGGCAGCGGCGGCGCGCTGCAAACGAGCGGCGCCAACGGCGGCAGCACCGGCAGCGGCTCCGGCGGCACCAGCACGGCAGATAACGGCAGCAACGATGGCAGCGGCACCACTAGCGCCGACAACGGCTCGGGCACGGCGAATGGCAACGGCACGGGCACAGGAAACGGCACGGGAAACACGACCACCGGCGCCAATGGAAACGGCAACGGCGACGGTTCGGGCAACGGCAATAACGGCAACAACGGCAACGGCGGCACGACCGTCTCGGCCAATGCCGTCGGCGTGGTCGCCCATGCCGCGGGCAACGTCGTGAGCGACGCCGGCGCCACCGTCTCGGGCATCGGCAGCACGATCGCTGCGCAGACGCTGCCCGGCGTGAGCCAGCAAACCACCCAGGCCGCGGGCGGCATTGTCCAGAACATCGGCGGCGCGGTCTCCACGCTCGGCAACGGCGTTTCCCAAGGGCTCGGCCAACTCGGCGCGAGCAGCAATCCGGTGGGGACCACGCTCGCGAGCACGGGTGGCGTCGTGAGCGACGCAGGCAAGGCCGTCACCAGCACGGGCCAGCTCGTCACGAGTCTCGGCAGTGGCCCGCTTGCGCCGCTCGCCGCCATCACGACGCCTGTGGGCGGCGCGGTGGGCACGCTGGGCACCGCCGTCACGGGTGCGGGCAACACGTTGACAGGCGCGCTCACGCAAGGCCCGGTGCAACAGGTCACGCAGCAACTGAGCGCCACCATCACGCCGATCACCTCGATGCTCGCCGCCACCACGCAGACGGTGGGTAGCACGACAGGTGTTGGCGCGCCGGTCGCGGGCCTGCTGCAAACGCTCGGCGGTGGCCTTCAGAAAGGCGGCGCACTGGTCGCGCAAACGGGTGGCGCGAATCCCGTCACGACGGGCATGGGCAACCTCGTCGCCGATACGGGCAAGACCGTCGCCACCGCCGGCAATCTGCTGACGGGCGGCACGACGAGCGGCAGCGCCAATCCGCTCGCGCCGGTCACGGGCATCTTGAGCAGCGTGAGCGGTGGCGGTGCGGGTGTGGGCATCGGGGCAGGCGTCGGCGTTGGCGCAAGCACGGGCGGCAGCAATCCGCTTGCGCCGGTCACCGGTGCGCTCACCACGGCAACCGGCGCCCTCACCTCCGCCACCGGCGGCACCGGCAGCCCGCTCGCTCCGGTCACGGGCCTCGTCGCCGGCACCGTCAACACGGTCACCGGCGCCTTGAGCAGCGCCGGGGCCACGGGCGGCGCAGTCGTTGCGGGCGCAACGCTCGGCGCAGGCGCCAAACCCGCCGGCACCTCCAGCACGCCGGCCGCCAGCAACACCTCCAGCGCAGCGCCCGGGCTCTCGCTCAGCTCGCTGACGGGCGGCAGCTCCGGCAGCGGAGCAACGAACCCGCTCGCCGGCCTCACGTCGCTCGTCGGCGGCCTGCTCGGCGGCAAGAAGTAATCGGCGCCGGAAATCCACGTGGCATCGCGTTACAGCGCCTCTTTCAGTTCAAGTTCAGGAGACAGCGTCATGTCCAGCAGCTCCAGCTCTACCGCGCATCACAACAACCGCGGCAACGACTGCGATAACAAGCGCGGCAACAAGCGCAACGACGACCGCGCCATCGCGCTCGTGCGCAGTTTGCGCCTGACGGCGCTAGCCGCAGCCGTGGCCTGCAGCGTCGCCGCCTGCGGCGGCAGCAGCTACACGCCGCCTTCGGCCTCTTCGGGCGCAACCGGCACGACAGGCACGACCGGTACGGGCGGCACCAGTGGCGGCTCCGGCAACTCGACCGCCGGCACGGGCGGCGGCGGCTCGGGCAACACCGGCGGCGGCACCACCACCGCGTCGGGCGGCACAAGCGGCGTGGTCAGCTCGGTGGCCAAATCGGCAAGCGATCTCGGCAACGCGATCGGCTCGACCACGGTGCCGGGCACGAGCCCACAAGTGAGCCAGGGCCTCGGTGACGCAGTGTCGAGCACCGGCACGGTCGTCGCCGCACTCGCCGACGCCGTCTCGAACGGCCTCGGCCAGACCGGTTCGACGCCCAACCCGGTCGGCACGACGGCGGCCGGGCTCGGTAACGTTGTGAGCGCAACGAGCGGGGTAATCCAGGGCGCGGCAACCACCGTCAACGGACTCGGCAACGGGCCACTCGCGCCGCTCGCCCCCGTCACGACGCCCGTCGCCTCCGTTCTAGACACGACGGCCAACGCCGTGAACGCCACCGGCAAGACGCTCGGCAACGTGCTCTCGTCCGCTCCGGTGCAACAGGCCACGCAGCCGATCAGCACGACCATCACGCCGATCGTCACCACGGCCGGCCTCATCACCCAGCAAGTGGGCACCTCGACGGGGCTCGGCGTGCCGGTCTCGGGCTTGCTTGCGCAAGTAGGCGGCGCGCTGCAGACGGCCGGCACGAAGGTCGCGTCGACCACCACGGGCTCGCAGGCAAGCGGCGCGCTCGGGCCACTCGGCGCGGATGCCGGCTCGCTGATCGGCGCCGTCGGCAACACGGTCACCAACGCGGGCGGGCTCGTCAATCCGAACGGCCCGAATGGCGCCGCGCCTATCCCGGGCCTCATCACGAGCCTCGTGGGCGGCAGCACCGCGCTCGTCGCGAACGGCGCGCCGACCGGCGCGGCGGCAGCCGGCCCGCTCGGTCCGCTCAACGCGACCATCGCGAGCCTTGGCCTCGGCGGCACGCCGCTCTCCGCGATCACGGGCGCGACCTCCGGCGCCG
>DATEJU010000561.1:0-5734 GCA_035277805.1 Paraburkholderia sp. | reverse complement strand
GACTCTCGGACTCCCCATGACTTACCTGCAGGAAACGAGCCGCAGCGCGGTCACCGTGCCCAAGCTTCAGGCAATGCGCGATGCCGGCGAGAAGATCGCGATGCTCACGTGCTACGACGCGAGCTTCTCGGCGCTGTGCGACCGCGCGGGCGTGGACACCGTGCTGATCGGCGACTCGCTCGGCAACGTGCTCCAGGGCCACACGACGACGCTGCCCGTCACGCTCGAAGACATCGCCTATCACACGGCCTGCGTCGCGCGCGCGCAACCGAAGGCGCTGATCATCGCCGATCTGCCGTTCGGCACGTTCGGTACGCCCGAAGACGCCTTTGCGAATTCGGTGAAGCTCATGCGCGCGGGCGCGCAGATGGTGAAGATCGAGGGCGGCGAATGGCTCGCGCCCACGGTCAAAATGCTGGTCGAGCGCGCAGTGCCGGTGTGCGCGCACATCGGCCTCACGCCGCAATCGGTGCATGCGTTCGGCGGCTTCAAGGTGCAGGGCAAGACCGACGCGGCCGCCACACAGCTCGTGCGCGACGCGCTTGCGCTGGAGGCCGCGGGCGCGCAGCTCGTGGTGATCGAGGCGGTCCCGGCGGCGCTCGGCGCGCAGGTCACGCAGCAGTTGCGCATTCCGACGATCGGCATTGGCGCCGGCCTCGACTGCTCGGGCCAGGTGCTCGTGCTGCACGACATGCTCGGCATTTTCCCCGGCAAGCGTCCGCGCTTCGTGAAGGACTTCATGGCGGGACAGCCCGATATCGAATCGGCCGTGCGCGCCTATGTGAAAGCCGTGAAGGAAAGCACGTTCCCGGGGCCCGAGCACGCATTCTGATGAGTATTTTCCGCGATGCGCGGCGGGCGACGGCCAGCCGGCATGGCATCGGTGCAGCATGAAAAAAGCGCGTTCCTTGCGGGACGCGCTTTTTTCATGCTCGCTGTCTTCTGCCTGTGCTCCGTGCCAGGCCGTTCGCGTTCGCCTTTGCCTCGACCACGCCGATGCGCTCAGCGCGCGCTCATCGGATCAAGCGCGCGGGCACGGCCCCGCGCAGCGCGTTGGTCAGCATGAGCGCTTCGGCGTTCAGCACGTCCTCGCGCGTGAGCACGCGCTCGCGCGCCCCGAACGCCGCATCGTCGAGCAGCACGCCGCGCATCACGCCGGGCAGGAGCCCGGACGCCAGCGGTGGCGTCCACCATTGCCCGTCGAGCTTCACGAACACGTTCGAGCGCCCGCCTTCGGTCAGCTCGCCGCGCTCGTTGAAGAACAGCATGTCGAAGCCACCCTGCGCTTCGGCCTCGCGCCATGCGCGGTCGAATTCGGTGCGACGCGTCGACTTGCGCAGCAGCAGCGCATCGGCCGACGCGACCGGCGCGAAGCCGTGATCGGGCGCGAGCAGCACGCCCGCCGTGTCGCGCGCAAGCGGCGCAAGTG
This sequence comes from Paraburkholderia sp., assembly GCA_035277805.1. GTDB lineage: Bacteria > Pseudomonadota > Gammaproteobacteria > Burkholderiales > Burkholderiaceae > Paraburkholderia. The sequence continues at coordinate 4,305 of DATEJU010000561.1, read as the reverse complement.
GCGCGCTGGTCAGCGTTGCCGCCCCACTCTTGCCGAGCGCGAGACGCATGCGATGCGGTGCGTCGGCGTCGGCGAACGCCGCGCACGCCTCGGCAAGACGCGCGCGCAGCGCGTCGACATCGCAAGGAAAGCCGAGCCACGCCGCGCTCGCCGCAAGCCGCGCGAGGTGGAGCTCGACGTGACGCACGCCTTGCGCACGCGTCGCGTACATCGTTTCGAAGAGTTCGATGCCGGGATCGGCCTGGGTGAGAAAACGCGCTTTCAATCGGCACTCCTCGTATTCGTCGGCGGCCGCGCTGTCGAGCACGATGCCCGCGCCCACGCCCATCTGGCCGCGGCGCGTTGCGCCGGATATGCCAGATTGCGCAGCCTCGAGCGCGAGTGTGCGGATCACGACCGAAAGGCAGAAGTCGCCGCAGGCCTCGCCTTCCTTCGGGGCGTCGAGCCAGCCGATGGTGCCCGTGTACAGCCCGCGCGGACCATGCTCGAGCGCTTCGATCAACTCCATCGTGCGATGCTTGGGCGCACCCGTGATCGAGCCGCATGGGAACAGCGCACGCATCGCATCGGCGAAGGTCGTGCCGGGTCGCATTTTCGCCTCGACCGTCGAAGTCATCTGCCAGACGGAGGCATACGGCTCCACGCTGAAGAGCGCGGGCACGCGCACCGATCCCGTCTGCGCGACGCGCGACACGTCGTTGCGCAGCAAGTCGACGATCATCACGTTTTCGGCGCGATTCTTGGGATCGTTCGCGAGGAATTGCGCGGCGGCGGCGTCCTCGGCCGCGTCGGCCGAACGCGCGGCGGTGCCCTTCATCGGTTTCGCGCGCAACGTTTCGTCGTGCTTCTCGACGAAAAGCTCGGGCGAGCACGAGAGCACCCAGCGGTCACCCGGCAATGCGATCAGCGCGCCGTAACGCACACGCTGACGCTCGCGCAAGCGCCGGTACAACGCCACCGGCGCGCCAAACGCCTCGAAGCTCAGCCGGTACGTGTAGTTGATCTGATACGAGTCGCCGATGCGCAGCGCGTCCTGCACCGCGCCGATGTCGCGCTCGAAGCGCTCCCGGTCGACGCCCATCGTCACGCCGGCGATGCCCGCGGGCGCGGGCCCCGGCGTCGCGCCGCTGCCCTCACGCGCGGCAAGCCAGGCATCGGCTTCGTCGCGCGAGAGCCGCTCGCAGCGTTCGAACAATAAAAAACGCAGCGCGGCGTGGCCGTGCTGCGTTTCGCTGGAGGTTGTTGTGTCGCGCTTCGCGAATTCGAGCGCACGCCCGAATTCGTAGTCGCCGAGCACGAGCGCGAAGCGACCCGCGCTCAGCGCATGGTTCACTTCGCGGCACGCCGCGTCGAGATCCGCCGCGCGCTCGCACGCGATCTCGCGCACGAACCTCGTGTAAAGGCGGCTCGAACGGCTGGCCGTCGTCGCATCGCCGTCGTCGAGCAGCGCAAAAACCGCGTCATCCGCCGCGCCACCTTGGTTCACTGCCATTGACGTTACCGCCTGCTACCGAATGAACACCGCACGAAGCGATGCACGACGCCGCGCATCAATCGAAGAAGCTCTTCACGCGGTCGAACCAGCTCTTGCTCTGCGGGCTGTGGCGCGAGCCGCCCTCCACGAGCGACTTCTCGAACTGCTGGAGCAGATCGCGCTGCTGCTCGGTGAGCTTGACCGGCGTTTCGACCTGGACATGCACGTACAGATCGCCGGCGATGCTCGAGCGCAGGCCCTTGATGCCCTTGCCGCGCAGGCGGAACGTCTTGCCCGACTGCGTGCCTTCGGGCACCGTGAAGCTCGCGCGGCCCGCCAGGGTGGGCACTTCGATCTCGCCGCCGAGCGCCGCCGTGGTGAACGGAATCGGCATCTGGCAATGGAGGTCGTCGCCGTCGCGCTCGAACACCGGGTGCTGCTTGATGTGGATCTCGACGTAGAGATCGCCCGACGGCCCGCCGTTGATGCCAGGCTCGCCGTTGCCGGCCGAGCGGATGCGCATGCCGTCGTCGATGCCCGCCGGAATCTTCACTTCGAGCGTCTTGGTTTCCTTCACCTTGCCCGCACCGTGGCAGTGCGTGCAGGGCTCGGGAATGTACGAACCCGTGCCATGGCACTTCGGGCAGGTCTGCTGGATGCTGAAGAAGCCCTGCGACATGCGCACCGAACCCGAGCCGTGACAGGTCGGGCAGGTTTCGGGCTTGGTGCCGGGCTTCGCGCCCGAACCGTGACAGACCTCGCAACCGCTCCAGCCCGGCACGCGAATTTGCGTCTCGTAGCCGTGCGCCGCCTGCTCCAGCGTGATCTCCATGCTGTAGCGCAGGTCCGCGCCGCGATACACCTGCGGGCCGCCACGCGCACCACGGCCGCCGCCAGCGGCCTGACCGAAGATATCGCCGAAGATGTCGCCGAAGGCATCCGCGAAACCGCCGAAGCCCTGCGCACCCGCGCCGCCCATGTTGGGATCGACGCCCGCATGGCCGTACTGGTCGTAAGCCGCACGCTTTTGCGAATCCGACAGCATCTCGTAGGCTTCTTTCACCTCCTTGAAATGCTCTTCCGCATCCTTGTTGTCCGGATTGCGGTCGGGGTGATACTTCATCGCCAGCTTGCGATACGCCTTCTTGATTTCGTCGTCGCCCGCGTTCTTCGCGACGCCCAGAACCTCGTAGTAATCCCGTTTCGCCATATCGGTTCAACGCCGGCCGCACGCCTCTCGGCACGCGCCGGCTCCTCTTGAATGCTGGATCTCGTGACCCGTTTGCCGTCCTTTCGAACCCCCGCGCGGGCGTTTTCGCGCCCCGGCGGCCCCTGAAAGAGAACGGCTTCCATAAAACAAATGTGCCCGGAGAGCCAGAAGGCTCGCCAGGCGCTGCAATGCCGACACGCATCGTAACCGATGCGGCCGTGCTTCGGTCTGTTCAGTCCTTTCGGCCCGGGCCCGATTCTCGAGGCACCCGGCGCGAGTCACGCCGGATGCCCTGGCCCTGAACGAACCGACTTAGTCCTTCTTGACTTCCTTGAACTCGGCGTCGACCACGTCGTCGGCGGCGTTCTGCGCACCGGCTTCGGCACCCGCGCCCGCGGCGCCTGCTGCCGCACCCGCTGCGCCTTGCTGCGCCTGCATGTCGGCGTACATCTTCTCGCCGAGCTTCTGCGACGCTGCCGACAGCGCCTCGACCTTCGCTTCGATCGTCGCCTTGTCGGCCGACGTGTTCTTCAGCGTCTCTTCGAGATCCTTGAGCGCGGCTTCGATCTTTTCCTTCTCAGAAGCGTCGATCTTCTCGCCGTACTCGGCCACGGCCTTCTTCGTGCTGTGAACCAGCGCGTCGCCCTGGTTGCGCGCGTCGGCCAGCTCACGCAGACGGTGATCTTCTTCCGCGTTCGCTTCGGCGTCCTTCACCATCTTCTCGATTTCGGCTTCCGACAGACCCGAGTTCGCCTTGATGGTGATCTTGTTTTCCTTGCCGGTGGCCTTGTCCTTCGCGCCCACGTGCAGAATGCCGTTCGCGTCGATGTCGAAGGTCACTTCGATCTGCGGCACGCCGCGCGGTGCGGGCGGAATGCCTTCGAGGTTGAACTCGCCCAGCAGCTTGTTGCCGGCCGCCATTTCGCGCTCGCCCTGGAACACCTTGATCGTCACGGCGCCCTGGTTGTCGTCCGCCGTCGAGTACACCTGTGCGTGCTTGGTCGGGATCGTGGTGTTCTTGTTGATCATCTTCGTCATCACGCCGCCGAGCGTCTCGATACCGAGCGAGAGCGGGGTGACGTCGAGGAGCAGCACGTCCTTGCGGTCGCCCGAGAGCACCTGGCCCTGAATCGCCGCACCGACTGCCACGGCTTCGTCCGGGTTCACGTCACGGCGCGGATCCTTGCCGAAGAACTCCTTGACCTTCTCCTGCACCTTCGGCATACGCGTCTGGCCACCAACGAGAATCACGTCGTCGATGTCGCCGACCTTCACGCCCGCGTCCTTGATCGCGACGCGGCACGGCTCGATGGTGCGCTCGATCAGGTCTTCGACCAGCGCTTCGAGCTTGGCGCGCGTGATCTTCAGGTTCAGGTGCTTCGGACCCGAGGCATCCGCCGTGATGTACGGCAGGTTGATTTCGGTCTGCTGGCCCGACGACAGTTCGATCTTGGCCTTTTCAGCGGCTTCCTTCAGGCGCTGCAGCGCGAGCACGTCCTTCGAGAGGTCGACGCCCTGCTCCTTCTTGAACTCGCCGATGATGTAATCGATGATGCGCTGGTCGAAGTCTTCGCCGCCGAGGAACGTGTCGCCGTTGGTCGAGAGCACTTCGAACTGCATT
>DATEJU010000560.1:0-7093 GCA_035277805.1 Paraburkholderia sp. | reverse complement strand
GGAGTATGCGCATAGGCTCGTGATGTCGTTTGGCTCGGTTTGCCGCGGTCAGGTGAGCGCGCGCGGCCAGCATTCGACGCTCATGCGTATGCCGGGGCCGCCCGCTTCGTTCGCTTGATTCGCTGTGTTCGCGGGATCGCGGGCGTCGTCCATGCGCAGCGTGAAGTCGTGCACGCGCATGACCGCCGCCACGACGCTCAGACCCAGTCCCGAGCCGCCAATGTGGCGCACGGCGTCGCCCCGATAGAAGCGTTGCAGCACGGCGGCGCGCTCGCCCGGCGCGATGCCCGGGCCGTTGTCCGCCACTTCGAGCAGCGGGCCGAGCGCCGTGGCGCGCAATGTCACGCTGACGATCCCGTTTTGCCCGGGTGCGAACTTGATCGCATTGTCGATGAGGTTGCTGAAGGCTTCGAAGAGCAGCGCACGGTCGCCGTGGATCTCGCTGACCGGCTGCGCGCTCACGCGCCATTCGATCTCGCGGCTTTCCGCGAGAGGTTCGTAGAGTTCGGCAAGCTCCTGCACGAGCGCCTGCAGGTCGACGGTCGCAAAGCCACCGCGGCGATGCAGCGTCCCGATCTCGGAGATGCGCAGCATCGCGCGAAAGCGCTCGAGCAACTGGGCCGTCTCGGCGCGGGCGCGCTCCACGAGGTCCGCGCCCGCTTCGTCGGCACACAGGCTCTCGTGTTCGGCGATGCGCGCAAGCAGCGTATGCAGATGCACGAGCGGCGTGCGCAGATCGTGCGCGATGCCATCGCACGCGCCCTTGACCTCGCCCATCAGACGCTCGACCTCGTCGAGCATGTGATTCACGAGATGCGCGAGCATGTCGAGCTCGTCGTCGCCGCCCACAGGCAGGCGCTGGTCCAGGTCGCCGCGCGCAATGTACTGCGTGACGCGGCGGATTTCGCGCACGCGCCGGATCTGCCGCATGCCGAGCACGAGACCGCCCGCGAGCGCCGCGCAAAGCGCGAACACCACGCCCACGGACAGTGTGCGCACCACGATCTCGCGGATGCGCAGCACGCTCGTCATGTCGCGCGCGACGACCAGATGCATGCCGTTGGGGCGCACCTCGCCCACGATGCGCACGATCGGCGACTGCGAGTGATCGTCCGGCTTCAGGGCATGTTTGAGCGTCGAGCCCACGCGGTCATAAGTGAGGTTCGGCGGCGCTTCGACGATGTCCCCGGCGACATAGCGGCCGTCGTTCGTGAACAGGCCGTAGTAGTTCACGTGCATGCGCTCGTGCTCGAGCCGCTGGTAGATCGCGGCAGGCAGTTGCGCATCGGGAATCGAGTCGAAATAGATGAGCTGCCAGCCCATGATGGTGTCGGCATCACGCTCGATCGAATTGGTCGCGGTCCATGCGATAAAGCCGACCAGCAGCGTGAGAAACACGCCGAACAGCGCGGTGTAGGCGCACAACCAGCGAAACGTCGTGGTGTGCCAGCGCCGGCGCGGCATCGCGGGCGCGGGGGAGGAGGGGCGGCTCGACACGCGGGATTATCCGAGAATGTAGCCGGAGCCGCGCACCGTCTGGATGAGCGGCGGCACGCCCGGCGGATCGATTTTCTTGCGCAGGCGGCCCATGTGCACATCGATCAGGTTGGTGCCCGGATCGAAATGGTAGCCCCAGACCGCCTCGAACAGCATGGTGCGCGTGATGGTTTTGCCCGCATGGCGCATCAGGAATTCGAGCACGCGGTATTCGGTGGGCAGCAGCGCGACTTCTTCGCCGTCGCGGCGCACCTTGCGGGAGATGAGATCGAGCTCGAGCGGCCCGACGCGCAGCGCGGTCTCGCGCGCGACGCTCGCGCCCTGGCGGCGGCGCAGCAGCACCTCGAGACGCGCGGTGAGCTCCTCGGGGTCGAAGGGCTTCGTGAGGTAGTCGTCGCCGCCCGCGCGCAGGCCGCGCACGCGCTCGTCGACGTCGCCGAGCGCGCTCAGCATCAGCACCGGCGTCTGGATGCCGACCGTGCGCATGGCCGTGAGGATCGACAGGCCGTCGACGCCCGGCAGCATGCGGTCCAGCGTGATGGCGTCGTATTCGTCGCTCATCGCGCGTGCCATGCCATCACGGCCGTTATCGACCCAGTCGACGGCAAAGCCGCGTTGCGTCAGTTCACTGACGATTTCATTGGCTGTGACGGCATCGTCTTCCACCGTCAATACGCGCACCTGGCTCATTTCCTCGCACTCCGCCGCGCGTCACATGCGCGGCCTCTTTCGAAGTGCAAGTTTACCGTCGTAAGGCCGCGGAGCCGCGCTTGCTTTCATGAAATTAAATTTAGGTTTGCAAACGCCTGCCGACGCTTTAGGCGTGCGTTGCATGCTTTCAATTCCCTTGCGCGACGCGCTGGCCTCGTCATTGGACGGCACGCGCTGGATCGCCGCGCAAATCGAGCTGGTAGCCGTAGCGGTTGATGGTCTCGATCTGCGCACGCGCGCCGTGCGTGATGAACTTGCGGCGCAGCCGCGACACCACGAGATTGACGCTCGAAGGCTCGACGTCGCCCTTCTCCGGCCACGCATAACGGATGAGCTGCTCGCGAGCGACCGGCGCATTCGCGTGGCGCAGCAGGCATTCCACCAGCAGATATTCGCGCGTGGTGAGCGAGATGCGCCGCTCGTCGACGACGAAATCGCGCGTAAGCGGGTCGAGCCGCGCCGCGCACGGCCCCGCCTGCGCGAGCGCGGTGCGCCGCAGCGCGAGCATGCGCTCCTGGATCTCGAGAATCGACCAGGGCTGCACGAAGCAAGCGTCGGCGCCCGCGCGCAACAACTGCGCGCAGTCGGCCGGGGTAGCGCGCGTGAGCGCAATGACGACTGCCGGCGCGTCGGGCAGACGCGTGAACGAGCCGAGCACATCCATGAGACCGTCGTGCGCGTTCGCACCACCGGCGCAAAGCATCACCGTATCGAACGGCTCCTGGGTGGCGAGGTAGACGGCGTAATGGAGGTTGTCGGCAACCTCGACGCTATTGAGGCTCTCGCTCAGCGCCTTGTATAGATAGCTCCGCTCCGCATCGGAGGAAGAGCACAGCAGGACTCTCATTGATAGCGCGTGTTGGGCCAGGAATGAGCAGGCCAGCAGTCGATGGTGACGGTCGTGCCCGTGGTCGCCTGCACGGCCGTGTCTGGCGCAGCGCCGTCTGCGAACCCGGTTGCGAAGTTTTGTGTGAAGGCGGGCACGGAGTTGGGCGCCGCGGCGCTAATGGAGAGCCGATAGTCGTGCAGCCGCAAGACCGCGGCGACGATCCCGAGTCCGAGGCCTGTACCCGGCACGTGGCGGGCTGCGTCGCTGCGGTAGTAGCGGCCGAGCACCGCCTCGCGCTCCTCCGGCGCGATGCCGGGGCCGTTGTCGGTGACGCTGAATTGCGCGCCCGCATGCGTCGCGTGCAGCGCGACACACACGCTGCCGCCGGGGGGCGCGAACTTGATCGCGTTGTCGAGCAAATTGCTGAAGGCTTCGAAGAGCAACGCGCGGTCAGCGTGGACAGGGGCGACGGCGGCCCGCGCGGTCCCCAGGTCGATGGCCTTTTCTTCGGCGAGCGGGGCGTACAGTTCGCACAGTTCAGCCACGAGATCGGGAAGCGCCACCGGTGCGAATGCGCTGCGCCGCTTGATCGCGCCAATCTCCGAGATACGCAGGAGTGCAGAGAAACGTTCGAGGACGATGTCGGCTTCCTCGCGCGCGCTCACGAGCACAGCGGCCATGGCGGGCTCGCCGCGGCGCTGCATCGCTTCGGCCGTATGCGAAAGACGCAGGCGCAGCCGCGTGAGCGGCGTACGCAGGTCATGCGCGATACCGTCGCAAGCGCTCTTGACCTCGCCCATCAGCCGCTCGACTTCGTCGAGCATGCGATTCACGAGATGGGCCAGCATGTCGAGCTCGTCACGGCCCGCGACCGGCAGCCGCTCACCGAGATCGCCGCCGGCTATGCGGACGGTCGCGCGGCGAATCTCCGCGACGCGACGGATCTGACGCATGCTCAGCAACAGCCCGGCGCAGAGACTGCCGCACAGGCACAGCAGGCCGCCGCCGTACAGCGCCTTCAGCAATTCGCCGTGCACGTGGCGAACATCGGACAGCGAGCGCGCCACAACGAGACGCGAGCCGTCCGCGCGCACTTCCCCCATCGCGCGCAGTGGCGGCTGCGCAGCGCCGACGTCGAGCATCATGGTCTGCCCGCGCGCGCGCTCGTGCGAGCGGCCCCAGGGGTCGAGCGCGAGTTCGGCCGGCATCGCATGGATGTCGCCGGCGATCCAGTGGCCGTCGGCGGAAAACAGGCCGTAGAAGTTCTGGCGCCGGTTTTCGCGGCGCAACCGTGCGGCGATGGCAACGCCGAGCGATGCGTCGCTGCGCGAGTCGAAATAGCGCAGTTGCCAGCGCAGGCCACTGTCGGTCTCGCGGACCATTGCCTGGGTCACCGAATACTCGATGAAACCGAGCAGCACCATGAACGACACCGAAAAGATCGCCGCATAGGCGGCGAACCAGCGGAAGGTCGTGGTCTGCCAGCGTTCGTGCCCAATATCGGCCGCCGGTGCCTGTACACGCGGCGCCTCGGGCACGAACGCGCCCGTACGACCCGCCACCCAGCCCGGCAGGTTCATCGCGTGCCTCGCACCGGATGCGGCGAGACGTAAGGCTCCATGCCGCGCACGCGCCGCGGCGAAGTTTGATGCAGGTGCGCCGTGATTTCGCTGACTGACATGACTCTCCCGATGGCTATCCCCGTCGACGATGAACGATGCGCGCCGACGGCCCATTGAGGACCAGTACGCGCGCCTGGACATGATAGGGGTGGCGATACCGCGCGACGGCATCAGCACGATGAAGAGCGAGTCATGTTCTTACCGGCGGATGACGCCTGGCTGTCGGTTTGTCAATTCGGAGGAACGCGGACAGGTTCGGCATTGCGCGGCGCAGGGTTGAATGAGGTTGCCATCGCCTGCGTTAAACACATCGCGGTTCGTTGTGTCGGTCTCGTGGCCGTTGGGTTCATCGGGCTCGTTGAATCGATGAAAGTTGTTTCATCCTGTTGAGCGCTTTTCAGATCTGCCTGCTGCTTATGCTCGACGCTCGTTGGCATGCCAAGGGTGCGATGTCTTTTTTCGTCGCCGGCATGTCGCTCGTTTGTCGGCGCAGATGCCGACTCATTCGTCCATAGACAGTCGGAGGTCACCATGAAGCGTTGGCTCAGGTTCGCATTGATCCCTTTCCTTGGCATCGCAAGCGCGAGCGCGTTCGCCGCCCCCCATCTCACGCCGCAAGCGTGCCACAGCTATCCGTTCGTGCGGCCCGCTCACGAGGTGACGCACGGCGAACTCATGCAGGAGTTGCAGGATCTCTCGCTGGTTGGCTACCAGGAACATGCCGTGGATAACGATTACCCGTCCGACCTTCAGGCGGCCCAGCAGCGGCTCAGCAGCCTCTATCGTCACGACTGCCTTGCGCGGACTGCGGGATCCGTGACGCAGCAGCCCACGCAAACACAGGCACAAGCGGAGTGACGAGCGCGGAATGTGCGCGCGAAGGTCACCTGGACGCAATGTTGCGGTGCACCTTACGGCGTCGGCCGGGCAGGTAGCTGAGCGTCACTTGCCGATTTCCCATATCTGGTGACCTGGAGTAGGTAACCCGATATGGGAAGTGGCAACCTTTCGCTGAGCGTCAAGAAGGGACGCGCGCTACCGTAGCGGCAAGAGATGGCGCAGACGGATTCCGGGTTTTCGGACGCCAGGCGTCTGGCAAAGCAGCAAGCTCGCCAGGCGGCGCATTGATCCCATAGACGGCTACCTGTTGGCGTTAGTCAGTCCCATAGCCAGGCACCACAGGGTATTTTGTTAATATAAATCATTGAGTTAGGCTATAGACTCAATGTCGGTTCTCAGGAATTGATGCATAGGTCCCGTGTTTTGGGAGCTGTTTTCATGTGTCTTGCCTCATAGGTCACCGGGTTTGGGACAGCATGGGTTGGTGACCACTCACATCCTTATAGGATCCCGGTTTTGGGAAACGTCTCTCTCATCGGACGCCTGTTTCAGTGTTTACTTTTACGCTTTAGAACCTTTAGTAAACCTTTAGGAGGCGCGAAGCCTTATCAGGTAAGGGTTTGCGGGTGATTTGGTTGCAACTTATGGGGCGCTGGGTACCCGCTATGGGAGTTTGGGGTTGTGGATATGGGGATTCGGTAGCCTCGCATGGGGATTCGGGTCTGTGGATATGGGGAAAAGGTTGCCCCGTATGGGAAAAGTTGCCGAAACCGTCTGAGGTCACTATCTATGGGAGCGCGCAAAGGTAGCGCTCTATGGGGTGCAAAGACGATATCCAACAGACCTGAAGGCTATTCGAGCAGTCAAAAGGTTGCCATCTATGGGGAATTCTCGAGGTAACCGGTTATGGGGCATTCCTGCAAAATTCTCAGGAGGTAACCCTCGGCAATCGCAGTGGGGACCCCATGATGGCTGGAGACACGGGCTGATTGCTCTGAACAGGTAACAAGTTATGGGATGAATCCAGAGTATCCATTTATGGGAGTTTTCTCGTGCTTGCCGATCCAGGAAGACCTGAACTCAGTCTATTTGAGGTGCCCATTTATGGGGCGGCCTATAGGTCACCTTCAATGGGACGCCTTTTACATACCGCTCACTAGAAGTCCACAAAGTCGCTGCTTTCCGAAATCTCCCATAAACAGATACCTGTGGGCAGCCTGATTGAGAGTAAGTGCTCACTTGAGAGCATTGAGGTAACGCTTTATGGGAGCAAACTCGAGGTGTCGAGGCCCAATGGTTACCGGATATGGGATCGCGCCGGGCTCGCCGGAGCGCGTTCCGATGGCCATCTGGCGGCCCGACTCGACGGCTAAATCACAGGCTGTCAACTTTTCTGACAGATGGTGTCGTGCGGCCGCACGGGCGCGATCGCAGCCTTGAGTCACCTGGTCGGTTGGTATACAGTTACCAACCGACCAGGTTCCCTTTTAACGTGGCTCATATGGCAAGAAAAAAGGCCGATGCCGGCGATGCCGACAAGCAAGGTGCACTCGTATTCCAGCAAGGCCAGCCGCCTGATCTCTTCCGCAAGGCG
>DATEJU010000559.1:0-5798 GCA_035277805.1 Paraburkholderia sp. | reverse complement strand
GATGACGACGCGCGGCTTCGGCGTGAAGGAAGCCGAGCAGGTGGGCAACCTGATTGCAGACGTGCTGGAAAGCCCGGAAGATGCGGAGACGATCGAGCGCGTGAAGGCGCAGGTCGCCGAACTCACCAAGCGCTTCCCGGTTTATCGCTGATCCAGCCTGTTGTAATCCATCATGCGCTGCCCCTTCTGCCGGCACGAAGACACGCAAGTGGTTGACTCGCGCGTGTCCGAGGACGGCGCCGCCATCCGGCGCCGGCGCCGCTGCCCGGCCTGCGACAAGCGTTTCACGACGTACGAGCGGGTCGAGCTGGCGATGCCGGCCGTCGTCAAGAAGGATGGCAGCCGCACGGAGTTCGACCGCCGCAAGATCATGGCGAGCATGCAACTGGCGCTGCGCAAGCGCCCCGTTGCTGCCGACGCGATTGACGCGGCGGTTGCCCGCATCGAGTATCAATTGCTCGGCAGCGGCGAGCGCGAAGTGCGCAGCGAGCGCCTTGGCGAGCTCGTGATGGGCGAACTGCGCGAGCTCGACACGGTCGCGTTCGTGCGTTTTGCCTCCGTGTACCGGCGCTTCGAGGACGTTTCCGAATTCGAGGACGTCATCGAAGAGTTTCGCCGTGCAAGCGGCGCCGCCACGCCGCCGAAGAAGCGCTAAGTGCTTGCGCGTTTCCTCTGGGCGCCCGCGCATTTTCCTTCCCCGCATTTTCCATTCTCCCTGCCGTTGCCCGTGACGCTTGCATTGTCGCGGGAGCATCGTGCGCACATAAGCTGGCCGTTCGGCTAATTGTTCCGTTTCGCGTTGGTCCGTAGAGTGACTGCAATTCCTCGACGATAAGGATTGCAGATGAAATGCGCCGGCTTCACGCTGATCGAAACGATGGTCGTGATCGCCCTGCTCGCGCTGTGCGCCACGGCAACTGCGCCGGTGTTCGTGTCGTGGCGCGTGCGCGACCAGGTCGACGCGCGCACGAACGCGTTGCTCGGCACGCTCTCATACGCGCGCAACGAAGCGATCAGGCGCAAGGTGCGCGTGAGCGTCTGCCGTATCGATGCCGCGCGGCATTGTCTCGCGGCCGGCAAGAGCTGTCCGTCCGGGCGGGCCGATTGGTCGTGCGGCTGGGGTGTGATGGCCGAGCGCGCGGGCGTGTCGTTGCTGCTGCGCGCGCAGCCGGCGCTCGATGAGATCACCGTGGCTTCGGGTTTGACGGCGCTTACGTTTACGCCGCCGGCGGGGCAGACGATCGGCAGTCTGCGCAACTTCGAGATCGCGCCGCGCGCTGCTGCGGCCTCGATGCGGGGGACTGGGTGGCGGCGCTGCATACGCGTTGCCGCAGGCGGGCGGGCGCGCGCAAGCGACGGCGCATGCGGAGCGGCATCATGAGCGCACGGAATAGGTGTTTTCGGCGAGGCTCGCGCATCGGGCGCGGCGTGGCTTTGCTCGAAGTCGCGCTGGCGATGGCGCTCATGTCGATGTGCGGACTGGGCCTTCTGAGTGCGCAACTTGGTCTGGCTCGGCATGCGATTGCCTCGGCAGCACGGGCGCGTGCCGCTTTCGCCGCCGACGCGATCGCAGAGACCGCGCTCGAAGCCGGCACCGCGCCTCGCGATCAATGGAAGGCCCGCGCTGCCGTCGTCGTGCCCGAGGGGCGCGCAACGGTGTCCAGTACGGCAGGACCGGCCTCGCTCGTCGCGCTGACATGGGCTGCGTTGCGCGATGAGGCCGTGCCTCGCGCGCTCCCGTCCGCCGACGGATGCGAAGACGCCCAATCCGGCGGCGCGCAACCGTCGCAGGAGCGAGCCTGCATTGCGCTAGCGTTTGTCCAATGAAGCGCGCTTTGCGGTGCTTGCGCGCTAGCACAGGGCACACATTGCTCGAATTCACGATCGCCGTGGCGCTCGGTCTCGTCGTAATGGCCGGCGCGCTTGCCGCATATCGCTCGCAGCGTCAGGCGTTCGCCGCCGCAGTCGACGCTGCGCGCATCCAGGATGCTGGCGTGAATGCGCTGACGCTGATGGGCGAGCAGATCCAGATGGCCGGGTTCGTGGGCGCCGACGCTCCGGCGGGCCTCGCGGGCCCGCCGATCTTCGGCTGCACCGCCGGGCGTCCCGCAGGCACCAATGCGACTCCGACGTGCGAGGCGCTCTCGAACCGCTCGGACGGCTTCGCGGTGCGCTATCGGGGCGACGGCGAGTCCACCTGGCTGGCAGCGAATGGCCAGGTCACCGATTGTCTGGGGCAGGCGGTCGGGCCGCCCGCGACCGAGGTGCTCAATCGCTTTCATGCAAAGGCGAGCAGCTCGACCGGCGAGCCCGAGCTCTACTGCGAAGGCTCCGGCAAGGCTGGCACGGCGCAGCCGCTCGTGGAGGGCATCGAGCGCATGCGCGTGCGCTACTGGCTGGCCGGTGCCGTGCAGGCCGTGGACGCTGCGTCGCTCACGCACGATCAGTGGGCCTCGGTCGTGGCCGTCGATCTATGCGTGCTCGTGCGCGGCGCGCCGTTTGCCCGGCGCGTGCGCTATGTCGATTGCGATGGGGCGCCGGTCAATGCCACCGATGGCCGCGCGCGGCAGGCGTTCTGGCGTCACGTGGCGCTAAGAAATGTGTTGGAGGCGCGCTCATGACTTTCGCGGCGCGATGTTCGGGCGACCGGCGCCGGAATCAGCGCGGCGTCGCATTGCCGGTCGTTCTGCTGATCGTTTCGATGATGCTCGCCACCTCTGCGGCCTGGTTCGAGGCCGCGTTGTTCGAGGCCCGCAACGCTGGCGCTGTCGTCGATCAACTGCAGTCCTTCCGTGCGGCCGAAGCGGGCCTCGTGCTCTGTACGCGTGCACTGGTCGACGGCGCGGCGCTGGCGCCGCTGGCACCGGCACAGCCGGGCGAGCCGCAGGGCTGGCGCCGTCAGGCTACGTTCGAGGCACAGGCCACGGCGCCCGTGTGGTCGTGGCCCGGCTCGGTGAGGCCGCCACAGTGCCTCGTCGAAGCATGGCGTATCGAGGCGCGGCCGGCAGTGCGCGCGTTTCTTGTCACAGCGCGCGGATTCGGTTCCACGGACGACGCGCAAAGCTGGTTGCAGATGCAGCTCGTCGTGGACGGAACGCACATCGAGCGTCATTGGCGGCGCGTCGTTGCGAGGCCGTTTTGACAACGGCAACAGGGAAAAGGAGGAGGGAGGATGCAACGCAGCGGGCGTGCTTTTACCTTGCTCGAACTGGTCGTCGCGCTCGCAGCGGTGGCCATCGTCGCGGCTTTCGCGCTGCCGGGCTGGCGCGGGCAGATTGCGCGCGGACATCGGATCGATGCCATCGCGGCGCTCTATCGCGCCGCGCAATTCGTCGACGCGCAAAGTCCGTCGCTGGCTTCGCTGCCTGCGGGTATGGATCAGGCGCCGCCAGCGGGAGCGGCGGTTTATCGGCTGAAGCTTTTGGCGGCAGACGAAATGAACGGCGGCTATTCGATCATGGCCGTGCCTATGGAAGCCGGCCCGATGCGAGACGATCCATGCGGGGCATTCGTGCTCGATGCGAACGGCACACGCGGCAATCAGGCGCCGGGTACCAACGCGGCCGCGCCCGGGACGGCTCCCAAGCCGCGCGATTGCTGGAGGGACCGATGAGCAGCACAGAGGAGCGCAGTTTGACCAGTGCCTTAGCCAGTGATGTCGTCTTCCTCGGACGCGTAGCGCCGCGTGCCGCCGTTCGGGGCGCCTCGTTGGCGGCGCACTTGTTGCCAGATGCGCCAGGCTTCCCACACCGTGAGCGCGAGGCCGCCCCATTTCACAACCGGGCGGGCGGCCGAGACGACGCTCTCGCGCAGCGGCTTGGCCAGCACGAGCGAGACGACGGAGCTCAAGAGCGGATATTGCTTGAGCAAATTGCTGAGCCCGGCGCCCGCGCGCCCCACGCTCGCGCCGCCGAAACCCGGCACGAGAAAGCGCAGCCAGCTGAAGTGCGTGACGGCCTCGCGCAGCTCGGTAACCGAGGCCGCCATTTCGGCGCGCTCGACGCTCGCGCGCACGATCAGCAGTTCCTTGCGCAACGCGCGCAATTGCGGGGTCGACAGATCACGGGTACGCGTGCGAGCAGGGCGAAAGGCGTTGTCCGGTCGGGGTTGGCTCATGGCTTCGATTCGCGGCGGGCGGTTGGCAAATGTGGGCTAGGGCTTGCGAAGAATTTCACGGTCCTTCTCGAATTCTTCGAGCGTCGCCTGGAATACGAGCGGCGCATTGCGCAGGCCATTGCGCGCCTTCAAGGCGCAAAAGAGCGCGCCGAGCGCGTAGACGATCGTGATTCCGGCGAGCGCCTGCCAGCGCCAGGTGTCCCAGAAAGCGATCGCGATGAGCGCGGTCAGCGCGATCAGCGCCATGGCGCCAAGCAGCATCGCCGCGAGTCCGAGGAAGAGCACGCCGAGCAGGCGTTCTTTCTCTTCCGCCAGCTCGATGCCGATCAGCTCGAGCCGCGTATGAAGCATCGCGAACGCGGAG
The DNA here is from genome assembly GCA_035277805.1 of Paraburkholderia sp. Lineage (GTDB taxonomy): Bacteria > Pseudomonadota > Gammaproteobacteria > Burkholderiales > Burkholderiaceae > Paraburkholderia. The sequence continues at coordinate 1,318 of DATEJU010000559.1, read as the reverse complement.
CCGAGGAGACGGCGCACCGCTCCGTGTTCTGGTCGCTGCGAATGGGTGTCTGTCGTCATGGCGAATGCGGTTGGCGCCCGCGCGTGCGCGCGAGGCGAATGCGCGAGGAAAGCGCCCAGAAAAGACAGGCCGGTGCAATGCACCGGCCTGCCGGCTGTACACCGCGTCTTTTACTTGCGGTTGATCAACAAGCCCACGAGGACGCCCACGCCGGCGGCGATGCCGATCGACGCCCACGGATGCTCGTGCACGTAGTCGTCGGTGGCGCGCGCCGCTTTCTTGCCTTTCTCCACCACGACGACCTGAACGTCGGCCGCCTTTTCCTTGGCTTGCTTCAGGCGCGTGAGGGCCGTTTCGCGAAGCTCCGAAGCGCGCTCGCCCGTGGCGCTCGCCGCTTGCTTGAGCAGGTCCTCTGCATCCGCGAGGACGGTTTTGATATCCGACATCAGCCTCTCCTTGTTGACCTCTGACATTGACTAGCTCCCATCGTGTCACATCACGCGTGAATCGTAACAAAGATACGAGCGCTGGCAAGCGTGGCTGGCCGCTGCCGCGCAAGATCCCGCACGATTTGTTCCCGCGCGGGCGCGTGGCGACTCTCCAGCGTGGATTGCGTGACGCCGCTCCGCGCATGCTGTGGGCACGCAAACATTCACAGTAAGACAAATGGAGTTGATCTGGAACGTAAAGTTTCCGCGATTGCGGCCAAAATTACCAAAACTCATAACGGTCTGACCCGATGTTCGTTCGCGAGGCATGAGCGCACCCTGTATGCTTCAATGTTGTAAATGTCCACTGGATCAACAGGCCATGCGCGCAGCGTCTGGCCTACCACGTTCAAAGGAAACCGCACCATGAGTCTGCGTCTTGGCGATATCGCACCCGACTTCGAGCAGGATTCGAGCGTTGGCCGCATCAAATTTCACGACTGGCTCGGCAATAGCTGGGGCGTGCTGTTCTCGCATCCGGCCGACTTCACGCCGGTCTGCACGACCGAACTTGGCTTGACCGCGAAGCTCAAGGACGAATTCGAGAAACGCAACGTCAAGACGATTGCGCTTTCGGTGGATAGCGCCGAGTCGCACAACGAGTGGATCAAGGACATCAACGAGACCCAGGCGGCAAGCGTCGGCTTCCCGATTCTCGCCGACGGCGACCGCAAGGTGTCCACGCTGTACGACATGATCCATCCGAACGCGAACGAGACGCTCACCGTGCGCTCGCTCTTCGTGATCGATCCGAACAAGAAGGTGCGCCTCATCATCACGTATCCGGCGAGCACGGGCCGCAACTTCGACGAAGTGCTGCGCGTGATCGA
>DATEJU010000558.1:0-15924 GCA_035277805.1 Paraburkholderia sp. | reverse complement strand
GTGAGCACGAGGTCGATATCGGCGCGGCCTGCTGCCTGCATCGCCTTGATCTTGCCGGGTAGTTGCGGCGCCGGCGCGTTGGTGAAAGTGATGTTGGAGACGAGATTCGGGTTCTGCGCCTTGAAGGCCTCGAAGGCCTTCTGCGTGAGCTGCAGATTGCCGGCCACGTCGACTATGTTCAGGGAAACCGGATCGGCCTTCGCCGCGCCCGCGCCGCACACGGCCGCAGCCGCCACACATACGGCCAGCACCCTGGCCTTCAAGCGTCCATCGAGCATCGCGTCTCTCTCCTCACATCTGTTTATGGAATTTGTTCGGTGCAACTGTTTTTCTTCTACTGCTTGGCTTGTCGTGCCGATTGCCCAATGAGCGACCCGTTGCGCCGCGGTCAAAGGATGCCGAACCACACATCAAGTTGTCAAGCAACATCAGGGGCTCATTGCTCTATCGATGAGCTTTTGGTTGGACGTTTGCTGGCGCTTTTCCGATACGTGGCGCGGAAGGCGCCCGCAGCCCTGCTGCAAGCGCCTTTCTGCCGCTTTCGCACGTGCCGGGGCTTACTTGCGCACCAGCTCGCCGTCGCGCAGGCGCCACAAGCCCAGCGGGTTGTCGTCCTGGACGGCAGCCGGCAGCAATTCCGCCGGCAGATCCTGATAGCAGACCGGGCGCAGGAAGCGCTCGATCGCCATGGCGCCCACCGAGGTCGTGCGCGCATCCGAGGTGGCCGGGGGAACGGCCCGCCGTGGACCATCGCGTACGAGACCTCCACCCCCGTGGGGAAGCCGTTCGCGAGAATGCGGCCCGCCTTGCGCTCGAGCACCGGCACGAGGCGCGCGGCCATCGCATAGTCGTCGCGGTCGATTTGCAGCGTAGCCGTGAGCTGGCCTTCGAGGTGCTCCGCCACGCGCAAGAGCTCGGCTTCGTCGCGGCAAGTCAAAACGAGCGAGGCCGGCCCGAAGATCTCGTCCGACAACGCGTGCTGCGTGAGGAACTCCGCGGCGCCCGTCTTGAAGAGCAGTGGCTGCGCGGAGCACTGGCCGTCGCTCTGCGTGCCGGCGGCCAGTTGCTCTACGCCCTGCGCGGTCTTGCGCGCCGCCACGGCATCGCCATAAGCCTTGGCGATGCCCGCCGTCAGCATGGTCTGCGCCGGCTTCTGGCCAAGCGCAGCGCTCACAGCCTTCACGAAGCGGTCGAGCCCGGGACCGTCGATGGCGAGCACGAGACCCGGGTTCGTGCAGAACTGGCCGACGCCGAGCGTGAGCGAATCGACGAAGGCCTGCGCGATCGACTCGCCGCGCGCGGCGAGCGCCGCCGGCAGCACGAACACGGGGTTGATGCTGCTCATCTCGGCATAAACGGGGATGGGCTCCGCACGCTGCGCCGCGATGTGCGCGAGCGCGAGGCCGCCACGGCGCGAGCCCGTGAAGCCCACCGCCTTGATGGCCGGATGCGCGACCAGCGCCTCGCCCGTTTCGTTGCCGCCGCCGAAAATCAGCAAGAACACGCCTTCGGGCAGGCCGACATCGGCAACCGCCTGCTGGATCGCGCGGCCCACGAGCTCCGAGGTGCCCGGATGCGCGAGGTGCGCCTTCACGACTACGGGGCAGCCCGCGGCGAGCGCCGAGGCCGTGTCGCCGCCCGCCACCGAAAACGCCAGCGGGAAGTTGCTCGCGCCGAACACGGCCACGGGACCCACGCCGATGCGCCGCGCGCGCAGATCCGAACGCGGCAACGGCTTGCGCCCGGGCAGCGCCGAATCGAGCACCGCGCCGCACCAGCGGCCGGCGCGCACCAGCGATGCGAACAGACGCAACTGGCCGACCGTGCGGCCGCGCTCGCCTTCGAGACGCGCCTTGGGCAGCGCCGACTCCAGATGCGCGCGTTCGATCAACTCGTCGCCGATGCCGAGAATGTGCTCGGCGATCGCCTCCAGCAACTGTGCGCGCTGTTCGTGCGGCGCGGCGCGAAAGGCGTCGAAAGCCTGCGCCGCGAGTTCACAGGCGCGCGCGACATCGGCCTTGTCGCCGAGGCCGAACGGCGGCTCGACATCCTTGCCGAGCGCCGGCGCAAAAGCGCGCATCTCGCCCGCCTGGCCGCGCACCGCCCGCGCGCCCAGCAACATTGCTCCAGTGATCTGCATGTTCGCTCCGCTCATTTGCGAATCCATCGAGGTTCAAGCGTGCGCCGCTTGCGCCGAACCCGCCAGCGACTGCTCGAACGCCAGCAGCGCCTTCACTGCCGCGCCGATGGCGGGCAGCGCTTCGGCCGGCGACTGCGAGAGCAGCGGCAAGATCGAACCCATGTCGGCGATGCCCGAGAGCGTGACGGCATCGTGCAGCACACGGATCAGCGAAATGTCGTCGCGCAGCGTTTCGAGCGGCATGAACGCATCGTAGAGCCGCTGGGCTTCGTCGGCGCGGCCTTCCTTGGCGGCCTTGAGCAGCGCCATCACGGCGCGCGGGGCGATGCAGCCCGAGCCCGTGGTCCACGCGGCCAGGCCGAAGTCGCGGACGTGCACGAGCGCCGGACGCTCGCCCATCCCCGACACCACCTGCGAGGCGCGCACGCTCTGCAGCAGGCGGCGCAGATACGGATCGTTCGAGGGATCCTCGCGCACGATGGCGTACTTCACCGCAATCAGCGTGCCGCGGTCGATGAGGCGCGCGAGGGTGTCCACGTCGACGTAATTCTCGCTCTTGATATAGAGCGTGAGTGGAATGCCGGCCGCGTCGGCGATGCGCGTGAGGCCCGCCTCCACGCCCGCCGGCGTGGTGAAGCCGCCGAGCGGCAGCACCATGGCTGTCTGATACTTCGTCTGCGCGAGAATGCGCGCCTGGTCGAGCATCTTGCCGTAGTCCGGACCGATGGCCGGGATCACGCGCGTTTCGGGCGCGCTCAGGTCCGCCAGCATGTCGAGCAATTCGCGGAACTCGCTCACGGCGACGTGATAGAGATTCGCGTTGCCGCCGTAGAGCAGCGTGCGCAGGCCGCCCGCTTCCATGTGGCGGACGAGCTTGCGGTTTTGTTCGACGTCGAGCGAGAAGTCGGAGCGGCGCGCCAGAGGGGGCACCGCCATCACGGTCGAGGCGAATTCGCTCTCGACGATCGGGGACACGTTCATGAGGCCTCGTGCTGGGAAGGTGGGTTGTCGATACCCTGCACAGTAGCATTCGCCTTGCTTAGTTGTCAAACAACTTGTCGTATTTGTTAGGGTTTGTTCTGAGAGGTAAAGGCGCGCTCGACAGGCGGCTAGCATGGCGCACCTGCCGTGGCCGGACGTGCGCTAATACAAAGATCCTCGATACAGGGATGAACATCCCTGTATCGAGGATTCGCTGGATAATCCTTATCTACGATGGTTATTTTCAGGTGGTCCAGGCCGTGCTGGAGTTCTACGAGATACGCACCAAAGAAGCGGGCCGTAGTCTGGCCATCCAGCGGGCGTCCGCCCCGCTCGGCGTAAACACCCAAGAATTTGCCTTCATCACGAAGGCGCATGAGCAGCGCAACGGCACCTCTTACGTTTCACCGTTCCCCCCTCCCCCCGGTGTCGAAGGCTGAGGCCGCCGTCATGCTGGGCATCCTCGCCAAATACCTACCCGTTGCCGATGCACTGACCGGTACGCCGTAAAACCCCAAACCGATCGCCCCCGCGCTTCCCCTATAGCAAACGCAACTGATTATTGTAAAATTGCGCTCAAATGATGGAACCGGTTCCATTTACCATAGGGACCGAATGCGACCTAGGCTATATGGGAGCCAGTCCCCGCATGCGGCCGTGGCCGAATCCGACCACGGCGCGTAGACATACATACGGAATCCAGAAATGTCCGACACTCCTCTCACGTCACGCCGGGGCTTCCTGCGCACGGCGGTAGTGCTCGTCCCCGCCGGGGCGCTGGCCGGCTGCGAAGGCGGCTCGAAGCCTTCGTCCGGCGCCGCGCAGCAAGGCGGCCAGCCGTCCGCCTCGGCGGGCGCGGCGCCTCAGGCGCAGGCGGCATACAAGCCCCGCTTCTTCGACGCGCGCGAATGGACCTTCCTGCATGCGGCCGTCGACCGTCTGATTCCCGCCGACTCCGAAGGCCCGGGGGCGCTCGAAGCAGGCGTGCCCGAGTTCATCGACCGGCAGATGGATACGCCTTACGCGCACGGCGCGCTCTGGTACATGCAGGGGCCGTTCCAGCAGGGCGTGCCCGAGCTCGGCTACCAGTTGAAGCTGGTGCCGCGCGATATTTATCGCCTCGGCATCGCGGCGGTGAACGCGTACTGCACCAAAGCCTACGGCAAGCATTTCGACGCGCTCGACGCCGGCACGCGCGACACGGTGCTCGGCGCGCTCGAAGCGGGCAAGATCGAGCTCGACGGTGTGCCGGCCTCGACATTCTTCGGCCAGATGCTGCAGAACACGCGCGAAGGCTATTTCTGCGATCCCATCCACGGCGGCAACAAGAACCTGGCCGCGTGGAAGATGATCGGCTTTCCCGGCGCACGCGCCGATTTCATGGACTTCGTGAACCAGAACGGCAAGCCCTACCCGTACGGTCCGGTATCGATCAACGGGGAGCGCGCGTAATGGCGATCAAGAAACCTCATGTCGATGCCGTGGTCGTCGGCTTCGGCTGGACCGGCGCGATCCTCTCGAAGGAGCTGACCGAGGCGGGCCTCTCCGTCGTGGCACTCGAGCGCGGCGAGTATCGCGACACTTATCCGGACGGCGCGTACCCCAACACCATCGACGAGCTCACGTACAACATCCGCAAGAAGCTGTTTCTCGATCTCTCCAGGACCACCGTCTCGATCCGCCATGGCGTGAACGACACGGCGCTGCCCTACCGCCAGCTCGCGGCGTTCCTGCCGGGCGAAGGCGTGGGCGGCGCGGGCCTGCACTGGTCGGGCGTGCACTTTCGCATCACGCCGGAAGAGCTGCGCCTGAAGAGCCACTACGAAGAGCGCTACGGCAAGAAGTTCATTCCCGATGGCATGACGATCCAGGACTACGGCGTGAGCTACGACGAGCTGGAGCCGCACTTCGACTTCGCGGAAAAGGTGTTCGGCACCTCGGGCCAGGCCTACAAGGTGAAGGGCGACGTGGTGGGCGACGGCAACGTGTTCGAGGCGTCGCGCAGCGACAATTTTCCGTTGCCAGCACAACTGAATACGTATTCTGCGCAGCGCTTCTTCGACGCTGCGCAATCGATCGGCCTGCATCCGTATCGCCTGCCTTCGGCCAATACTTCGGGGCCCTACACGAACCCGTATGGCGTGCAGATGGGCCCGTGCAACTTCTGCGGCTATTGCAGCGGCTACGCGTGCTACATGTACTCGAAGGCCTCGCCGAATCTGAACATTCTGCCCGCGCTCAAGCAGGAAAAGCATTTCGAGCTGCGCGCGAAATGCCATGTGCTGCGCGTCGAGCTCGACCACACGAAGACGCGCGCCACCGGCGTCACCTATGTCGATCCGTCGGGCCAGGAAGTGTTCCAGAGCGCCGATCTCGTGATCGTCTCGGCGTTCCAGTATCACAACGTGCACCTGATGCTGCTCTCGGGCATCGGCAAGCCGTATGACCCGGTCTCGGGCGAGGGCGTGGTGGGCCGCAACTTCGCCTACCAGAATCTCTCGACCATCACGGCGTTCTTCGACACCGATACGTGGACGAATCCGTTCGTCGGCGCGGGCGGCAATGGCGTGGCCGTGGACGATTTCAACGCCGACAATTTCGACCACGGGCCGCTCGGCTTCGTGGGCGGCTCGCCGCTGTGGGTGAACCAGGCGGGTGTGAAGCCGATCAGCGGCATCGCCACGCCGCCGGGCACGCCCAACTGGGGCAGCGCATGGAAGAAGGCCGTGAAGGACCATTACGCGCACACCATCTCGATGGACGCGCACGGCAGCAACATGTCGTATCGCGATGTCTATCTCGACCTCGATCCGACCTATCGCGATTCGTATGGCCAGCCGCTGCTGCGCATGACCTTCGACTGGAAGGACAACGACATCAAGATGGCGCAGTACGTGACGGGCCAGATGAAAAAGATTGCCGAGGCGATGGGCCCGAAGGCCATCAGCGTCTATACGCGCGAGTTCGGCGCGCACTTCGACTCGCGCCGTTATCAGACCACCCACCTCGTGGGCGGCGCGATCATGGGCACGGACCCGAAGACGAGCGCGATCAACCGCTATCTGCAGAGCTGGGACGTGCACAACGTGTTCGTGATGGGCGCCTCCGCGTTCCCGCAGGGTATCGGCTACAACCCCACGGGTCTGGTCGCCGCGCTTGCTTACTGGTCCGCAAAGGCCATTCGCAATCAGTATCTGAAGAACCCCGGCCCCCTGGTGAGCGTGTGACGAGCCCCATGATGAAAAAGAACCTGGTCCCCGCGCGCATCGAACGCGGCAGCGCACGCGCTGCGCTGCCGCGCCTCAAGAACGCGCCGAAGGCGGCCGTCGCATTGGCTGCCGCGCTTGCCACCTGTGCGGCGCTCGCTGCAGCGTGCATGCCGCTGGCAGCGCGTGCCGCCAGCGCATCTAACACCACCACGCCCGCCGACCCCGCGCTCGTGGCGCACGGCGAATACCTCGCGCGCGCCGGCGACTGCATCGCCTGCCATACCACGCAAGGCGGCAAGCCGTTCGCGGGCGGGCTGAAGTTCGACACGCCCATCGGCGTGATCTACTCGACCAACATCACGCCCGACGCGAACACCGGCATCGGCAAGTGGAGCTACGACGACTTCGCGAAGGCGGTGCGCCAGGGCGTGCGCCCGAACGGCGAGACGCTCTATCCCGCGATGCCCTACCCGTCGTACGCACGCCTCTCCGATGACGACATGAAGGCGCTCTACGCGTACTTCACGCGAGGCGTCGCGCCGGTCGCGCAGCAGAACCGCGCGGTGGACATTCCCTGGCCGCTCTCGATGCGCTGGCCGCTCGGCATCTGGCGCACGCTGTTCGCGCCCAAGGTGCAGGCGTTCGACGGCTCGCACTACCACGACGCGATCGTCGCGCGCGGCGCGTATCTCGTGCAGGGCCTCGGCCACTGCGGCGCGTGCCACACGCCACGTGCGCGCACGATGCAGGAGCTCGCGCTCTCCGACCTCGAAGGCGACGACTTCCTCGCGGGCGGCGGCGCGATCGACGGCTGGGTGCCGTCGAGTTTGCGCGGCAATCCGCGCACCGGCATCGGCGCGTGGAACGAGGACGACATCATCCAGTTCCTCAAGGCGGGCCGCAATCTGCACACTGCCGCTTTCGGCGGCATGACCGACGTGGTCCAGCACAGCATGCAGTACATGACCGATGCGGACCTGCTCGCGATGGCGCGCTATCTGAAGACACTCCCGCCGAGCGACCCGCAGGAAACTTCGTACGCCTACGATTCCGCCGTCGCAAGCAAGCTGCAGAGCGGCGACACGAATGCGCGCGGCGCGGCGGTCTATGTCGACAACTGCATGGCCTGTCACCGCAGCGACGGCCGCGGCTATACGCGCGTGTTCCCGGCGCTCGGCGGCAACCCGGTCGTGCAGGGCAAGGACGCCACTTCGCTCATTCACGTGCTGCTCACGGGCGCCGCGCTCGATGGCACGAAGAGCGCGCCCTCGACGTTCACCATGCCGCCGTTCGGCTGGCGCCTCTCCGACCAGCAAGTCGCCGACGTGGCCACGTTCGTGCGCACGAGCTGGGGCAACACCGGCGCGCCAGTCAGTGCCGACGACGTCGCGAAGCTGCGCAAGACGGTAGCCATCACCACGCCCGAGGTGCCGCCGGGCGCGTCGCTCAAGCGCTAACGCCGAAGCGCCTGCGCGCTTCGATCCACGCATGACTCCGCGTTTTTCCAGCGCCAGCCGCTGGCCGCCTCGCTCGCGAGGTGCGCCAGCGTGCGCGCGCATAACAAGAGACCGCTCCATGCGGTCCATCACTCTCACAACTCAACGAGACAACACATGATGAAAAAACACCTGATCTCTGCACCGATTCTGCTCTCGATCGCGAGCGCAGCAGCGGCGCAGGGCTCCGTCACGCTCTATGGCATCGCCGACGCGGGCGTCACTTACCGCAGCAACGAGCGCACCGGCAGCACCGGCGCATACCAGGGCCACTCCAACGTGGGCGTGACGAGCGGCAACCTCTCGGGCAGCCGCTGGGGGCTCAAGGGCAAGGAGGAGCTCGGCAACGAGCTCGCGGCGATCTTCCTGCTCGAAGACGGCTTCGACATTACCAACGGCACCTCGGGCCAGGGCGGCCGCCTGTTCGGCCGCCAGGCGTTCGTGGGCCTCGCCGACCAACGGTACGGCGCGCTGACGATGGGCCGCCAGTACACCTCGCTCGACGACTTCGTCGGCCCGGTCGCGCCGGTCAGCGTGATCGGCGGCTTCGGCGCGCATCCGGGCGACATCGACGATCTCGACCAGACCACGCGCGTCAACAACTCGATCAAGTACACGAGCGCGAACTACGCGGGCTTCACGTTCGGCGCGCTGTATGGCTTCGGCGGCCAGCCGGGCAGCCTCAAGAACCAGAACACGTGGAGCGTGGGCGCGGGCTATGCGAACGGCCCGCTGCATCTTGGCGTGGGCTATGAGCGCTCGGACAACAGCAAGACCGGCCGCAACGATCCGACTATTGGCAAGTGGCAAGGCACCTACGACGGCACCTTCAATTCGTCGATCAACGAAGGCTATGCGAGCGCGCAATCGCAGCAGATCGTGGCCGCGGGCGCGACGTGGGACTTCGGCCCCGCGCTCCTGGGCGTGAACTACAGCAATGTGCAGTACAAGGCGGGCGCGAACTCGCTCTACTCGGGTACCGCGACGTTCAATATCGCGGGCATCTTCGGCATGTGGAACGTACAGCCCAAAATGCATCTGTTCGCGGGCTATAACTACACGCGCGGCAGCCATGTCGATGGTCTGGACGACGAAGCCCAGTACCACAACGTTTCGCTGGGCGCGCTCTACGATCTTTCGAAGCGCTCGACGGTGTACCTGCTTGCGGGATACCAGCACGCTTCAGGCATGACGCTCGACGCGCCCGGCAACCCGGTGGCCGCCACGGCTTCGTTCGCGGACAAGGGCAATGGCCACTCGTCGGCGGCGCAGTCGCAGGCGATCGTGAGCGTGGGCTTGCGCGAGCGGTTCTAAGCGCGCCAGGCTCAGGCATGGCACGCGGGCAGGTGCTCCGTGTGTCATGCGCGTGGCCGGCGGCGTGCGTCCTTGCAGGCGGGCGCCTCACTCCATGGATGATTAGCAATCCCCCTGTTGCAGGCGGGCGCGAAACACGCGATCGCAGGCGGCGGTCCGGAGTTGACGAAGCAGGTGCTCGAGCTGACCGGCGGCACGGGCGCGCGCATCGCGTTCGATCGCATTGCCGACGCACATCGCTACATGGAATCGGGCGACCAGGTGGGCAAGATCGTGGTCACGGTCTGATCGCGCGCGCCTTCGCGAGCACGTCGAGATTGCCTTCGCCAAAGCCGTGATGGCCGCTGCGCTGCACCACTTCGAAGAAGATCTCGCCGGGGCGGCGCTTCACGAAGGTCTGGAAGAACAGGCGCGGTACGCCATCCGCGCCGATCTCGCCATCGATCAGCACATGGCGCTGGCGCAGCGCGTCCAGATCGACGCCATGGCCCGGCAGGCGCGCGTCGACCGAATCGTAATAGGCGGCGGGCGGCTCGACGAATTCCACGCCATTGGCCTTCAACGCATCGATGCAGGGCACGATGTCGTCGGTCGCGAGCGCGATGTGCTGCACACCCTCGCCCGGATGATCGGGCAAATAGTCGTGCATGAGCTCGGTGCGATGCGTGCCCTCCTCGTACACGGGAATGCGGATCTTGCCGTCCGGCGACACCATCACGCGCGATTCCTGCGCCACATGCCAGTTCGCGTTGATCTCGTGGATCTCGCGAAAATGCAGCAAGTCGCGATAGAAGTCGAGCCATTCGCCGATGCGCCCCGCGCCCACCGTCTGCGTGAGGTGATCGACGCGCTTCAGGCCCGTGCCGGCGTGTTCGAGATCGGCCTGCGCGGTGGCGACATCGATGGGCCGAAAGTCGATATCGAAGATCGAGATGTCGCCCACGCCGCCGCGCTGGCCGCCTCGCCCGCGCCAGCGGTCGACGAAATAGATGTGCGAGTCGCCGATGCCCTGGATGGCCGGGATCCTGAGCTCGCCGGCGCCCACGCGCTCGCCCTCGAACGCCCACGCGCCCTGCCGCAGCGCATGCTCGAAGGCGCGCCGCGCGTTGTCCACGCGCACGCCGATCGCGCAGATGCCCATGCCGTACTCCTCGGCGTAGCGCGCGGCGAACGAATCGGGCTCCGCGTTGACGAGGAAATTCATCTGGCCCTGACGATACAGCGTGACGTTCTTGCTCACGTGGCGCGCGATGGCCTTGAAACCCAGTCGAGCGAGCTGCGCCTCGAGCGCCGCGGACTCCGGCGCTGCGAATTCGACGAACTCGAGACCGGCCATGCCGAGCGGATTGGTCTGATCCGGCGCGGCGGAACGGGAGTTGGACGACATGCGGAAGGCTCCTGAGACGGACGAGACAAACGAAAAAGGCTGAGCGCCAATTTTAACCAGATCGTACACAACGCCCAAGGCGGCGGTCCGGCATCCCTCTCGCCGGCCTTGGTGCTAACCCGCAAAGCGTTCGATAATCGCACATGTATGGGCGATTATCGCGCAGCGCGTGCGCCCAGCGCATTGCCCCCGCGCGCAGGCGGTCCTATGCTGCGTTTCACCGTCGCGATACCCCAGGCAAGCGGCTTTGCATGAGACCAGCGTAAGGAGACACCCTCATGACCCCCACCCTCGACACCACGCCCGCCGCCGAACCGGCCAACGCCGGCCGCTCGCGCAGCCAGGCGCGCAAGGCCGCGCTCGGCAGCTTCGTTGGCGCCGTCGTCGACTGGTACGACTTTCTGCTCTACGGCATCGTGGCCGCGCTCGTTTTCAACGCGGAATTCTTCCCGAACATCAGCCACCGCATGGGCACGCTCGCGGCCTTCGCCACCTTCGGCGTGGGCTTCCTGTTCCGGCCGCTCGGCGGTGTAGTGTTCGGGCACTACGGCGACCGGCTCGGACGCAAGCGCATGCTCGTGCTGACCGTCATGATGATGGGTCTCTCGACCGTTGCGATCGGCTTCTTGCCCACCTTCTCCTCGATCGGCTGGTGGGCGCCCGTGCTGCTCGTGCTGTTTCGCGCGACCCAGGGCTTCGCCGTGGGCGGCGAATGGGGCGGCGCGGCGCTGATGGCCGTGGAGAGCGCACCCACCGGCAATAAAGCGTTCTACAGCAGCGGCGTGCAAGTGGGCTACGGCGTGGGCCTCGTGCTCGCGACGGGCATCGTCACGCTGCTGAGCCACCTGCTCGGCGACGCGGCGTTCCGTTCGTGGGGCTGGCGCCTGCCCTTCGTCTTCAGCGTGGTGCTCGTGCTCGTGGGCCTGTGGGTGCGCTCGAGCATGGACGAGTCGCGCGAATTCGTCGAGAAGGTCGAGCACGGCCATCGCAAGCTCAAGATGCCGGTGCTCGAAGCGCTCACGCATCATCCGCAAGCCTTTCTCTACATCGTCGCGCTGCGGCTCGCCGAGCTCTTCACGATGTATATCGTGACCGCATTCGCGCTCAGCTATTCGACCACCAACCTCGGCCTCTCGCGCGATCTGTTCCTCGGCATCGGCCTCTTCGTCGGCGCGCTCTCCTGCGTGACCATTCCCTGCTTCGCATGGCTCGCCGACCGTCTCGGCCTGCGCCGCATCTATCTGATTGGCGCGCTGATCGGCCTCGCGAGCGCCGTGCCGTTCTTCCTCGCGCTCGAGGCGCGCTCGACCGTGTGGATCGTGATCTTCTCGGTGGCGCTCGCCAATATTGCGCACGACATGGTGGTGAGCGTGCAGCAGCCGCTCTTCACCGAGCTGTTCGGCGCCGAATACCGCTATAGCGGCGCGGGGGTGGGCTACCAGTTCGCAAGCGTCGTGGGTGGGGGCTTCACGCCGTTCATCGCCGTGGCGCTGGTGGGCATCGGTGCCGGCTCGTGGCATCTGGTGGCCGCGTATCTCGCCATCGGCTGCCTGATCTCGTTGATCGTGGCCGCCACGATGAAGCCTGCGCAAGCGTAGCCGCGGCGCGCGCGTTCCACCGCTTGTCATCGAGGCCGGGCGCATGCCCGGCCTTTGCACTCTCCACTCATGAAAACCACGCCCCTTGCCAAACGCGACTGGATCGCCGGACTCGAAAAAGGCCTCGCCATTCTGGAGGCTTTCGACAATCAGCACGCGCGCATGACCGCGACCCAGGCAGCGGAGCGCACCGGGCTCTCGCGCACCGCCGCGCGACGCTATTTGCTGACGCTCGAATCGCTCGGCTACGTGTACACCGATGGGCGGCTCTTTGGGCTGACTCCACGCGTGCTGCGCGTGGGCTGGTCGTATTTCGATTCGGCGCGCCTGCCTCGCACCGTGCAGCCGTATCTGCAGCAATTGAGCGCGACGCTCAACGAATCGGCGTATGTGAGCGTGCTCGACGGCTGGGAACTCGTGGTGATCGCCCGCAATGGCGTCTCGCGCGTGATGACCACGGGCTTCGTGCTTGGCGCGCGCGTGCCCGCACCGTTGATCTCGCCGGGCGTGGTGCTGCTTGCGTATCAGGAGGATCAGCAAGCGGTTTCGGCGTGGCTCGATGCGGTCGAACTCGCGCCGTTCACGCCGCATACGATTACGAGCGCCGCGCGGCTACGCGAGAAAATCGTGCGGGCGCGCGCGGATGGCTATGCGCTCATCGAACAGCAGTTGCAGGTGGGCGTGCGCGGCGTGGCCGTGCCGTTGCGCAATCGCAGCGGCGAAGTGGTCGCAGCGCTCAGCACCAACATGTCGATTGGAAACGAAGACGCCGAGGCGGCGGTGAAGCGGGTGCTCCCGCATTTGCAGGAGTCGGCGCTGGCGATGTTGAATGTGTTGTAGGGGCGCTGCGCCCCTACAAAAGCCCGATGACAGGCCAGAACACAAATCACCCCTTAGCCTCCCCCACAATCCAGTCATGAAATAGCCGCATGACCGGCGACATCGCCCGCGACTGCAACCACGTGAGCCAATAGCTGCCGGTAGGCACCTCGACATCGAACGGCCGCGCGAGCAACCCCGCCTGCAACTCGCGCGCAAACATGCGCGCAGGCGCAAGCGCCACGCCGGCGCCCTGCATGGCGGCCTCGGCCATCAGCCGCGACGAATCGAAGATCGGCCCGCTCACCGTCCAGGGCTCGAGCCCGGCGGCCACGAACCACCGCAGCCATTCGTCGGTACGATAGGAGCGCAACAAGGTCTCCCTGGCCAGATCGGCGGGTGTAGCGAGCCGCCGCGCGATCTCCGGCGCGCACAGCACGGCGAGCGGCGCATCGAGCAGCCGCGTGTTTTCGGTGGCGGGCCACTTGCCGTCGCCGAAGCGGATCGCGAAATCGAGACCCTCGCCCGCGAGATCGACGAGATTGTTGTTCGTGAGGAGGCGCAATTCCACGAACGGATGCGCCTCGCGAAACGACTTGAGCCGTGGCATCAGCCAGCCAATCGCGAAGGTGCCCACCACGCCCACCGTCAAGACCTCGTGCAGGCGTCCGCCTTCGAACTGCTTGAGCACCGCCTCGATGCGGCCAAACGCATCGCTGAGCACGGGCAGGAGCGCGCGCGCTTCGTCGGTCATGCCGAGCCCGCGCGGCAGACGCCGGAACAGCGGCACGCCAAGCCACTCTTCGAGCATGCGCACCTGCTGGCTGACCGCCGCCTGCGTGACCTTCAATTCGAGGCCCGCGCGCGTGAAGCTCAGGTGGCGCGCCGACGCCTCGAAGGCTCTCAACGCATGCAGCGGCAAATGGGGGCGCATGAACAACCTATAAGATTGGCTTGTGTCAGCGCCAAATTATCGTCGCTTGTCGCGGGCTCAGCAACGCACCACAATCCTGGGCGTGTGATGCGTCCTTCACCTGTTTTCCCCGCGATGTCGGCCCCTGTGTGGCGTTGGTGCGCTCGACACAATCGATCCGAAAACTCGACCATGTTCATTGACATGAAAAACAAGATAAAAGCGGTTCTGATGACACTGGCCTGCGTGGCGGCGACCGCAAACGCAGCGCAGCCCAACGTGAAAGCTGCTGTCGATGCCGCCATCGCCCCGCTGCAGGCGAAGTACGGCATTCCGGGCGTGGCGGTGGGCATCACCGTGGACGGCAAGCATGCCTTCTACAACTACGGCGTGGCATCGAAAGCGAGCAACGCAGCGGTGGACGACCAGACGCTGTTCGAGGTGGGCTCGTTCACCAAGACGGTAACGGCCACGCTGGCCTGCTACGCCCAGACGAGCGGCAAGCTCTCGTTCTCCGCGCCCGCGAGCCAGTACGTGAGCGCGCTGCGCGGCAGCCAGTTCGACCGCGTGAGCGTGCTCAATCTCGGCACGCATACGTCCGGCCTGCCGCTCTTCGTGCCGGACAGCGTCACCAACGACGCGCAAATGATGGCCTGGTTCCGCAACTGGCAGCCATCGAGTCCGATTGGCACGCAGCGCGTGTATTCGAATCTCGGCATCGGCCTGCTTGGGCGTGCCGCCGCTCAAAGCTTGGGCGAGCCGTTTCGCGATGCCGTGCAGAAGCAATTGTTGCCCACGTTCGGCATGGCGCACTCGTGGCTCGACGTGCCCGCGTCCAGCATGCCGCACTATGCGCAGGGCTATGACAAGCACGACGCGCCCACGCGCATGCATCCGGGCGAGCTGGCCGACGAGGCCTACGGCCTGCGCACAACTTCGGGCGATGTGGTGCGCTATCTCGACGCCAACATGGGCCTCGTGCCGCTCGACGCGCCGTGGCAACGCGCCATCGCCTGCGCGCACACCGGCTACTACGCAACGGGCGTCTTCACGCAGGACCTAGTCTGGGAGCAATATCCGTGGCCGGTCGCGCTGCAAACACTCCAGCGCGGCAACAGCCCCGACGCGATCCTCAAGGGCATGCCGGCGCAGCCACTCACGCCACCTCTCCCTCCTCAAGCCGATGCGCTCCTGAACAAGACCGGCTCGACCAACGGCTTTTCGACCTACGCGGCGTTCATTCCGGCGAAGCGGATCGGTGTCGTGATTCTCGCCAACAAAGCGTATCCGACCGAGGCGCGCGTGAGTGCGGCCTACGCGATCCTCGCTGCGCTCGCGAATCGGCCAGATCCATCGGCTAAGATACGGACCCCACGCATTTCATCGAACCACCGGAACTAACGGAACCAACGGAGTGTTTTCAGTGATCCAGCCAGGCAACGCATTCAAGGACAATCTCGCGCAACTGCCCGCCATCGACGGCATCGAGCGCATCGATCTCGTGAACGGTCAGGGCGCGGTGGTGGCAACCATCGAGAACAAGCCAGGCAAGCAAGGCTCGCTCGCGGTCTACCACTATCTGCAGCAGGCTTTCGGTACGCTCGACGCCAAGGCAGCCGTGCATGGCCTCGCCGTATTCGCCGAGCACACTGCCGATGCGCGCAACCGCCCCGGCGCGCACCCGAACGTCGACCGCCTGCTCGAGATCGCCGCGGGCGGCGAGGCGCTGCGCATCGACGTGGTCGCCGCGGCCTGATAGCGGCCGCCCGACTGGCGCGCCCGGGCGGCGGGTGCGCCAACGGCAATCGGCGCGTTGATAGTGGATAAACCCAAATATCCGGAAAAATACGTTAAAAATAACTGGATAAAAGTCAATACGATTGCACAAACCACTAGTCAACGTCGCCAACTCTCGCCAGCAGGATCGCTCATGCCGCGCCCGATTTCCGTCCGCATCCATCCCGAAGCCGTCCGTCACAATCTGCAGACTGCGAAACAAAGCGCCTCGGGCGCGCGCGTCTGGGCCGTCGTCAAGGCCAACGCCTATGGTCATGGGATCGAGCGCAT
>DATEJU010000557.1:0-6739 GCA_035277805.1 Paraburkholderia sp. | reverse complement strand
CTCGACCGCCAGAGCCGCACGCTCTCGGGCGGCGAGGTGCAGCGCATCAACCTGACCACGGCGCTCGGCACCTCGCTCACGAAGACGCTGTTCGTTCTCGACGAACCGAGCATCGGTCTGCATCCGCGCGATCTGAATCGCATCGTCGAAGCGATGCAGCGCCTGCGCGACGCGGGCAACACGCTCGTGGTCGTCGAGCACGATCCCTCGGTGATGCTTGCTGCCGACCGTCTGATCGACATGGGGCCGGGGCCTGGCGAGCGCGGCGGTACGATCGTCTACGACGGCACGCCCGACGACATTCGCTCGTCCGGCACCTTGACGGGCGAGTATCTGGGTGGTCACCGCGCCGTCGCCGACGCTGCGCATTGGGCGCGCCGTCCTGTCGATGTGGGCACGCCGCGCCTCGTGCTCGAAGGCGCGAGCGAACACAATCTGCGTGACGTGACGGTGGAGATTCCGCTGCAGCGGCTCGTGTGCGTGACGGGCGTGTCGGGCTCCGGCAAATCGACGCTCGTGCAGGACGTGCTGTATCCGGCGCTCGCGCGTCACCTCGGCAAGGCAACCGAAGCGCCAGGCGCTTACCGCAATCTGAGCGGCGCGGAGCAGATCAGCGACGCCGTGTTCGTCGACCAGTCGCCGATCGGCAAGACCGCGCGCTCGAATCCGGCTAGCTACGTGGGTGCGTTCGACGAGATCCGCAAGCTGTTCGCCAAGGCGCCGCTCGCGAAGCAGCGCGGCTATACGGCGGGCATGTTCAGCTTCAACTCGGGCGAGGGGCGTTGTCCGACCTGCGGCGGCTCGGGCTTCGAGCACATCGAAATGCAGTTCCTGAGCGACGTTTATTTGCGTTGCCCGGACTGTGACGGCAGCCGCTATCGCCCGGAAGTGCTCGAAGTGAAGATCGAGCTCGGCGGCCGCACGCTTTCGGTCGCGGACGTGCTGGATCTCACCGTGAGCGAAGCAGCACAATGCTTCCGTGAGGATGCCGAAGTATTGCGCGTGATCCAGCCGATCGTCGACGTGGGTCTCGAATACGTGAAGCTCGGGCAGCCCGTGCCGACGCTTTCGGGCGGCGAGGCGCAGCGTTTGAAGCTCGCGGGCTATCTCGCGGAAACGGCGCAGGCGAAAGGCAAGGAGCATGCAGCGGGCGGACGTCTCTTCATGTTCGACGAGCCCACCACGGGCCTGCATTTCGATGACATCGCCAAGCTGATGCGCGCGTTCGGCAAGCTGCTTGCGGGCGGTCATTCGCTGCTCGTGATCGAGCATAACCTCGATGTGATCCGTGCCGCGGACTGGCTGATCGACCTCGGCCCCGAAGGCGGCGACGCGGGCGGCGAGGTGGTGTGCGTGGGCACGCCGGACGATGTGATCGCCTGCTCGCGCTCGCATACGGGCGCGGCGCTCGAGCGTTATGAATCCACGCTGGGTCATGGCGTCGAAACGCTCGTTGCCGAGGAAGAGGGCGTGGCGCTGCAGACGGCGCTGCGCGCGGCGCAGGCGCGCCGCGAGATTCAGGGCGAGGACGTGGTGCGCATCGTGAATGCGCGCGAGCACAATCTCAAGGCGCTCGACGTCGACATTCCGCATGGCCGGTTCAATGTGATTACCGGCGTGTCGGGCTCGGGCAAGTCCACGCTTGCATTCGACATTCTGTTCCATGAGGGCCAGCGGCGTTACCTCGAATCGCTGAATGCCTATGCGCGTTCCATCGTGCAGCCTGCCGGGCGGCCGGAAGTCGACGCCGTCTATGGCATTCCGCCCACCGTCGCCATCGAGCAGCGCCTTTCGCGCGGCGGTCGCAAGAGTACCGTGGCGACCACGTCCGAGGTGTGGCACTTCCTGCGTCTGCTGTATGTGAAGCTCGGTGTGCAGCACTGCGTGCACGACGGTACGCCCGTGACTTCGCAGAGCGTCGATGCCATCGTCGCGCAACTGCTGCGCGAGCATCGCGGTCAGCACGTGGGGCTGCTGGCGCCGCTCGTCGTGAACCGCAAGGGCGTGTACACCGATCTCGCGAAATGGGCGAAGGCGCGCGGCAATACGCATCTGCGCGTGGATGGCGAATTCGTGCCGGTCGCGCCGTGGCCGAAGCTCGATCGCTTCCGCGAGCATACGATCGAATTGCCGGTCGGCGATCTCGTGATCGAGCCGGAAAACGAGGCGCAATTGCGTCAGTTGCTCGACGCGACGCTCGAGGCCGGCAAGGGCGTCGTGCATCTGCTCGCGCCGCTCGACGGGCTCGGTCATGCGCTCGGCAACGGCAATTCGACTGCGCGCATCGGCGCGGTGAAGGTGCTCTCGACACGGCGCGCCTGTCCCGTGTGCGGCACGAGCTATCCCGAGCTCGATCCGCGCATGTTCTCGTATAACAGCAAGCACGGCTGGTGCACGACCTGCGTGGGCACCGGTCTCGCGCTCACGCGCGAGCAGCGCGCGGCTTACGACGATACCGTTCTTGCCGCCGACGATCGCGGTCGCGAGCAAACCTTGCCGTCCGAGGAGCAGGAGCCGGAGGGCATGGCCGACGAGCCGTGCGCGGATTGCCATGGCACGCGCCTGAATCCCGAGGCGCGTGCAGTGACTTTCGACGAGCATGCGATCGTCGACGTCGCGCAATGGACCGTGGCCGAAACGCGCCGCTGGATCGAGTCGCTCGCGTTGAACGGACGCGATGCGCAAATCGCACGCGACGTGGTGAGCGAAATCCGCAGCCGTTTGCAGTTCCTCGAAGAAGTCGGGCTCGGCTATCTGAGCCTCGACCGCGCCGCGCCGAGTCTCTCGGGCGGCGAGGCGCAGCGTATCCGTCTCGCGGCGCAGCTCGGCAGCAACCTGCAGGGCGTGTGCTATGTGCTCGACGAACCGACGATCGGCCTGCATCCGCGCGACAACCAGATCCTGCTCGACGCGCTGCGCAGTCTCGGCGAGAAGGGCAATACGCTCGTCGTCGTCGAGCACGACGAAGACACGATCCGCCGCGCGGATCACATCATCGACATCGGGCCGAGCGCCGGCAAGCGCGGCGGACGCGTGGTCGCGCAAGGCAAGGTCGCCGATCTCGCGGCGCAGGCCGATTCCATTACGGGCCGCTATCTCGCGCATCCGATCGTGCATCCGCTGCAGCCACGCCGCGAAGTGAAACCTGCGCGCGCAGGTCGCGAGGCAGTGCCCGCGCAGTGGCTCACCGTGCATGGCGGCAAGCTGCACAACCTGCGCGACGTGACTGCGCAGATTCCACTCGGCCGCCTCGTGGCGATCACGGGCGTGAGCGGCTCGGGCAAGTCGACGCTCGCGCGCGATGTGCTGCTCTCGAATCTGCTCGATGCGGTGGGGCGTTCGGTGCTCTCGTCGCCGGCGGAGCGCCGTGCGCGCAAGGCGGCGAAGGAGAGTGCGCCGAGCGCGGCCGAGCGCCGCTCGAGCGTGCTCGCGCGCACGAGCACGAAGCCAAAGCTCGAGGTTTCGCATACGTGGCAGGGTTGTGATTCGATTAGCGGATGGGAAACCATCGACCGCGTGCTCGAAGTCGACCAGACGCCGATCGGAAAAACGCCGCGCTCGTGTCCCGCCACCTATATCGGCGTGTGGGATGCGATTCGCCGCCTCTTTGCCGATACGCTCGAGGCGCGCGCGCGTGGCTATAGTGCATCGCGTTTCTCGTTCAATACCGGCGATGGCCGCTGCCCGGCCTGCGAAGGCCAGGGCGTGCGCACCATCGGCATGAGCTTCCTTCCCGATGTGAAAGTGCCGTGCGATGTCTGCCACGGCCGGCGTTTCAATCCGGAAACGTTGGCCGTGACGTGGCGCGGCCGGAACATCGGCGAAGTGCTCACCATGGAGATCGACGAGGCCGTGGCGTTCTTCGGCCCGATCACGAGCATTGCGCATCCGTTGCAGCTCATGAAGGACGTCGGGCTTGGCTACCTCACGCTCGGGCAGCCGTCGCCCACGCTTTCGGGCGGCGAGGCGCAGCGCATCAAGCTCGTCACGGAGCTCTCCAAAGTGCGCGACGACATCACCCGGCGCGGCCAGAAAGCGCCGCACACGCTCTACGTCCTCGACGAGCCCACCGTGGGCCTGCATATGGCGGACGTGGCGCGTCTCATTCGCGTGCTGCATCGTCTCGCGGATGCGGGGCACAGCGTGGTCGTCATCGAGCACGACCTCGACGTGATCGCGGAAGCGGACTGGATCATCGATCTGGGTCCCGAGGGCGGCGTGGGCGGCGGCGCGATCGTCGGCGCGGCCAATCCGGAAGGGCTCGTGAAGGTGGCAGCGAGCCACACCGGCGCGGCGCTCAAGCCGGTGCTCGCGCGCACGGCAAGCGACGTGCAGCCGTTGCCGTCTCCGGCGGCGCGCGATGACGCAGCAAACGAGACGGCCGCGAACGGCGCGCGTGCTGCGAATCGGCGAGCAACGGCCTCATAAGCGGATCCTGCCGGACGCCGGCGAGCGCCCCGTGCGGGCCTCGCAGGCGTCAAACCGCTTGATCTGTGCGGCTGGCGCAAGGTATCATGGGTTCCGCTTGCAGCAAGTCGCCGCGCACCTTTAGCGGCACATTCTGGCGAGCGGAGCAGCGGACCTCAGATCCCCTCCGAACCGGTCGCGGGTACCATACCCGGGCCACCTCATCAGTGCAGCAGGGCTTCGCGGCATCTGGCGAAGCCTTTGTCTTTTCAGGGCAGACGAATCGATATCGATCAACGCCTTGCCTTTGCGATGCGAGAGGAATTAACCGATGTTCGACCTCGACGGTGAGGCGCGCGAACGGCTCATCATGTGGATTAAGCGCCGCATGGAAGAGTACGGCATTACGCTCGAAGATCTTGAATTATCCATTGCCGAAAGTGAGCGGCAGCCGATGTACCGCGATGCATATGGCAATACCTGGAATGGGGAAGGCGACATGCCGTCCTGGTTGTTGCGCTACAAGCATGCAGGGCAGGACATAGAGCATTTCCGCTGCTAGCAGACAAGGCATTGCGCGGCACGTGCCGCTCGCGTGCGAGGTCGTGTGCGACGCACGGGACCCTTCCTGATTGCGTGGATTGTCTGTTTGGCTGCTTTAGTCGTTTCGGCTATATTTCAGTGTCGTTTTAAAAATACCTTTCGGTGGATATTGCCCATTTAATGAATGGCGCTTCGCATCCGCCTGTTCCAGTTTGACCATAAGCCGTTTAAGCGCATATTTGTCGGAAGATCGTTGATCTTGCCAGTTGGCCATGCTTTGCGGCTGCGTAACAATACCGGTCATTGCGCTTATGCCGTGTCCAGGGGGGCGAATATGGCGTTACTGGTAGTGGGTCTCGCAATCTTCATTGCCATGCATTCGATTCGCGTCGTGGCCGCGCCGTGGCGCGAGGCGCAGATCGAGCGCTTCGGCATGCCTGCCTGGCGCGGCTTCTTCGGGCTGTTCTCGATTCTCGGCATCGCGCTCATCGCCTGGGGCTACGGGCTCGCGCGACGCTATCCTGTGCCGATCTGGCTGCCGCCATTCGGCATGGCGCACGTCACTGCGCTCCTGACCGCGATCGCCTTCGTGATGATCGCGGCCGCCTACGTGCCCGGCAATCACATCAAGCTCGCGCTGGGCCAGCCGTTCATGAGCGGCGTGGCGCTCTGGGCGTTCGCGCACCTGCTCGCCAATGGCACGCTTCACGCCATCGTCCTGTTTGCCGCGCTGCTCATCTGGGCACTGCTCAAGCTGCGCGCGGATCGGCGGCGCGATCACGAGGCAGGTGTTGTCTATGCGCCGGGTACGTTGCCGCGCGATGCGATGGTCGTCGTGGTCGGGCTGGTTGCGTGGGCCGTGTTCGCGTTCTGGCTGCACGGCCTGTTGATCGGCGTGCGCCCGCTCGGCTGACGCGGTTTGAAGAGTAAAAAAGAAGCCTGCTCGAGGCAGGCTTCGTCAAGGTACAACTCGGAGTTCCGCGATCAGATCGCAGCCGTTGCGATCTTAGGGTTCGTTCATGAAAGCTTCGTGAAAGTCGGCGCGTGACGGAACCGTAGTTGTTGGACCGGCAAAATGCTGCGTCGCGCCGCCTCTCATCACAGATCGAAGAACACCGTTTCGCGTTCGCCCTGCATGCAGATGTCGAAGTGATAGACGATGCTTCCCGCCTGCTCGCTGCGGCGCGCGACCAGCGTGTTGCGGCGCGCTTCGGGCACCGAGGCGAGCACCGGGTCGGCGGCATTCGCAGCGGCTTCGTCGTCGAAATAGATGCGCGTGAACGTGTGCGTGAGCATGCCGCGCATCATGACGATCATGTTGATGTGGGGAGCTTCGTCTGCCTGCTCGCGGCCCGGTTTCACCGTGCGCACAATGAAGCGCTGCTCCGGATCCGTGCCGGTGCCTACGCGTGCGAAGCCGCGAAAGCCAGTTTCGGCCTGTTGTGCGCGCGACGCCGGGTACTGGCCGTTCGCGTCGACCTGCGAGAACTCCAGCATGGCGTCGAAGACCGGTTTGCCGTCACCGTCGATCACGCGCCCAATCAGCGTGATGTGCTCGCCGGGCGTCTGCGGGTCGGCCATCTCGGGCGTGAAAAGGCTCTTGAAATCGAAATCGTATTGCTGCGGGCACAGACCGTAGGCGAAGTATGGGCCGACGGTTTGCGAAGGCGTTTCTTTGAGTGCCATGATCAACGCTCCATGGGAGTCTGGTTCGGGCCGCGCAGCACGATGTCGAATTCGTAGCCGAGTGCATAGCCTTCTTCGGTGGTGTCGAGCGAGAAGCGCGAGA
>DATEJU010000556.1:0-3408 GCA_035277805.1 Paraburkholderia sp. | reverse complement strand
CGAGCGCCGCTGCGCTGTCGCCTGCACGGGCGGCATCCTGGGCAAGCGCGGCGGCATTGGCTTCGCCGCGCGCGCCCGAGGCCGCCGTATTTCCCGTCGGGCTTCCCGCGGCGTTCGCCGTACTGGCCGCGCGCGCACCCTGCTGCGCGCCACCGGGCAGATCGGTCCACAGCACATCGTCGATGTCGGCGGCGGCGTGGCCCCAGTCGAGCGGCAACTGCGTGCCGCCGCCGGTCAGGCGGTTCTGCGGTTCGTCGGCGAGCGCGCCGGGCGTGCGCTGGCCGCGCAGCCATTGAGCGAGATGGGATTCGTAGAAGAGGCCGCTCGACGCCACCGTCTGCGCGAGCGTGGCGGCAAGCACGGCGACCGGGCCGGATTGCGCGCCAAGTGCCGCCCCCTGGGCGGCCTGTGCGCCTTGCGGCGTGGATGCGGCGCCGCCGCTTGCTCCGCTTGCTCCATTTGCACCGTTCGCGCGACCTGCGCCGGCAGCGCCATCGGTGCTTTGCGCGCCGTCCGCCAGTCCGGCTTGCGTCGCCCCTGTCGTCGCGGCCTCCAGGTCGGCGAGCAGCGCGGCTTCCAGCGTCTGGGCCTCGGCTGCGGCTGCGGCTCCCGCCTGGCCGGCGGAATTCAAGAGACCCGGCAGCGGCAGCGAGCCGGCGTCGCCCAAAGATGCATTGCCGGCAGCGCCCGGATCGGCCCAGAGCGGCGCGCGTCCGAGCACGGCGGGCGTGGCCTCGCCACCCGAGCGGATGATCGCGTCGAGCGCGAGCGCTACCGCGGAGAGCACCGTCTGCGCCGACGCCTGGGGCGAGCCGGCGCTCTGCGGATCGGCCAGCGCGGCGACGCTGCCCGCAAGCGCGGAAACGCCCGTCTGCGCGGCACCCGCGCTGCCCTGGGAGCCGGTCGGGCCCAGCGCGCCTATGCGGCTCGCGAGCAGCGCCGCAGCGCTCGTATCGATTCCGTTCATGCGGAGCGTGGCCCGCGCGGGCCCGGTTAAGCGCCGCGCGGCCCATGCGGCTGCGCGGCGCGGTCAGATTGCTTGCTGGTTCGGGCCACGCCCCTACCGCGCGCCGTACAGCTCCTGCAGCACCCGCGCCGGCTGCGCGGTGCCGTGAAAGAGCGCCGAAAGGCGCGCCATGCACGGACTCGCGAGGTCGCGGATCGCGGCGTCGTCGGCGAGGATCTGCCGGATCAGCTCGTACTTGCGCGTCCGCTCGGAGGCGGTGAGCCGCATGCCGAAATCGGCGTTCTTCAGCGCGTCGACGAGGCGCCGGTATTCCTCCTGGAGTCCGATCAACTCGTTCCAGTGTGCGCCGCGCGCGGCGCGCAGCATCTGCGCCGAGACTGCCGCAATCGCCTCGTAGCGGGCAAAGTAGTCTGCTTTCGAACTCATCTCGTCAATGAGCCAGACACAGGCGCGGACGACTCTCTCGCCATCCGCTCCACTTCCGGCGCAATCCCCAACCAGGCTTCCTCGAGCGTTGCCAGCAGGCCGTCGACTTCGACCAGCATGGACTCGCTCTGTTGAATGTTCGCTTCGAGCAGGCGTTGCGTCATATAACCGTAAAGTGCGTTCAGGCCCTGCGCGATTTCTCCGCCCGCCTCGACGTTCAACGCCAGCTGAAGCCCGCTTTCGACAATCCGGATGGCCTTGCCGATCGCCTCCCCGCGTGGCCCCACATTGCCCATCTGCAAATGCATGCGGGCCTGTGCGATCGCCTTGCGCGCGCCTTCGTAGAGGAGCGCGATCAGCTTGTGCGGACTCGCGCCCATGACCCCTGTTTCGACACCCACGCGTGCATAAGCGTTGGCTCCAGACTGTGCAGGGGAAAACATCGGCGCTTCTCCTTCGAACGTGCGGCTATGGATACGGTGCATCCGGCTCGATGCGCCTCGTGGCGCGAGCCGGTTCTAGCCGTGTTATCGGAACAGCACGGGAGAAGCTTTAATGCACTTTGACGGGCAAACGCATGGCGCCGCCCTGTCGCAGGCGCGAGATGCGAGGCATGCCTCGCGGATCCGGAACCGGATTCCGTCCGCTAGACCTGGATCTGCATGATGTCGGTGTAGGCCGAAACCAGCTTGTTGCGCACCTGCAAACCGAACTGGAAGCCGATGTTGGCCTTCTGCATGTCGACCATGACGTCGTTGAGCGAAACGTTGCCAGCGCCGAGCTCGAACGCCTGCGACTCGCCGACGGCTTTTTGCTGGTCGCCGCTGATCTTGTCGATAGACGCCTTGAGCGCTGCGGCGAAGCCGCCCGCGGTGGCCGCGCCCGAGCCGCCGTCGGCCGCAGCGGCGGAACCGTTCGCCGCCTGCGTGGCCATTGACTGCATCTGCGCAAGGGCCGACGTGAGTGGGTTGACTGGCACGGTCATGTTTGCTCCACGAGTAAGGGGGTAGCGCGAGGGCGGTTGCCGCCGCCCGGCGAACCCGGCGCGCATACAGAGCGCCGAATCTGGTGAGGAGCATAGCAATTCGCCATTTCGGGCAGCCCCGAAACTAGGGGGAAAACCCGGCTCTATTCGCGCAATCGGCTTGCCACGGCTCTCGGATAATCGCTGTCGTGAAAGTTTCCGTCGCGCGCGTGCCGCGCCGCGGGACAGCAAGTCTCCCGGAGAAACCCGTCGCATGGATTCGTCTGCCAACTCTTTGATCAACCCCGACGCCCGCGTGGGCCTCGCCACGAGCGGGGCCGCCACGGGTGCGGCCACGGCCGGCGCGGCAGGCGGCGCCGCGGAGGACCTGGGCGGCGGCTTTGCGCAGCGCCTGGGTTCGCTTTCGTCGCTGGGCAAGGTGCGCGGCAACCCGCGCGCGCCGCTCATCGTCGCCGTGGCGGTGCTCGTCGCCGTGGTCGCGGGCCTGATCCTGTGGTCGCGCGCGCCCGACTACAAGGTGCTCTACAGCAACCTCTCGGACCGCGACGGCGGCGCCATCATCACGGCGCTGCAAGCCGCCAACGTGCCCTACAAGCTCTCGGATGGCGGCGGCGCGATCCTCGTGCCGTCCGACCAGGTGGGCGAAATGCGTCTGCGCCTCGCGCAGCAGGGCCTGCCCAAGAGCGGCTCGGTGGGCTTCGAGCTGATGGACAACCAGAAGTTCGGCATCAGCCAGTTCGCCGAGCAGGTGAACTACCAGCGCGCGCTCGAAGGCGAGCTCGAGCAAACGATCCAGTCGATCCAGAGCGTGAAGTCCGCGCGCGTGCATCTGGCCATTCCGAAGCCTTCGGTGTTCGTGCGCGAGCGCGAGGCGCCCACGGCCTCGGTGCTCGTGAACATGTACCCGGGCCGCGTGCTCGACGACGGCCAGGTGGCCGCCATCACGCATATGGTGGCCGCGGCCGTGCCCAACCTGCCGGTGCGCAACGTCACCGTGGTCGACCAGGACGGCAACCTGCTCACGCAGAGC
>DATEJU010000555.1:0-15560 GCA_035277805.1 Paraburkholderia sp. | reverse complement strand
TTTTCGCTGACCTGCGCATCGCTCACGCTCAACTTCTGGATGCCGCTGATGATCCGCGACTTCGGCGTGCATGACGTGCTGGCGATCAGCCTCTACACCGTGATTCCGAACGCAGTAGGGGCGGTGGGCCTGATGCTGATCGCCCGCCGCTCCGACCGGCGCGGCGAGCGCCGCTGGCATTTCGCGGCGTGCACCATCGGCGGCGGCATTGCGCTTTCCTTGCTCACGCTGCATCTGGCGAGCTTTGCCGCGATGATGGCCATTCTGTCCGTGGCCGCCGTGCTGATCTTCGCCGCGCTGCCGATCTTCTGGGCCGTGCCGCCCGCCTACCTCACGGGCAAGGCGGCGGCCGCGGGTATCGCGCTCATCAGCAGTATCGGCATTACGAGCGGCATCGTGAGTCCGTGGGCGATCGGGCTCATCAAGACGCACACGGGCAGCATGGACAACGCGCTGTACGTCCTCGCCGCGCTGCTGGCGGTGAGCGGTATGGCATTGCTGATCGGCGTGCCCGCAGCACAAAAGACCTCGAGGACACGTTGATGCCCCATGCGCGGGCGCCGCGTTGGCTGGGTCAGGCGTCCAGTTCTTCGATGGAGTCCACCCGGTCGTGATAGAAGGCCAGATGGTCCTTGATTTGCGCGACCGCGTCATGCGGCGACTCGTAGGTCCACACCGCGTTGATCGAGCGCTCGCCGCCCGGCACGATCGAGTAGTAGCTGCAGTTGCCCTTGTAAGGGCAATACGTGGCATGGTCCGTACGCTCGAGCAGCGACATGTCGACGTCTTCGCGCGGCACGTAGAACACCGCCGGGTAGTTCGCCTCGCGCAGCATCAGCGCCCGGCGCGTGTCGGCGACGGTCTTGCCCGCGACCTTCACCACCACACGCAACGGGCTGGACTCGATCGTGATGGGATGGTCCGGGCCGGGAATCTTCACGATTTTCGTGTGCATGGCGGCACTCCTTGCAGGCATGAAACGAGGGCCGGAGCCGGCTGACGCGGCTCACGGCCGATGCCTTGCAGTGTAGGGCGAAAAACGATTTCCCCGCTCGGGTCGCCTGCCGGTTCTGCCTGCCGGTGTCCGCTGGTGCTCGGTGATGCCGCCTGCGTGCGCCGCTTGTTGCTGTGGCGCATCGCGCGAGGCGGGCAGGGTGGCACCGTGATACACGGCGAGGATTGTTACGGTGACGTTCTGCTGCTGGTAGCTGCCGACGAGCCGCGTGCGGTTTGACGTAGATCACTGCAATATCGGCTATGATGATATTTCCTGTTTATGCTTTTAAGCGATATTGATAGGATATCGCCTGCAAGCATATAATCGTTTTATGCTTCACAGGAATATCCCATGAAGATCATCGTCCATACGCCGACGGGGCTCGCCGAGATCCTGCAGTCGGCCAGAAAGGCGTGCGGCATGACCCAGGCCCAGGCGGCCGCATCGCTCGGCATTGGGCAGCCGCGCCTGTCCGCGCTCGAAACCACCGGCACGGCGAGCATCTCGCTCAACCAGATGCTCGCGCTGTTCGCACTCTACGAGCTCGAACTGTGCGTGCAGTCGCGCGACCGGGGCGAGCTCTACGAAGCGCGCGAAGACCAGCCGGAGTGGTAGGCGATGGGGCGCAAATCGCATTCGCGCACGCTATCGATCTGGGCCAACGGCGAGCGCGTCGGCACGTGGACGCTGCCCCCAATGGGCGAGACCGAGCTGCGCTACGACCCCGCCTGGAAGGCTTCGGCGGCGGGGCGGCCGCTTTCGCTCTCGCTGCCGTTCGGCGTGGGCGAGCGGCCGCTGCGCGGCGCGCGCGTCTATAACTACTTCGACAATCTGCTGCCCGACAGCACGCAGATTCGCCGGCGCATCGCGGCGCGCTTCAGCACCGACTCGCTCGGCGCGTTCGATCTGCTCAAGGCGATCGGTCGCGATTGCGTGGGCGCCGTGCAATTGCTGGGCGAGGACGAGACACCCGAGCGCATCGAACACATCGAGAGCACGCCGCTCGACGATGCCGCCATCGAGCGGCTCCTGCTCGAAACCTCGGGCGCGCTGCCGGGCGGCACGGGCAACCCCGACGAAGAGTTGCGCATCTCGCTCGCGGGTGCGCAGGAAAAGACCGCGCTGCTCCATCACGAGGGCCGCTGGCATCTGCCGCACGGCGCCACGCCCACCACGCACATCCTCAAGCTGCCGCTTGGCCTGATCGGCCATCGCCAGGTGGACTTTCACACCTCGGTGGAGAACGAGTGGCTATGCCTTGCCTTGCTCAAGGCCTATGGATTGCCGGTTTCGTCGGCGCGCATCGTCACGTTCGGCGCGCAGAAAGTGCTGGCCGTCGAGCGCTTCGATCGCGCCGTCTCGCGCAGCGGTGCGCTGCTGCGCTTGCCGCAGGAGGACTTTTGCCAGGCGCTTGCCGTTCCGCCACACTTCAAGTACGAATCCCAGGGTGGCCCGGGCGTACGCGAGATTGCGGACCTCTTGCGGCAATCGCAAGCCGCGCGTGAAGACATCGAAACCTTTCTCACCGCGCAAATCGTCTACTGGATGCTGGCCGCGCCCGATGGCCACGCGAAGAATTTCAGCCTGCGCCTCTTGCCGGGCGGACGCTTTCAACTCGCGCCGCTCTACGATGTCATGTCGATCTGGCCCGTGGAGGGCGACGGCGGCAATCAATGGTCGTGGCACAAGGCCACGCTGGCAATGGCGGTGTGGGGCAAGGGCCGGCACTACCGCATGCGCGACGTGAAGCGCGCCCATTTCGATGCCACCGCGCAACTGTGCCACTACGGGGCCAATGCCGCGCCGATCGTCGAGCGCCTCGTCGCGCGCACGCCGGCAGTCATCGACGAAGTTGCCGCGACCTTGCCGGAGGGCTTTCCGGAGCGCGTGGCCGCGAAGCTGTTCGATGGGCTGCGCTTTTCCGCGCAGCGGCTCGCTTCATAGCCACTTTCATAGCCACCTTCGTAGCCGCGCTCGTGAAGCTGCACGCGCGCGGCGAAAGGGGCTATCAGCGGATGGAGGAGGGATGCTTCGCGAGCGGCGTGACGTGCATCGTCATGTACGGGAAGAGCGGCAGCCCGGAAAGCAGCGTGTGCAGCTCGTCGTTCGATTCCACGTCGAAGACGCTGTAGTTCGCATATTCGCCCACGATGCGATAGAGCGCCTGCCATTTGCCTTGCCGTTGCAGATCCTGCGAGTAGGCCTTCTCGCGAGCCTTGATTTCCTCGGCTTGCGCGGCGGGCAGATCGCCGGGAATGTGCACATCCATACGTACCAGAAACAGCATGTTCTTTCCTCGGTGGATTTAAATAATCAGGAAGCCGAAACGCTCATGCGCGGCTTGTCGCGCCGGTAATGCGCGAGCTTGTCCTCGTCGAGCGCGACGCCAAGGCCGGGGCCTTCCGGCAGATGCAGGCAGAAGTCGCGATACGCGGGCCGCTCGACCACGATGTCGTCCTTCACGAGCAATGGCCCGAACAACTCCGTGCCCCACGCGAGCCGTGGCAGCGTCGCGAAGCAGTGCGCCGCCGCGAGCGTGCCCACGCTGCCTTCGAGCATCGTGCCGCCGTAGAGCGCCATGCCGCCCGCGTCGCCCACGGCGGCGGTGCGCAGCGTGCCGTAGAGGCCGCCCGATTTCATGATCTTCAGCGCGAACACGTCGGCGCACGCACCGCGCACGAGGTCGATGGCGTCCTCGGGCCCCATCAGCGTTTCGTCGGCCATGATCGGCACGACGAAACGCGCGGCAAGACGCGCGAGCGCCGCGCGCTGCTCGCGCGGCACCGGCTGCTCGACCAGGTCGATGCCGGCCGCTTCGAGCATGGCGATGCCGGTTGCGGCCTCGGCTTCGTTCCACGCCTGATTGACGTCCACGGTCACGCGCGCCCGCTCGCCCAGGGCGCGCTTGATGGCCGAAACATGCGCCACGTCTTCGCGCACGCTGCGCCGGCCGATCTTGAGCTTGAATGTGTCGTGGCGGCGCTCGGCGAGCCAGCGCTCGGCTTCCTCGATATCGCGCTGCGTGTCGCCGCTCGCGAGCGTCCACAGCGTGGGCAATTCGGTGCGCACCGCGCCGCCCAGCAGCGTGGCAAGCGAGACGCCCAGGCGCTTGCCCTGCGCGTCGAGCAGCGCCGTTTCCAGCGCGCACTTCGCGAAGCGGTTGCCGCGCGCGATCTTTTCGAGCCGCGCCATGGCCGCGTGAATATTGGTTGCGTCCACACCTTTTAGTGCGGATGCGAGATAGGCGTCGATGGTGAGCTTGATGCCTTCGGGGCTTTCGTCGCCATACGAGAGGCCGCCGATGGTGGTGGCCTCGCCAATGCCTTCGATACCGTCGCTGCAGCGCAATCTGACCACGACGAGCGTCTGCTGCTGCATGGTGGCCATCGCGAGCTGGTGGGCGCGAATGGTCGGCAGATCCACGAGGATCGCTTCAATGGAGCTTACGGTTGCGTTCATACCTGGCAGATTGGGTCAAGTGATTTGAGCCGAGTATGCAGGCCGTTCGGGCGGCATGTCCAACACCGAAAATGTCTGAATCGATACTCGCCGGGTATGGTGTCGTCGGCGTATGCGTGCTGGCTTAACGCTCCGGCGGCGCGAGGTGCTCCATCTTTCCCTCTTCGTAGAGCACGTAGATGAGCTCGAGCATGCGGCGCACGTCCTCGGATTCGTCGAGCATGCGCGTACTCATGATGATGGGCGAGACGAGCTTCGCGTCGTCGAGGTCCTTGTAGGCGACGTCGTCGCGCTTGAGGCCATAGACGCTGCTCGGCACGATCGAAATGCCTTCGCCCGCCGCCACGAGGCCGAGCGCGATCTGCAGTTCGCGCGCCTCGTAAAGATGCTGCGGTTCGAGCGCGCGATCGTGAAACGCCGCGAGCACCTGGTCGGCGTAACTGGGGCGCGGGTGCTTCGGGTAGATGATAAGGGTCTCGCTGACGAGCTCGTGCAGCGACAGCGCCTCGCTGGCGTCGATGAGCGGATGCCCGAGCGGCAGCGCAACGATCAGGCGCTCTTCGCGCAGTACCACGCGGCGAATGCTCGGATCCTCCAGACGAATGCGCCCGAACCCCACGTCGATGCGGCCTTCCTTGAGCGCCTTGATCTGCTCCATCGTCGTCATTTCGAGCAGGCTCAATTCGACTTCGCCATTCTCCTGACGATAGCGCCGGATGATTTTCGGCAGCATGCCGTAAAGCGTCGAGCCGACGAAACCCACCGAAAGACTGCGCTCGATCTTGCCCACGCGCCGCGTCATGGACTCGAGCTCGGCCGTCTGCGCGAGCAGTTGCACCGCGTGCTGATAGAAGAAGCGGCCGGTGTCGGTGAGTTTGAGCGGGCGCGAGTCGCGCTCGAAGAGTTGCACGCCCAGCATCTCTTCGAGCTGCTGGATCTGCCGCGAAAGCGGCGGTTGTGCGATGTGCAGCCGTTGCGCGGCGCGCGTGAAATTGCGCTCTTCGGCCACGGCCACGAAGTAGCGCAGGTGTCTCAGCTCCATGTTCATACCTGCCGGATATGGTCCTGATACTAAATCAGTGTTGGACGCAGCTGTTGTGGCCCAACTATGCTTCTCTCACAGCAATCGCCGCAATTCATTATACCTTCGGAGCATGAGAACTCCGGTTTGTAGCGGCGAGAAGGACCCGAGACATTTTCCCCGCAGATAACGAAGTGGAGACAGTAGCCATGAGCGCGAAGGTATTCGACACCAAGGAAGTCCAGGATCTGCTGAAAGCAGCCACCAATCTCGGCGGCGCGAACGGCAATCCCCGCTTCAAGCAGATTCTCAATCGTCTGCTGGGCGATCTGTTCAAAGCCATCGACGATCTCGACATCACGCCCGATGAAGTCTGGGCAGGCATCAATTATCTGAACAAGCTCGGCAAGGACGGCGAAGCGGCGCTCCTCGCCGCCGGCCTCGGTCTGGAGAAGTATCTCGACATCCGCATGGACGCCGCGGACAAGGCGGTCGGTATCGAAGGCGGCACGCCGCGCACCATCGAAGGCCCGCTGTACGTGGCTGGCGCGCCCGTGCGCGATGGCGTGTCGAAGATCGACCTCGACGCCGACGCGCAAGCGGGCCCGCTCGTCATTCACGGCACGGTGACCGGCCCGGATGGCAAGCCGGTTGCCGGCGCTCTGGTCGAATGCTGGCATGCCAATTCGAAGGGTTTTTACTCGCACTTCGACCCGACGGGCGCGCAGAGCGATTTCAACCTGCGCGGCGCGGTGAAGACCGGTGCCGACGGCAAGTACGAATTCCGCACGCTGATGCCGGTGGGCTATGGCTGTCCTCCCCAGGGCGCGACCCAGCAACTGCTCGATGAAATTGCCCGCCATGGCAACCGCCCGGCGCACGTGCATTTTTTCGTCACCAGCGACAGCCACCGCAAGCTCACGACGCAATTCAATCTCGAAGGCGATCCGCTGATCTGGGACGACTTCGCCTACGCCACCCGCGAGGAATTGATTCCTCATGTCGTGGAAAAGACCGGCGGTACGGCGTTGGGCCTGAAGGCCGACACGTACAAGGACATCGAGTTCGACTTCGCTCTGACCTCGCTGGTGCAGGGCAAGGACAACCAGCTCGTCAATCGCCCGCGCGCTTCAGCCACGGCGTAATCGCCCGCAACGTTCCGCTATGGCGCCAGCCTGGTAGCGCCGCTGCCATAGCGGGATCCCCGCAAGACTCATTCGATACCGATGCGCGAATTCTGTGCAGGGGCCAGCTCGCGTCTACGGAGAGGAAACATGTCCGCCATTAACGACCACGCCCACGAACTGGATCACCTGCTCGCCACCGCGGTGCAGGATGATAAGGAGGCCGGAGTATTCCGTTGCCGCCGCGACATCTTCACCAACGCCGAATTGTTCGAACTGGAGATGAAGCACATCTTCGAGAACAACTGGGTGTATCTCGCGCACGAGAGCCAGGTTCCGGACAACAACGATTACTACACCACGTGGATGGGCCGCCAGCCCGTGGTCATCACGCGCGACAAGACGGGCGAGCTGCGTGCCGTCATCAATGCCTGCGCGCACAAAGGCGCGATGCTGTGCCGGCGCAAGCACGGCAACAAGGGCAGCTTCACGTGCCCGTTCCACGGCTGGACCTTCTCCAATACCGGCAAGCTGCTGAAAGTAAAAGACGAGAAGACCACCGAATATCCCGTGCAATTCAATACCGGGGGATCGCACGACCTGAAGAAAGTCGCACGCTTTCAGAACTATCGCGGGTTCCTCTTCGGCTGCCTCAATGCCGATGTCGGGCCGCTGGAAGACTACCTGGGCGAAGCGCGGGTGATCATCGACCAGATCGTCGACCAGGCGCCGGAAGGTCTCGAAGTGCTGCGCGGCAATTCCTCGTACGTCTATGAAGGCAACTGGAAGATGCAGATGGAGAACGGCTGCGATGGCTACCACGTCAGCACCGTTCACTGGAATTACGCCGCCACGATGGGGCGCCGCAAGGAAGACGGCACGCAGGCCGTGGATGCGAACAGCTGGAGCAAGTCGGTGGCCGGCGTCTACGGCTTCGAGCATGGCCACATCCTGCTGTGGACCCAGACGATGAACCCCGAAGTGCGGCCGGTCTATCGGCAGCGCGATGAAATCAAGGCGCGCGTGGGCGAGGTGAAGGCGGACTTCATCGTCAACCAGACGCGCAACCTCTGCCTGTATCCGAATGTGTTCCTGATGGATCAGTTCAGCACGCAGATTCGCGTGGTGCGGCCGATCAGCGTCGACAAGACCGAAGTCTCCATCTTCTGCTTCGCGCCGAAGGGCGAGAGCGCCGCTGACCGCGCGACGCGCATTCGCCAGTACGAAGACTTCTTCAACGTCTCCGGCATGGGCACCGCCGACGATCTGGAAGAGTTCCGCGCCTGCCAGAACGGCTACGCCGGTATCACGGCGATGTGGAACGACCTGTCGCGCGGTGCGCCGTTGTGGGTCGAAGGCCCGGACGAGAACGCGAAGAAGATGGGGCTGAAGCCGCTCATTTCGGGCGAGCGCAGCGAAGACGAAGGCTTGTTCGTGTGTCAGCACGAATACTGGGTGCGCGTGATGCGTGACGCGCTGAAAAAGGAACAGGAAGGGGCGCCGGCATGAGCTTCGATTATCAGAAAATCTGCGCCGCGCTTTACCGCGAAGCGCGCCTGCTCGACGACCGCCAATGGGACGAATGGCTGGCCTGCTATGCCGATGACGTCACCTACTGGATGCCGGCATGGGACGACGACGACCAGTTGACCGACGACCACGAGAGCCAGATCTCGCTGATGTACTACCCGGACAAAGGCGGGCTCGAGGATCGCGTGTTTCGCATCAAGACCGAGCGCAGCGGCGCTTCGACGCCTGAGCCGCGCACCAGCCACAACGTCACGAACGTGGAAGTGCTGGCCGAGCGCGCAGAGGAAGTGGACGTGCGCTACAACTTTCACACCCTCAGCCACCGTTACCGGGTGAACGACCAATACTTCGGCACGATGTTCGTGACCTTGCGTAAGGCCGGCGGCGACTTGTTGATTGCATACAAGAAGATCGTGCTGAAGAACGACTACATCCGGCAGGTTCTCGACGTCTACCACGTGTGACGTCGAGCCAGAAAGGTATCAGAGGCAGCGGAGGAGGTTCCCATGTCCAGTTTCAAAGTTGCATTGAATTTCGAAGACGGCGTGACCCGTTTCATCGACTGTAAAGCGGGTGAGAAGGTCCTCGACGCTGCCTTTCGCGCCAGGATCAATCTGCCGATGGATTGCTCCGATGGCGTATGCGGCACCTGCAAATGCCGTGCGGAAAGCGGACGCTACGATCTCGGCAACGACTACATCGACGACGCGCTGACCGAAGACGAAAAGAACGGCGGCCTCGTGCTCACTTGCCAGATGGTGCCGCAAAGCGATTGCGTGATCGCGGTCCCGACATCGTCTACGGCGTGCAAGACCGGGCACAGCAAATTCGCCGCCACCGTGTCGAAAGTCGAGCAGCACAACGATGCAGCCGTCGTGCTTGAAATGGACGTGGATGCGAACGCGCCGGTCTTCCTGCCTGGTCAATATGTGAATATCGACGTGCCCGGCAGCGGGCAGCATCGTTCGTATTCCTTCTCATCGGCGCCGGGCGAAGCGAAAATCAGCTTCCTCATCAAGAAGATTCCCGGCGGCGTGATGAGCACCTGGCTGGAGGCCGCACAACCGGGCGAAAAGCTGGAACTGCATGGCCCGCTCGGCAGCTTCTATCTGCGCGACGTGCAGCGGCCATTGCTGTTCCTCGCAGGCGGCACGGGGCTCGCGCCGTTCCTTTCGATGCTCGAAGTGCTGGTGCGCACGAATTCGCAGCAGAAGGTGCATCTGATCTACGGCGTCACTCGCGATCTGGATCTCGTGCAGGTGGAAGAAATCGAGGCATATACCGCGAAGCTGCCGAATTTCAGCTTTGCCACCGTCGTGGCGGAAGCGGAATCGGCTCATCCGCGCAAGGGCTGGGTGACGCAGCACATTCCGGCGAATGCGTTGAACGACGGCGACGTCGACGTGTATCTGTGCGGCCCGCCGCCGATGGTCGATGCCGTGCGCAAGTATTTCGACGACGAGGGCGTGAAGCCGAACAGCTTCCACTACGAGAAGTTCACTCCTAACGCACCGGCGAAGGCGGCTTGAACATGCAACGATTCTCAGGCAAGGTCATCGTCGTGACCGGCGCCGCGCAGGGCATTGGCCGTGGCGTGGCGCTGCGCGCGGCCGCCGAGGGCGGCAAAGTGCTGCTGGTCGATCGCGCGGATTTCGTTTCCGAGGTTGCCGCGGAAGCGAAGGGCGCCGACACCGCGGGATTCGTCGCCGATCTGGAGACGTACGAGGGCGCGCAGGCGGCCATGGCGTTCGCCGCCGGGAAGTTTGGCGGCATCGACATTCTGATCAACGGCGTGGGCGGCGCGATTCGCATGCGCCCGTTCGCCGAATTCGAACCGGCGCAGATCGATGCGGAAATCCGCCGCTCGCTCATGCCCACGCTGTACACGTGCCACGCGGTGCTGCCGCATCTGCTCGCGCGGGGCGGCGGCACCATCGTCAACATATCGTCGAACGCCACGCGCGGCATTCGTCGCGTGCCGTACTCGGCGGCCAAGGGCGGGGTCAATGCGCTCACGCAGGCGCTGGCGATGGAATACGCAGAGCACAATATTCGCGTGGTCGCCAGCGCGCCGGGCGGCACCAGCGCGCCGCCGCGCCGCGTTCCGCGCAACGCGGCGGGCGACAGCGAGCGGGAACAGGTCTGGATGAGCGAAGCGGTCAAGCAGGTTACCGAATCGACGTTCTTCAAGCGCTACGGCACGCTCGACGAACAGATCGCTCCGATCCTCTTTCTCGCATCGGACGAGGCCAGCTACATCACCGGCGCCGTGTTGCCGGTCGCGGGCGGCGACAACGGCTGACCCATGGACGCTTTGCGCCAGTTGGTCAAGGATTGCTCGCCGCCGGCCATGCTCGCCGGGTGTATCGCCACGCTGATCTCGTTCGCGGGGCCGCTCGTCATCGTGTTCCAGGCGGCGCAAGGCTTGCCCCATGCACTGCTGGAATCGTGGGTCTGGACGATCGCGGTGGGCTCCGGCGTGCTCGGCATCGTGCTGTCGTTACGCTACAAGGTGCCGGTCGTCATCGCATGGTCGGCACCGGGATCGGCGTTGCTGATTTCCCTGCTGCCCACGGTCGATTATGCGGCCGCAGTCGGCGCGTATCTCGCGGCAAGCCTCGTGATTTTCCTCGTGGGCATCACCGGAACGTTCGACAAAATCGTTTCCCGGCTGCCAGCGGGCATTTCGGCGGCGATGCTCGCCGGCATCCTGTTTGGCTTTACTGCGAAGCTGTTCGTCGTGCTGCCCGCGCAGCCGGTGCTGGTCGGCGCGATGTTCATTGCGTTTTTTATCGGCCGCCGCGCGTTCCCGCGCTATGCCGTGGTCGGTGTGCTCATCGTGGGTGCGTTGATCTCGGTGGCCGGAGGCAAGCTCACCGGTCAGGCGCCATCACTGCAACTGACCAGCCCGGCCTGGACCACGCCGCGCTTCGACTGGCAGGCGATCGTCAACATCTCGTTGCCGTTGGTCGTGGTGGCGCTCACGGGGCAGTGGGTGCCCGGCATGGCGGTGATGCGCAACGCTGGCTACACGCAACCCGCTGCGGGGCCGGTCATTGCATGGTCGTCCGCGGCCTCCGCGTTGCTCGCGCCGTTTGGCTGCCATGGCCTGAATCTGGCCGCCATCACCGCGGCGATTTGCACGGGCCACGAGGCCCATGACGATCCAAAGAAGCGCTACATCGCCGGCGTATCGGGCGGCGTGCTGTATATCGGACTCGGCGCCATCGCGGCAACGGTGCTCTCGCTATTCGCGATGCTGCCCCGGGAACTCATTGCGGCGCTCGCCGGCCTTGCGCTGTTCCCGACTATCGCGAGTGCCCTGGCGGCGTCGATGGCCGATGCCGGCGAGCGTGACGCCGCGCTGGTCACTTTCATTGTGTCGGCGTCCGGCATGTCGCTGTTCGGTTTGGGCGCGGCCTTTTGGGGGTTGCTGTTCGGCCTGGGCGCGCACGCGTTGCTGCGATGCAAGGGCTCAAGTCGGCTTGGCATGAATCCCATCCAGAAGTGAGCCGCAATCGGCAGAGCATCGCCTCCCGCGAAAATAGTTGAAATTTTCAACTAAGTCACTATACTCCCATGCGCCGCCGGTTCTGCCGGCGCCCGCCATGGGAGTGCGCGCTTGTCCACCCGTCTCTATTCCGGATTTCTCACCTTCAGGCTCGATCTCGCTAGCGCGCTCTTGAGCGAGCGCGCCAACGCGGTCTACCGCGAGCGCTGGGGCCTCGACGTGCGCGCGCTGCGCGTGCTGCGGCTCGTTTGCGCCGAGACCGGCATCACGCCGAAAGCCGTTTCGCAGCGCGCGGTGATCGAAAAAACCCTGCTCTCGAAGACGCTGGCCGAACTGGAGGCACGCGGGCTGATCGGCCGCGACACGCATGAGCAAGACCGCCGCAGCGTCGCGCTGAGCGGCACGCCCGAAGGCGTCAAGGTCGCGCAGGCGGCGGCGAAGGCGGGGGCGGCGCTCGAAGCCGATCTTTCGGCCGCGCTCACGCCCGGCGAGCGCAAGACGCTCGACCGCCTGCTGGAAAAACTTTCGGATAGTCTGCTGGAAAGCGCCGCTGGCGCAACCTGACCTGACCGTTTCCCAGGAGCGGATGCAAACGCGCCGCGCAAACCCTGCGCCCAACCAATGCCCGCTGTAGCGCCATACGCCAGCAACAAGGAGTTACCCATGCCTCAAGGCGAGCTTCAAGCAAGCAAACATACCAACGACCGCAAAACCCGACAGGAAAGCGAGGCAGCGTGAGTGCAGCACTGGGCGCGCACGTGAGCGCGCATATGAACGCCCATACGGCGTACACGGTCCTTGATCTGGTCGGCACCTTCACGTTCGCGATCTCAGGCGCCGTGGCCGCCCGCCAGCGGCGGCTCGATCTGTTCGGCATCGTCGTGGTGACCTTCATGGTGGCGTGCGGCGGCGGCATCTTGCGCGATGTCAGCATCGGCGCGATTCCACCCGCCGGGCTCTCGAACTGGGCGTATCTGGCGGCGTCGCTGCTGGCGGCGGCGCTCACCATCGCTGCCTATCCGCAGGTGCGGCGGCTGCGCCATCCGGTGTTGTTCTTCGATGCGATCGGGCTCGGGCTGTTCGCGGTGGCGGGCGCGCAGAAGGCGTGGATCTGGACCAACAGCGCGGAGACGGCGATCCTGCTCGGCATGGTGAGCGCCGTAGGCGGTGGCGTGCTGCGCGACATCCTGCTCTCGCGCGTCCCCGCGATTCTCGAGCGAGAGATCTATGCGTCGGCCGCGCTGCTGGGCGCGGCGTTGCAGGTAGGGCTCACCGCAATGGAGTGGTCGTCGTTCTGGACGCCGTGGGTCGCGACATCGGCTTGCGTGGCGCTGCGGCTGGCGTCGTTGTATTTCGGTTGGCGCCTGCCCGTGTTTCATGCGCGTGAAGGCGGCAAGCGCTCGCAGGCCCGCGCCGGCTCCACGGACGATCAGCGGAACATGCGGTAGGGTGTTGGCCGCTGCGTTCCGCCAGCGAACCTGC
Source organism: Paraburkholderia sp. (assembly GCA_035277805.1). Classification (GTDB taxonomy): domain Bacteria; phylum Pseudomonadota; class Gammaproteobacteria; order Burkholderiales; family Burkholderiaceae; genus Paraburkholderia. The sequence continues at coordinate 2,436 of DATEJU010000555.1, read as the reverse complement.
CACCAACAATGTAAGCACAATGAAATAAACGAACCGATCTCGTCACGCGCCGTGCATCGGCCATGCTGGCATGTTCGCTGCAATTTTCATATCGGGCTGATAGAGTCCGCACCGCCGCGACCAGCCAGAACGCACCAAGAAAGCACTCTTCCCAATCACGCGCTATATTTTCCAGACGCAGTGTGCCCTGGCGGGTGCGCATCGAACGATGCATTGCCGCCGGGCGCCGCGTGGAGCATGCCCAGCGGTACTGGATGAATCGCCCCGTGACCTGGCCTTTGGCGAGCGGCGCGGACAACGAAAGAAGAATCCACCTGGGAGCTGACGTGAAAAAACAACTGGGCGCCTGTGTCCTGCTCGCAGCGAGCACGGCTGCCTCGGCACAATCGAGCGTGACGCTATACGGCCGCGTCGACGGCGGCATTGAATACCTGAACCACATCGCCAATGGCACGGGCGGTAGCTCGAGCCGCTGGAGCGCGGAAGGTGGCGACTGGGGCACCAGCATGTTCGGCCTCAAGGGCACCGAGGACCTGGGCGGCGGCACTCATGCGCTCTTCGACCTCGAAACCGCGCTGCAAATCATGAATGGCACCACCGGCGGCGGACGCCTCTTTTCACGCCGCGCATATGTCGGTCTGAAGAACGAGACGTGGGGCCAGCTGCAGGCAGGCCGCAATCTCTTCATCGACAGTGACGGCGTGTGGGAATTCGATCCGTTCGTGCAGCAGGCAGTGTCGTCGGCTTCGCTCGTGCGCGGCCGCAACTGGCAGCAGACGAGCAACAACGTCGAGTATCACAGCCCCGTCTGGCACGGCTTCGACGTGCAAGGGCAATATGCCTTCGGCAATCAGCCGGGTGCCTGGAACAGCGGGGCGCCCGGCGAGTTCGGCCGCTCGGACGGCATCATGCTCTCGTATCACTCGTCGCTCTTCGACGTGCGCGGCATCTACGACGAGTTGCGCGATCAGAACGGCCGCCTCTCCAATATCTTCACCGCCTCGCGCGAGTATTTCGTGGGCGGCAATCTGCGCGTGGAGAAGTTCAAGATTCAGGCGGCGTACACGCACTACGCGGCGCCCGATTCGCCCGTGGGCGTGGCGGATAGCGCCGACCACTACTGGCTCGGCGCGACTTACCAGGCCACGCCGCGCTGGGCCGTGACGGCCGCGGGCTTCTATATCCACGTAGGCGAGGGCAGCGGCGATGCCGCGCACGATCCGTCGAGCCACGCCATGCTCTATGCGCTTGGCACCACTTGCAACCTGAGCGCACGCACGTTTCTCTACGGTACGGTGGCGTACGTGAACAACAGCAAGAACGGCACCTTCTCGGTGTTCGCCACGCCGCGCGATTCGAGCTCGCCAACGAGCCCGATGGCCGGCGAGTCGCAGACTGGGGCGTACATCGGCATGATGCACGTGTTCTGATTAAAAGCGATGAAAGCGGCTTCCTCAAGCGAAGGTTGAGATCATCATGTCCAGACAATCGGCATCGTCGACATCGCCGGGATTCATCGGCGGCATCACGCTGGTTTTTATCGCGCTCACGGCGCTCTATCTGCTGATCGGCGGCGCATGGCTGCTCTCGCTCGGCGGCTCGGCGTACTACGTCATCACTGGCATCGTGCTGCTGGGCGTGACGTGGCTGCTGTACCGGCGCAGTCCCAGCGCGCTCGTGCTCTATGCGCTCGTGCTGGTCGGCACGGCGATCTGGTCGCTCTGGGAGTCGGGGCCCGACTTCTGGGCGCTCGCGCCGCGCTCCGGTGTGCTGGTCGCTTTCGGCGTGTGGCTGCTGCTGCTCGTGAGCTGGCGGCTCGAAGGCGCGAAGAAGGCCGGCGTGAGCGCGCTCGTCGCCGCGCTCGTGATCTGGGCAGGCGTGCTGGTCTACGCGTGCTATCACGATCCGCAGACGATCAACGGCACGTTTGGCGCATCGGCGGGTACGACGCCTGCGGCGAACCCCGACGGCATCGATCCTTCCGACTGGCCCGCCTACGGCCGCACGCAGGAAGGCACACGCTATTCGCCGCTGCAGCAGATCACGCCGGAAAACGTGAAGAACCTGCAGGTAGCCTGGACCTTCCGCACGGGCGACACGAAAGGCCCGAATGATCCGGTCGAGATCACCAATGAAGTCACGCCGCTGAAGATCGGCAATCTGCTCTATCTGTGCTCGCCGCACCAGAAGCTTTTCGCGCTCGATGCGCAGACGGGCGAGCTCAAGTGGAAGTTCGATCCGAAGCTGCAGCCCGACCCGTCGTTCCAGCACGTGACGTGCCGCGGCGTGTCGTACGTCGATCTTTCGGCGAACGCATCGACGGCTGCGCCCGTGGCGGCCGCGAGCGATGTTGCCGGCGCCGCCCCGGATGCCAGCGCCGCTTCGGCCACCCAGGCCGCCGCGCCGGCCAGCGACGAAGCCGCTTCGGCCACCCAG
>DATEJU010000554.1:0-2825 GCA_035277805.1 Paraburkholderia sp. | reverse complement strand
TTCACGCTGCCCGACGCCGACGGCGAATCGCTCGAAACCGTGCGCGGCGTGAGCTATGTCGTGCATCGCGGGCCGCTCGTCGACAACGGCGTGGCCTCGGGCGCCGTGCTCACGTTTCAGGAGTCGCGCGCGGTGGAGCGCCTCGACCGCACATTGCGCTCGCGCCAGCGCACTCAGCAGTTCGTGGCGCGCTACCGGCTGGGCGACCTGAGCGGCGCGACGCCGGGCATCGCCCGCGTGCGCCAGCTCGCGCAGCGCTACGCCCGCTCGGACGCCACCGTGCTGATCCGCGGCGAAAGCGGCACCGGCAAGGAGATGGTCGCTCAGGGCATCCATCGCGAGAGTGCGCGGCGCGATTTCCCGTTCGTGGCGATCAACTGCGGCGCGTTTCCCGAGGCGCTGCTCGAGAGCGAATTGTTCGGCTACGAGGAAGGCGCGTTCACGGGCGCGCGGCGCGGCGGCAAGGTCGGGCTGATCGAGGCGGCGCACCGAGGCACGCTCTTTCTCGACGAGATCGGCGAGATGCCGCTGCCGCTGCAAAGCCGCCTCTTGCGCGTGCTGCAGGAGCGCGAGGTGGTGCGTCTTGGCGCGACCGAGCCCACGCGCGTGGACGTGCGCGTAGTGGCGGCCACGCACCGTGCGCTCACCGAGCAGATCGAGTCGGGCGAATTCCGCGCGGACCTGTTCTATCGCCTGAACATCCTGAATCTGGCGATTCCGCCGCTGCGCGAGCGCGGCGCCGATATCGAGCCGCTCGCGGCCGAACTGCTGCTGCAGTCGGCGCGCCGCGAGCCGCGCGTGGCGTTGCGCATTCGCACCCAGGACGACGCGGCGCGCGCGCTTGCGCCCGTGGGCGAAGCGCTGGCGCGGCACGCGTGGCCCGGCAACGTGCGCGAACTGCAGAACGTGGTGGAGCGGATGGTGGTGGAGCTGGCGGATTCGGACGCGGACGTGCTCACGCCCGAGGTGCTGCGCGCGATCGCGCCGGAACTGTTCGAGCCTCGCGGCGGCGCGGCGCGCGCGAGCGCTGCGAGGCTCGCCGAGCCGCTACAGGACGAGGCAGCCGACGCGCCCGATCTGGCCGATCATCCGCTCACCTTGCGCGAACGCAGCCTGACGGCGCAAGCCGACGAGATCCGCGCGGCGCTCGAAGCGCACGGCGGCGACCGCGAGCGCGTGTGCGCGCAGCTCGGCATCAGCAAGACGACGCTCTGGCGGCGCCTGAACGCCGCGAAGGCAAAACCGGGCACCCACCACACAAGCGGCGCAAATGGGGAAAGCAGCGTGCCCGCGCGGCGCAAACCGGCCCGTGAAGCATGACGCGCAGGGGCGCGCCGCCGCCTCATCGCCCGCTTAGTTCTTGATTCCGTTCAGCAGTTTCGCGACCGCGCCATGCTGGTGCAGCACTTCGGGACTCTTTTGCAGGAGCGCCTGATAGCGCTCGAAAAACTCCACCGATTCCTCGCCCGCGAACAGCCCGGCCACACCTTCGGCGGCGCCCACCCGGTCTTCGGATTTCGCATTCTTGGCGTCGAGCGTTTCATCGACGTTCGCGATCACCGTCGAGAGCGGCATGAGCCAGCGGAAGCCCGAGCCGTTGATCAGCACCTGCAGGAAGGCGGCGGGCGTCGTCGGCCCGAACTCGCGTTCGTACTCGGCGCGCTCGTGGTCGAGGATCGCCTTGTGCAGTGTGAGGAGCGGCTTGCGGACTTCGGAGAGGAACTGAATTGCGCGTGCTTCATCCATCGTGGCGGCTCCCGGATTGCGTTCGACATCGCGCGGCCGCAAGCCGCGCGCCCATGCCGACGATGGTAGCGCAACGCGGCAGCGCGCGTGGCTCCGATGCAGTGCCGCCGAAGCAGGGTGCGCGCGCTGGGAGGCGGCGCTACACTCGGCCGGTCGCCGAAAGGCCGTGACCGCGCTGCGGCATGCATCTTTGCGCTGCGCGCCGGAACAACGCGTGTGTGTAGCCCACGATTGATCGGCTGCAATCGACAATTAATTTCCCATCGGAGCGCTGCTATATGGCGACTGCAGTTGGCAAATCCGTTAGCAAATTCGTCCGTAATGACAAGACGCCTTCCATCGACGCGTCCGCGGCGCTCCCTATCGTCGCGCTGCGCCGCGAGGAACTGCCCATCGATACCACCGAGCTCGCGCGCTTCATGATCGGCAAATATCTGGTCCGCGATCCCGGTGAAGACGCGGATGACGTGCGCATCGCGGGACGCCTCGTCGAAGTGGAAGCCTACCCGCTCGGCGACTCCACGAGTCACGCGTTCATCGGGCGGCGAACCTGGAACGCGTCGATGTTCCTCGCGCGCGGCCATGCCTATGTGCGGCTCACTTACGGCAGCGCTTACATGCTCAACATGTCGAGCGAGGCGGAGCAGGTAGGGGCGGGCATTCTGTTTCGCGCCGTGGAGCCGCTCGAAGGACTGGCGACGATGGCGCACCGGCGTCGCGGCGCGCCACTGCGCGATCTCGCGCGCGGACCGGGGCGGCTCACCCAGGCATACGGCATCGGCCCATCGTTCGACGGCGCCGATCTTTGCGGCGGGCAAGGGTTATGGATCGGGCGTCTCGACGCAACGGTGGAAAAAACGGTGCAGCAAGCGCCGGTTCGGGCCGTGGGCGTGACGACGCGCATTGGCCTGTCACGCGAAACCGATCGGCTACTGCGTTTCTACGAGGTGGGCAGCCCCTTCGTCAGCGGCCCGCGCAAGCTGCTGGCGGGCGGTGCCTGAGGCCGATTTTTGTGCGTATTGCATTGTTGCCCTGAACGAAACTGTATTTTTGAGAAATAGGTATTTGCCCTTACTTCC
>DATEJU010000553.1:0-12364 GCA_035277805.1 Paraburkholderia sp. | reverse complement strand
CTCCGCCCCGCGCCCCCGCTCCTTACGGTCAGCATCAACCATATGCCCCAAATTAAGCTCACTGGTCTGAAACGGCGTAGTCAGATGGATATGCTCGCCCCCCTCCTTATCCTCCATCCGCAATTCATTCCGCGCAGCCGTGCGAATGAGATTTCGCGTGTTATTGAGGTTATTGACGAGGTCCGGATGCAAGCTGTCGTGCATCGCACCGGTAATGATCGGTCGATTCGGATCCCCTGCAGTAAAGTCGAGCACAACCTCCGCCGAATCGATCAGCGGGAAGTGATGACCATAGTCGTCACCACTGTATGGCTTGGCAAAGCGCACCGGCCGGCTGCTGCCGCCCGGACTCCACTCGTCGAGATCGAAAGGCAGCTTGATGACATACCCCCCCTGCTCCGTCAGATAGGCATATTTGTAGTTCCCGGGAGACGCAATACGTGCCGGAAGAATGCCGTCGATAACCGGCTTGTCGATCGACGCCATCGACGTACGCCAGACACGATCAGACGGAATACCCTCGAACCTCACCTGATACGATTTGTTGCGCGCCCCGTACGAGCGCACCGACGTGATGAAAATCCCGTGTTTGGCATCGGCCGGCGTCGGGTCGACACGCATGACCTCACCGGCCTCAAGCCAGAACGGATTGCCGGTGCCGATGAAACTTATCTGACTCGCCAGATGCGCCTCATGCCGCAGCCGGGCCACGCGCCGGCCTTCCTCGGGCGTCTCATAGTGTTCGCCCCAGCGATAGTCGACGGCATGGGTGGTTTTGTCGCCGCGCGCCGCGTTCTCTTCAACCAGCAGCGACACATCCGCCTGGCGGTGGTTGTAATCATGCAAACGCACTGCCTCCGCCACGCGCCGGGTTCGGCGTGTGAGCGTCTTGATTGCGTCCGCGCCCACGCTTTCGAGCCCCGAGTCACGACGATACGGCACCGTCCGTTGCTTTCGCGCATAGGCATCCAGATCGTCGCCGAACACCATCACGGCATAATCCTTCTTCTGCTCCCAGCGGAACCAGATGCCCTCCTCCGCACAAATCCGCCGGATAAACGCGAACGTGGTCTCGTGATACTGGGTAACGTATTCGTGTCGCTTGTACTGGCTGCGCAGTTTGAAGACGAAATCGACTCCGGCACGATAGCCATAATGGCGCAACGTATCGGTGATGATTTCCTCCACCGACTGCTTCTGGAACAGCCGGCTCGTCACTCCCCGGTTCAGATCGGCCAGTTTCGGCTCGAGGCTGACCCGGTAGCGGGTTTCATCGGCAGACGTGTCCAGTTCGTCGAACTTCGTGACGATGCCGTGAATGGTCTGCGCTGGCTGCTTCTTGCTGAAGTGCTCCGCGTTATCGCCATACATCCGGCGCAGATTTCCCAGCTTCGGATCAATGGGATCGATCACGAACCTGGCCGGGCGTCCGAGCACCTGATCCATCGGAATACCCGCCATCGGGCTTGTGAATTCGATCTCGTACTTGTACAACTCGCTGACCTGATCGATGCCAGCGAATTTGATGATCGAGAACGGCGCGGGATGCGGCGCCAGTTTCAATTCATAAGCCTGCAGGGGCATGATCATCGACATCGAATTTCTCCTGGATACACGAGCGCAAGCGCGCCGCCGGGGCGGCTTCCGACACCCCGGCGGCTTGCGCGACGCAAGTCAGATCAGCCCTTGGCCTTCGGCATTTGCGACACCAGCGACAGCCCGATGTCCATGCCTTCGACCTGAAAGTGCGGGATGATAAAAAGCTTGATGCGGAAGAAGCCCGGGTTGTCCTCGATATCCTCGACCGTGACCTTCGCCTCGCGAAGCGGATGCGATGCCTGGAGTTCGTCGCCCGGATCCTTCATCTCGGTCACGAGGCCCTTGATCCAGTTGTTCAACTCCAGTTCGAGCAGGCGCCGATCCTTCGTCGTGCCGATGTTTTCGCGCTGGATGAGCTTCAGGTAGTGCGCAATGCGCGAAAGCAGGAAGATGTATGGCAGGCGCGCGTTGATCCGGCTGTTAGCCGTAGCTTCCTTCGTCTCGTACAACGCGGGCTTTTGCGTCGAGTTGGCCGAGAAGAAGCAGGCGAAGTCGTGGTTCTTGTAGAACGACAACGGGATGAAGCCCAGGTTCGCGAACTCGAACTCGCGCGTCTCGGGAATCAGCACCTCCGTGGGAATCTTCGGCTGCGCGCCGGTACCAAGGTCGTACAAATGGACCGGCAGGTCCTCGACCTTGCCCCCGGCCTGCGGGCCGCGAATCTGCACGCACCAGCCGTTTTTCACGAAGCTGCGGGTCATGTTGGCCGCGAATGCGAATGAGGCGTTCACCCACAGGTACCGGTTATGGTCCGGGCCCTTCACCGCTTCTTCATAATTGAAGGCGCGCACCGGCACAGTATCCTTGCCGTACGGCAGACGGCCCAGCACGCGCGGCATGGTCAGGCCGACATAGCGCGCGTCGTCCGTGTCGCGGAAGCTCTTCCACTTGATGTACTCGGCACGGTCGAAGTAATTGCCGATATCCTGGATTGCAGCCACTTCTTCCATCGACTTCTTGCCGAAGAACGCCGGCCCTACCGAGCCGATGAACGGCATGTGTGCGGCAGCCGCAACCTTCGAAACGTTGCGCAGCAACGCGATGTCCTGCGGCGAGTTGTCGAACTCGAAGTCGCTGATCATTGCGCTGACTGGCTGGCCGCCAGGCGTGTCGTATTCCTCGACGTAAGTGAGGCGATAAAGGCCGCTCTGGATAAGCTCGGGTGCGTCCTCGAAGTCACGTTGCAGCGCGTCCTTCGATACGTCGAGCAGTTCGACGCGCGCGTTGCGACGAAAGTCCGTGCGCGAGACAAGCATCTTGACGCCGCGCCAGCGCCCCTCGAGCGCCTGGAATTCGGGAGCATGCATTACCGAGTCGAGCTGACGGCTGATCTGGCGATCGAGTTGGCCGATATGGAAGTCGAGCAGTGACTTATCGAGGCGATCGACCGGCTGGCTCGACTTTGCGACCAGCTCCAGAAACGCGCTCATACCGCGCGCAATGCGCTCGTCGGCTGAGGCATCGGAGAGCATGTCGCCGTCACGGAACGCTTCGAGCGGCCGTGCTTCGGCGACGGGTTTGAGATTGATCTTGCTGCACAGCGCGGCATACACGCTGTCATTCTCGAGCACAACGGTCTCAGTTGCGCCCTGACTGGCTTTGTTCTGGCTCATTGCTATTCCTGTCTGCTTTTGAAACTCAAGCTGATTGCGAAAGGCGGTAAAGGCCGCTTTGGCACGGCGGCGCTCAGGCATGCCCTTCCGGCTGGGTTGCAACCGTCGCGAGTTGCGCTAACTCGCCGCGCAGCTTGTCGGACAGGCGCTTGTCCTTCAGGATCTTTTCGAACTCGCGCCGGAACGTCCCGTTGTCAAGCAGATTCGATTTAAGGTCGCGCAGCAGATTGCGCATGGCGAGCAACGCCTGCAGTTCGGGAATCTGCCGGGCCACTTGCTCGGGCTCGAAGTCCTTGAGGGAGCGGAACGACAGCTTCACCGGCAATTCGGTGCCGTCGCCAGCCAGCGTGTTCTCCGCGGCAAACTTCAACTCTGGCGCATAGTCGCCGAGCACGGAGTCGAAATTGTTCTTGTCGATATTGATCTTCTTGCGCTCGGCAAGCGGCGCGTGTTCCGCGCCCGCACTGAAGTCGCCTGCGACAAGCAGCTTGAGCGGCAGTTCTACCTTCTTTTGTGCACCGCCCGTGTGCAGGTCCAGCGTGATCGAAACGCGGCTTTTTGGAATTTCTCGCTGAAAGCTATCCATAGACATCCTAAGGAAGTCAGATTCAAGGTTCCGCAGAACTTGCCCATCGCGATGTGGTGTCGCGCGCTGCATGTGCGATCTATCGCGACGTGCATGCTCGCAAAAAGCAGTGCCAAAGGCACACCATGGCGTGGTCTCCATTCATGCGACTTATTTGCGAGGTCGTATTAAATCCGATTATGCACAGGCAGTCAAAGAGTATTTCTCGACTCATCGTCACGACAATTATCTCAATAAAATGCATGCGAGAATTCGCGCACAACAACTCCATGAATTTCCTGACATTTCCGTCGGCGCGGCCGATCCATTGCCGTTCAAGACATTTGATTTATCTCATGTTTTCAATCCCATTTACTAATGAGACACCCAATACGCATATTCTATTTATTCGAAACGCAAATGTTTGTCGCACCTCAAATCATAACCAATACAAAACTCTGCTTACCTTGTATAAAGCCATTCGGCCTCGCGAGTGAAGCCACTGAACGACAGAAAAAATACGAAGCACAATAGACCAAGACCTATGCGGATCCTTAAACCCCTCTGGCACGACGGCCTGATCCTTTCTCAGCAACACTTTCAGCAGCAGGACCGATGGACCGCATTCTCGGTACAGCAATTCGTGTCCGCTGCATTTTCCGAACCATGGGGAACGCTTGGCGTTGAAGTGGATGAAGAAGCACTCGCGACCGGGCGACTAAAGCTCACGCAGCTCAAGGCGCGCCTGCGCGACGGAACGCCAATCGATTCAACCGTGAGCGACACGCTACCAGGCGCGCGAGATCTGACGCAGGGTATTCCTGCTGACCTTCAGAGCGTGATCGTATACGCCGCGCTTGCACTGCCTGACGCCAATGGCAATAACTGCCGCTTTGACGAAAATTCCCTCGCGCGTCCGCGGCGCTTCTATCGCGAGTTCGCGAAAGTCATGGACCTGAATGGCACAGTCGAAACCGAGATTGCGGTCGAACGCCACGCAGTGCGCCTGCTCTTCGATTTCGAACCCCATGCCGATGACACCGTCTGCGCGGTAGCCCGTCTTACGCGCGCGGCAAACGGCCAGTTCCAGGTCGATCACCGTTTTGTGCCACCCTGCCTCACGCTGGGCGGTCATCCGCTACATATCGAGCGCATCAACCGGCTCGCGGATATCCTGCAGGCAAAGAGCCTCGCGCTTGGTGCGCGCCGCAGCGAGCGCGTCGAGCAGGTCACCGAATACGGTATTGCCGACGTGCAGCTCTTCTGGTTGTTGCATTGCATTCACTCGGCGTGGCCACAACTGCGGCTTTTTTCCTCCCATCCCGCACGGCCACCTGAGCATCTCTACGTCACGCTCACGCAGTTGGTCAGTTCGCTGACGACGTTCTCCACCGGCGTATCGCTTTCGGACATTCCCGCGTGGGATCACGCGCATGCCGAAGATGTCTTCGCAAGGCTCGAGTCGATGATTCGGGAACTGCTCGACGCGATCATTCCGTCACGTGTCGTCCCGATCGGCCTGACGCGCAAGAGCCCGACGACGTGGATGGGGCAGTTCCTCGACGAGCGTATCGTCGATGGCGCCGTCGACTGGTATCTGTCGGCTAGCGCGCGCATGACCGCATTTGATCTGGTCGAGCAGTTCCCGCGACTGTGCAAGATCGGCGCACCGGACGACGTCGAACACATCGTCAATTCTGCACTACCAGGTATTCCGCTCAAGGCGGTCCATCGCGTGCCGGGCGCCATTCCGGTGCGCCTGGACAATCATTATTTTTCGCTCGATTCCACCAGTCCCGCATACGAAAAAATGCTCGCAGCGAGATCCTGCCAGATCTACCTGCCGGTGTCGGTCGCTGATGCATCGCTCGAACTCTATGCGGTGTTGCGCTCATGAAAGTCCTGGCCAAACGCGGCGATACGCCGGCGCTTCTCGCGTCCGAGCCTGGTTTTGGTCGAGCAGCGGGTCCTGGCATCCGGGAGCTGCTACGCGACACCGGACTGCTTGTCACTTCACTCGGCGACGACGGTACCGCACAGGACGCTGAGAAGTTCCGCGAGCGTTGCCGGCAGTTGATCCACAAGTTCTCGGAAGCACTTACGCAGCATGGCTATCTCGAGGACATCAAGCACGAAATCTTGCTCGCACAGTGCGGTCTGCTCGATGAAACGGCGCTGCGCCATCTTTCTGCTGCCAGTCGTGCGGCGTGGGAGCTCAAACCGTTGCAGGTCGAGCGGTTCAAGGTGCACGACGCTGGCGAGTTCGTGATCGACCGCATCGAGGTGCGTCTGCGCGAGGCCTCGCCGAATGCGGACCTGCTCGAAGGCTACGCGGCAATCCTGGGCATGGGCTTCATGGGTCGCTACGCGCGCGATGGTGAGAGCAGGCGCGTTGAACTTATCGGCGCGCTCGACACGCGGCTCAAAAAACTTCGCCCGCATGGGGAGCCTTCGTTCATCGCGGATCGCGCAGGACGCCAGCTTTTCGACTGGCTCCACCGGCTTTCGCCGTGGGCGCTAGCTGGAATCGTCTGCGTTGTTGCGGCGATCGTCTGGAGTATGTGGGCCGTTGCGCTCAATACACAGGCTTCACACATTGCGCCGGCAAAGGTAATCCAGCCGTGAGGTCCGATCCAGTGAGGTCCGATCCATCTACGCCGACTTCTGCGTCCAGCCGTGCGCAGGTTCATGGCCACGAAGGCCTGGATTATCCGTTCCGGCTGCAGGTTCTGCTGGCCGGTGCACTGGCGCTCGCGCTGATCTGGTTCATGACGCGAATCGAGCCAGCGCTCGCCTGGATGCTCTCCGGTGTAGTCGTGCTTGTCGCCGCGTTGCTCGTGGTCCGGTATACCCGGCGAATCTCCAGCGCGCGAAAGCAGGGAGCGCAGGTACTGGCCGCGCTTGGGGAAGCCACTGCCAGCATACCGGTCGATCTGCGTACACGTATGCCACTCGTGCTGGTCACCGGCGATGCGCTACCCACGTTGTTCAACCGGCATGAGGAGGCGTGCTTTGCGTATGTCGGCGACGGCGCGATCTGGCTACGCGTAGACAACCCCAAGGAACTGGCACGTCTGGCCATCGCCGTGAAGCAATGGCGTGACGGACGTGCTCCGGACGGCATCGTCGTCACCGTTGTGCCGGCCAGGTACAGGGATGTCGACCTGCTTACCCAATCGCTTCGGGTGACACGTCAGGCTGCCGCCGATGCCGCACGCTTGCTCGGGGTGCGAGCGATCCCCGGCTATGTCGCGACGTACCAGCGGCTGACGACGGCAGCAGCGGGCCTTGCGGCACCACGGTGGTATGGCGTTTCTTCCTCCACACGCATGGCCGATGCGCGGCGGTTCGAGGCCGTGATACAGGCAGCGGAGGACGAGATAACGGGCGCCGCCGACAGCCGGGTGGCCGCAACCCGGGCCGCCGCACTTGCGTCGATCATCGGCTGGACACAACGTGTCGTGTTTCACGCCCTCACCGACCCGCGGCAACCCGCTCCGCCCCTGCCGCTGTTCGGTGCGGGCTGGATCGATTGCGGCCCCGCGGGCAGTGCCGGCAGCCCATGGAGCGTCGATGTCGAAATGCAGACGTGCGTCACGCGCGGCACGCCCCGAGCTTCGCCTGCGCCATGGCCGCTACCGCAACCGTTGATTGAGGCCCTGCCGGTGCGGCACTGGAAATCACCACGAATCGCGGCGCTTGCGCATGCCCTCGCGATGTTCGCGTGTGCGGCGGCCATTGCGTTCCATTGCGCGGGAAAGAGCAATCAGGCGCTGCTCACGCGCGTCGACGCGGATCTCGGGCGTTACTCGATGATCCAGCCCGACCACGACGCTGCACGGCGTGATGCGCTTCGGGCGCTCGTGAACGATCGCGACGAGCTCGACCGTTACGCGCGAACAGGCGTACCGCTCAATCTGTCGTTCGGCTTATATCGCGGCATGCGGATGATCCCTGTGCTCAACGACGCGATTGCGTCCTGGCAGCCTCCCCCGCCGCCGCCAACGGTCGTCACGCTCGACAGCATGTCGCTCTTCGACAGCGGCGAGGCTCAGCTGAAAAAAGGCTCGACACGGGTCATGGTCAACGCGCTCGAGATGATCGAGGCGCATCCGGACAAGCGGATTCTCGTGGCAGGCCACACCGACAATGTGGGTGCCCCCGACAGCAACCAGAGACTGTCGACCGCGCGTGCGCAATCCGTGCGCGACTGGCTGGTCGATGCTTCCGGCATCCCGGCTACGCGGTTTGCGATCCAGGGCTACGGCGACACGCGCCCTCTGACGCATAACGACACGGACGCTGGGCGCGCCAGGAATCGCCGTGTCGAGATCACGCTCGTCCCGGATTCCGCGTTACCGGCTCTCCCGGATACGGACGCTGGAGACATATCAAGCGGCGCTGCCGCTCCCGCGGACGCCCTCCATCCAGTCAACTAGCGAGTTTTTGGCCCCGAAGCCCAGGCTTCGGAATTGAGATGCCCGGTCGCTGTCTCTGGGCAACTGTCGCAGTACGAAAAAGGGAGTGAAGAATGGCAATTCCGTCATACATGTGGCTCAAGGACGATGGTGGCGCCGACATCAAGGGTTCGGTGACCGTCCAGGGCCGCGAAGGCAGCATCGAAGTCACCGCGTTCGATCACAGCCTGCATATTCCGACCGACGGCAACACCGGCAAACTGACCGGCACGCGCGTGCACGCACCGATCACGCTCGTCAAGGAAACCGATGCGTCGACGCCGTACCTCTACAAGGCGGTGACGAGCGGCCAGACCCTCAAGTCGGCGGAAATCAAGTGGTACAAGATCGACGACGCCGGCAGGGAAAAGGAATACTTCAACACGAAGCTCGATAACGTGAAGGTCGTCGCGGTGCGTCCGAAGATGCTCGACATCAAGGTCCCCGCATACGAGAAGCATAACCATCTCGAAGAGGTCGAACTGCGCTACGAAACGATCACCTGGTCGTACAAGGACGGCAACATCATTCACAAGGATACCTGGAACGAGCGTTCCTGATTCTTGACTGTGGTCGAGGCCGTCACTGCATGGCGGCCTCCTTTTGCCAGTCTGCCGGCGCGGACTGGTTTTTTTGCCGCACCGGACGGCTGCTTGCAGCAGCCGTCCCTTCTCCCTTGCGCCCTGTACGGGCAGCCCCGACATGACCCTGCACAACGACCGAAGCCCATTTTCGCGGGACATCAGCCAGCTCCTGCGTCGCCTCAACCCACATTGCACGAAGGCGCTCGAGGCAGCGGCAAGCCTGTGCCAGACACGGCTTGCAGACGAAATTTCGGTCGAGCACTGGCTGCTCAAACTGCTCGAAGCCGGCGACGGTGATATTCCGGCTATTCTGGAGCACTACGATCTGGACGTGGGCGCCGTATGGGACGCACTATCAGGCGCAATCGAGCACACCCCCCGCAACCTGCGCGGCCGACCGAGCCTGGCTCCGCAACTGGCCGCCGTGCTTCAGGACGCCTGGTCTCATGCGCTGAACCTCGCCGATACGGGTGAGACCACGATCCGCTCCGGCCACGTTTTGCAGGCCATCGTCGAGGCACCGCACGTGCTGCGCGCGACCAACGCCTGGCCGCTGCTGTCGGTGAGCAGGGCGCAGATCCAGCGGCTGCTGCCGCGTCTGGGATCCCGCACCTGCGAAAATCCGCCCGACGTCCCAGCAGCGGAATCCGTGTCCGTCGCTACGGCGTCGGAGCCCGGCAACGCTGAACTCGCGCTACAAGGAAAGGCGCCCCAAGCGGTAGCGCGCAGCGTCGAGGGCGACGCCCTCGCCCGCTTTGCGATCGACATCACCCGGAAGGCGCGCGACGGCAAGATCGATCCGGTCTTTGGCCGCGATCGCGAGATCCAGCAGATGGTTGATGTGCTCGCGCGCCGGCGCAAGAACAACCCCATTCTCGTGGGCGAACCGGGCGTTGGGAAAACGGCGCTCGTCGAGGGCCTCGCGCTTCGTGTCGCCGAAGGCACGGTGCCCAAGGTGATCCGCGATGTGCGCATCCTCACGCTCGACCTTGGGCTGCTGCAGGCCGGCGCCGGCGTGAAAGGCGAATTCGAGCAGCGGCTGAAGAATGTGATCGACGAGGTGCAGATGTCGGCCGTGCCGATCCTGCTTTTCATCGACGAGGCGCATACGCTCATCGGTGCAGGCAATGCCGCCGGCGGTGCCGACGCGGCGAACCTGCTCAAACCCGCGCTCGCGCGCGGCGAACTGCGCACGATCGCCGCGACCACGTGGTCGGAGTACAAGGAATACTTCGAACGTGACGCCGCGCTCGAGCGGCGCTTTCAGATGATCAAGGTCGACGAGCCCG
Source organism: Paraburkholderia sp. (assembly GCA_035277805.1). Lineage (GTDB taxonomy): Bacteria > Pseudomonadota > Gammaproteobacteria > Burkholderiales > Burkholderiaceae > Paraburkholderia. The sequence goes on along the minus strand of DATEJU010000553.1, from coordinate 2,257 downwards.
ATGACGAGGCAGCCTGCCTGATGCTGCGAGGGCTCAAGGACCACTACGCGAAGTACCACAGCGTGCACATCCGCGATGAAGCACTGGTGGCCGCAGTCAAGCTCTCGCGCCGTTACATCCCTGCCCGGCAATTGCCGGACAAGGCAGTGGACCTGATTGACACCGCCGCAGCGCGCGTCCGCATGGGTCTCGAATCGCCGCCGGCCGACTTGCAGCGCGCACGCGCCGCCGTTGCGGCGCTGGAACTCGAACTCTCGACGGTGCAAGACGACGCCCGTGCCGGCATCGGAGAGATGAAGACACGTCAGGCACAACTTCGCATAGCGCTTATCGGGGCACAGACCGCGCTTGAGAGCCTGCAGCGGCGATACGACCAGGAGCTCGGGTCCGTGCGCGCCCTGCACGAGCAACGCGCTTTAGCATCTGGCGGCGAGACCGGTTCCCTGACGCAGGCGCAGGAAGCGCTCCAACGCATCCAGGGCAAGACGCCACTGATTTTCGCGGACGTCGACGCACAGGCGATCGCGCGCGTACTAGCCGAATGGACCGGCGTACCCGTAGGCAATCTCGTCGAGGACGAGTTGCAGGGTCTTCTTACTCTCGAGGCGCAACTTGCGAAGCGTGTGGTCGCTCAAGGTGACGCGCTCGCCGCGCTCGCGGAATGTCTGCGCACCGCCAAAGCCGGATTGAAGAGCGAGCACGCGCCGCTCGGCGTCTTCCTGCTAGCGGGTCCTTCCGGTGTGGGCAAGACAGAAACCGCGCTTGCATTGGCAGATCTGCTCTTCGGTGGCGAGGCAGCGCTCACCACGATCAACATGTCGGAGTATCAGGAGGCGCACACCGTTTCGCAGCTCAAGGGCTCGCCTCCAGGCTATGTCGGTTACGGCCGCGGCGGCGTCCTTACCGAGGCGGTACGACAGCGTCCATACAGTGTCGTGCTGCTGGACGAAGTCGAGAAGGCGCATTGCGACGTGCTGGACATGTTCTACCAGGTGTTCGATCGCGGAGCAATGCGCGACGGCGAAGGACGCGAGATCGACTTTCGCAACTGCGTGATCCTGATGACCTCCAATCTCGGCAGTCCGCAAATCGACGAGCTCACCGCCGAGAATCCGGACAGCGCGCAAGCCGTGCTGCTCGAGGCCATTCACCCGCAGCTCGTCGCGCACTTCCAGCCGGCCCTGCTCGCGCGCTTCCAGACACTGGTGTACAGGCCGCTCGACGTAGCCGCGCTCGGCACTATCGTGCGCATGAAGCTCGACAAGGTTGCCGAACGCCTGAAACGTCAGCACGGCGTCGAACTGGTATGCGACGAGTCGCTCATCGCGACTATGGCCGAGCTTTGCGTTGCCCGGGATTCCGGCGCGCGCAACGTGGATGCATTCCTCCACCAGCGCGTGCTTCCTGCGGTTGCCCGCGAGTTGCTCACGCGCATGGCGAGCGGCACAACGCCCGCGAAGGTCGTTCTGTCGAGCTCCGCCGAAGGCAGCCTCACGATTGACTTCGTGGATCACGCCGAGCCGTTTGCCATCGCGACCGAAACAACCGCTGGATGACGGAGACCTCGCCATGCCGACAGGCCCGTCTCTCTACGACATGCTGCTTGGCCACATCAACGGCGAGGCACTCGAAAATCACGATGACAATACGCTCGAGATTCTGAGCGTCCAGGCAAACATCCGGCGAATCCTGAATACGCGTGCGGGAGCGCTCAAGCACGTGCCCGACTACGGACTGCCAGACCTGACCGACGTCTACAAAAACCTGCCGGCGTCAGTCCATGATCTACGCAACCAGATGGAAAGCACGCTGCTGAAATTCGAGCCGCGCCTGCGTTCGGTCGGCGTCGAGATCAACGACAAGCCGGACCCCGGACTGCTCGTGAGCTTCACGTTGGTCTGCCAGCTCAGGAAGGTCGGACTGGTACGGTTCGGGACGTATTTCGAGCCGCCCGGGCGCATGCGCGTCGAGCGACTGATCAATCGCGAACGCGATCGCTAGAACGCAGCAAGCCGATGTGTCGCAGGCTCGGCAGCGACCCGCACCCTGACGGACTCGTCGTGCCGTGGCACAAATTCACCGGCACCGAACCGGGATCCCGGCACCGCTTAGTCGTAGCGCTTGCCGTGCTTCTTGTACTTGTGTTTGCCACCGTGATAGTGGTCGTCGGAGTACGAGTTATTGCGCGAAACATTACCGCCCAGCGCGGCACCCGCGCCGCCACCCACCGCCGCGCCTACGAGGCTGCCCGCGGTGC
>DATEJU010000552.1:0-5371 GCA_035277805.1 Paraburkholderia sp. | reverse complement strand
CAAGCCAGGCCGCGAGGCCGAGCGGCCGGCCACGGCGGCCGGTGTTCAGACGCTTTTCGATGCGGTTCGCGAGCGCGCCGAACGCGACGAGCGGATGCGCGCGGCGCGGCTCGCCGAACCAGCGGTCGACGGCCACGCCAGCGACGGCGAGGGCGGCGGTGGCGGGCAGGCTCAGCATCGTCAGCATGATCCATTCGGCGATGGCGCCTTGAGCACGAGCGGCAAGCCGGCGGCCACGAGCGTCGCGCGGTCGGCGAGCGCGGCGATGCGCTGGTTCAGGCGGCCAAGCTCATCGACATAGAGGCGTGTGGCCGCGCCCATCGGCACGACGCCCATGCCGATCTCATTGCTCACCACGAGCACGGTGCAGTCGGCGGGCCTGACGTGCTTTATGCGCTCGCAGGCGGCGGCGAAGGCGTCGAGACGCGCGCGCCAGTCGGGCAGCGGCGCTTGCGACCCGGGCGGGCACAGCAGGTTGGCGAGCCAGAGCGTGAGGCAGTCGATCAGCACGCACTGGCCGGGCGTGGCCGCGGCGTCGAGTGCGCCCGCGAGATCGAGCGGCGCCACGACCACTGTCCAGTGCGCAGGCCGCCGGGCGCGATGGTGCGCGATGCGCGCGGCGAATTCGGCATCGGCGTGAGCGCCTTGGGGCGTGGCCGCGGTGGCGATATAGGTGACCGGCAGGCCGCTTTCGGCAGCAAGGCGTTCGGCATAGGCGCTCTTGCCCGAGCGCGCGCCGCCGACGATGAAGGTGAAGTCGCGCGAAATCATCGCGTGATTGTAGCGGCCAGGAGCCACGCGGAAGAAGTTTGACGTTATCCGGCCGGGCGGGGCAAACGTTCTCAGGAGAGGCCAGCAAGCTTCCCTGCGATCCGCAGCCGCAGATATTGCTGCCCCCACGCACTCGAAGACTGGCTACCGGGAGGGTGCCTCAGTATTACCTCGGCGATACGGTGGATTCGCTGGGCCTGTGCGCTTTCGATTCACGGTATCCAGGCAGGCGGCCCGCGCAATCAACCCCGTTTGCGATTTGTGTCGGTGCGGTCATAGGGGGTCCTGTTATGCAATGCCCAGGAAAACCGCGAGCGCTCGGGTGACGCCAGGCATCGTGTCCGGGTTGGCGTGCCCGATGACGTCCTTGATCTTCGCTCGCGGCACCGTTACTGCCTTGTCCACCATGATCTGCGATGGCTTCGACAGGTTGTTCTCGTCGTCGGGTTCGATGCCAACCCGAATGAGCGGCATGTCCTCATGAATGTCGCTTGTGAGCGGCAGGCAGGTGACCGACGGATGTTCCGGGAAGAAGTCGGACTGGATGACGAGCGCGGGGCTCGGTTTGCCGTAGTCGCCCTGGAGGGCGATGGTAACCAGATCGCCACGCTTCATTCCCAGCCCTCGATTTGTCCAGCCGCTTCTTCAAGAAACTGGTCGATCTCGGGGCTTTCATACTTTGCCGCGAGCATCGATTGCCGACGACATTCTTCGGCAAAGCCGGCGCGGCGTGTATCCGGCACCCAGATCTGGACCGGTCGCAGCCCGGACTCGCGCAGGCCGTCCCGGTGCTTCCGGGCCCGCGCATTGGTTGTGGTCATGGTTGGCTCCTGTGGTGTTACATGTAACATGTGTAGCTCCGACGGGTGTTACATGCAACACGTCGTTTGGGGGCGTGACGGTCCTTTTTCGGGTGCCCCCGGTTGGGGGCCACGCGTCGCGCGCCTGTTCTATTCCTCAAAGCGACGACCAAAAAACGGGTCTTTATCCCGACGTTCACGCGCGGGGACAGGGCTGTGGTGCAGGGCCATTACACCACCGTCAACGTGGCCGACGAGCACGACCACCACCACGTGCTGGCCGGGCACGGCGCCCACAGCCAGAAGCAGGCGCACGCAGCGCTCGCGCGCGAAGACTGGTTTCATGCGCTGCCGCATGAGCACCAGGTGAACGTCCTGCTTGAGCACGCCACCGGCATCCAGCAGAGGGCGAGCGGCGTTGTGCGCGTGTCGACCTGTCTGCCGCGCAAACTTCGTGATGCTAAACAGTTTGACGGCGATCGCGGCAGAAGCGCATGACCAGAGGCGGCGCACACCGCCTGTGGCAGGCACGCGCGATGGGATAATGCGCGTTCGCCCGACCGACCCGGCGCTTCGCCGTCTTTCCTCGCCACCATGTCCGTAACGAAACCCGCCGCCGTGCCGCGCGGCACGCTGATGATCCAGGGCACCACCTCCGACGCCGGCAAGAGCACGCTCGTGGCCGGCCTGTGCCGCCTCGCGTACCGCGCGGGCGTGCGCGTGGCGCCGTTCAAGCCGCAGAACATGGCGCTGAACAGCGCCGTGACGGCCGACGGCGGCGAGATCGGCCGCGCCCAGGCGCTGCAGGCGCTTGCCGCCGGCATCGAGCCGCACACCGACCTCAACCCCGTGCTGCTCAAGCCCACCAGCGATCTGGGCTCGCAGGTCATCGTTCACGGCAAGGCGCGCATGAATCTCAACGCGCGTGCTTACCAGGACTACAAGCCGCTCGCGCGCGAGGCCGTGCTCGAATCGTACGCACGGCTGCGCGAGCGCTACGAGACCGTGTTTGTCGAAGGCGCGGGCAGCCCCGCCGAAATCAACCTGCGCGCCAACGACATTGCCAACATGGGCTTTGCCGAGGCCGTCGACTGCCCGGTCGTGCTCGTCGCCGACATCGACCGTGGCGGCGTGTTCGCGCACCTGATCGGCACGCTCGCGTGCCTCTCGGCAAGCGAGCGCGCGCGCGTGAAGGGCTTCATCATCAACCGCTTTCGCGGCGATCCGGCGCTGCTCAAGCCCGGCCTGGACTGGCTCGAAGCGCAGACGGGCAAGCCGGTGCTCGGCGTGGTGCCGTATCTGCACGGCTTGACGCTCGATGCCGAGGACATGCTGCCCGGCGCCGCGCACACGCAGGCGCGGGCCGGCGGCAAGACCCTGCGCGTGGTGGTGCCCGCGCTGCCGCACATCAGCAACCATACGGACTTCGACGCACTGCGCGCACATCCGCAGGTCGAATTCAGCTATGTGCGCACGGGCAGCGCGCCGCCTCCCGCCGATCTCGTGATCCTGCCGGGTTCCAAGAACGTGCGCGACGACCTCGCGTGGCTGCGCGAAGAGGGCTGGGAAACGGCGCTCGCGCGGCATTTGCGCTACGGCGGCCGCGTGATCGGCATTTGCGGCGGCATGCAGATGCTCGGGCACGCGATTGCCGATCCGCACGGCGTGGAAGGCGAGCCCGGCGCCGCGGCCGGCTTCGGCTGGCTCGACTACGAAACCGAGCTCACGCGCGAGAAGACGCTGGAGAACGTGGCGGGGCGCCTCGTGCTGCGCGGCGACGCGCAAGCGGCCAGCGGCGCGGCGCAGGTGCCTGTGCCGGTGCCGGTGCCGGTGTCAGTGCGGGGCTACGAGATCCACATGGGCGTGACGCGCGGCCCGGCGCTGGCCGAACCCGCGCTGCGCATCGCGTCGGTCGACGGCGCGGCGCAGAGCGCGGATGACGGCGAGACAGGGACGCTGCGTGCGGACGGCGCGCAGTCGGCGGATGGCCAGATTCTCGCGACCTATGTGCACGGCCTCTTCGACACGCCCGAGGCGTGCGCCGCGCTGCTGCGCTGGGCGGGACTCGAGGCGGCGCAACGCGTCGATTACCCGGCGCTGCGCGAGGCGTCGCTCGAGCGCCTCGCCGACACGCTCGCAGCGAGCCTCGATATGGCACGCCTTTATGGCGCGATCGGCTGACCGGGTGGCGTCAGCGGCGGCTGGATGAGGCCAGCCGCGCGCCGCCGCCGCGTCATCGGTTCGGCAAGGTGCGTGCGGTAGCTTTAGTACAGCACCATCTGCGTGCAGCGGAAGAGGGCCGTGGTCTTGCCGTCCGGGCCGGTCACGGTGGCGTCCCAGATCTGCGTGCTGCGCCCGAGATGCACGGCGGTGGCTACCACGCTCAGCGTGCCCTCGCGCGCCGTGCCCAGAAAATTGCTTTTGAGCTCGATGGTGGTGAAGTTTTTCGCGCCAGGCGGCAGGTGCGCGAGGCAGCCGTAGCCGCAGGCCGTATCGGCGAGACAGATCACCGTCGCGGCGTGCAGGAAGCCATTGGGCGCGAGCAGTTCGCTGCGGATGTCGAGTTCGGCGCGCAGCAGCCCCTGGTCGAGCGCGAGCGCGCGAAAGCCGATCAGCTCGGGCAGCCGGCCGCGCTGGCGCTCGTGCAGGGAATCGATGGTGATATCGGTGCGCAACGTACTCATGACAGAAAGGTCTCCTTGATTTTCAAACCGGGGGATGGCGGTCCGAAGCGGCACGGCGCGCACGCTTGCTCAGCGGGCATGCGATGCGCCATACGCGCACACATGCGGGCCGGGACTTCGGCGCCGCGGCATTTGCCGATATTATCGGACGGTTGCGTCGGTGCGCCGCGCTCCCGAACGTGGCGAGCGCGGGTGGAATGCGGCATCGGCAGAAGCGAAATCGGCAGAATCAGCAGAATCGGCAAACCGGCTGGCCCGCGCGCCAGCCTTCCTGACGGGAGCATTCATGACGGTGATCGTGGTGGCGAACCCCAAGGGCGGCGTCGGCAAGAGCACGCTGTCCACCAATCTGGCCGGCTATTTTGCGGCACAAGGCGAGTGGGTCGCGCTCGCGGACCTCGACCGGCAGCAGTCGTCGCACGCGTGGCTCGACCTGCGGCCCGAGACGCTGCCGGCCATCGAGAGCTGGGGCGTCGACCTGGACAATCCGGCGAAGCCGCCCAAGGGACTCGAGCACGCCGTCATCGACACGCCGGCGGGCCTGCACGGCAACCGGCTCGCCGCGATCGTCGCGCTCGCCGACAAGGTGATCGTGCCGCTGCAGCCGTCCATGTTCGACATTCTCGCGACGAAGGACTTCCTCGACCGGCTCGCCAAGGAAAAGGCGGTGAAAAAGGGCGCCATCCAGGTGGGCGTGGTGGGCATGCGGGTGGACGCGCGCACGCGCTCGGCCGAGCAGCTGCAACGGTTCGTGGAGGGGCTCGATCTGCCCGTGCTGGGCTATCTGCGCGACACGCAGAATTACGTGCAGCTCGCCGCCCACGGCCTCACGCTGTGGGACGTCGCGAAAAGCCGCGTGGAGAAGGACCTCGACCAGTGGCGGCCGATCATCTCGTGGGTGGACGGCAAATAAGCGGGGCTTGGGTAGTACCGGGGTGATACCTGAGCGGCCGCGGCGCGGCCGCTCGCGTTTTAGTTCCAGCTTTGCGTCGGCACGTGGTCGCGGCTGCCCTTGATGCGGTTGTTCTCGTCGACGAACACGAGGTTCGGCTTCCAGCCCGCCTTCAGCTCTTCTTCTTCCACGTTCGCGAAAGCCGCGATGATCACGAGGTCGCC
>DATEJU010000551.1:0-30408 GCA_035277805.1 Paraburkholderia sp. | reverse complement strand
CATCGAGCCCTATCACCATCCCGCCGCCGGCTGGGGGGCGCTCAAGCAAGTCGCCATCAACCTCATCAAGGAGAAGGTGACGGGCGGCAACTACCGGACGCTGCTCAAGCAGAACCAGCCCGACGGCTTCGACTGCCCGGGCTGCGCGTGGCCCGACCGCGAGCACGCCTCCACCTTCGAGTTCTGCGAGAACGGCGTGAAGGCCGTGGCCGCCGAGGCCACCAGCAAGCGCGTGACGCCGCCGTTCTTCGCGGAGCACACCGTCACCGAGTTGATGGCGCAATCGGACTACGAACTCGAGCAGCACGGCCGCTTGACCGATCCGCTCGTCTACGACGCAAAACAGGACCGCTACGTGCCGATCGCCTGGGACGATGCGTTCCGGCTCGTCGCGAAGCATCTCAACAAGCTCGACGACCCGAACCGTGCGGCCTTCTACACCTCGGGCCGCGCCAGCAACGAAGCCGCGTTCCTCTATCAGCTGTTCGTGCGCATGTACGGCACCAACAACTTCCCCGACTGCTCGAACATGTGCCACGAGGCCACCAGCCGCGGTTTGCCGGGCACAGTGGGCATCGGCAAGGGCACCGTCACGCTCGACGACTTCGAGCACGCCGACACGCTGCTGATCTTCGGCCAGAATCCCGCCACCAATCATCCGCGCATGCTGGGCGAGCTGCGCGAATGCGCGAAACGCGGCGCGACCATCGTCTCGATCAACCCGCTCAAGGAGCGCGGCCTCGAGCGCTTCGCGAGCCCGCAGCACACGCTCGACATGCTCTCGCCATCAGGAGTCCAGATCAGCTCGGTGTTCATCCGCCCGCGCGTGGGCGGCGACTTCGCGCTCATCAAGGGCGTGGCCAAGCGCACGCTCGAACTCGACGACGCCGCGTGCGAAGCCGGCACCGAACGCGTGCTCGACGTGGATTTCATCGCGCAACATACGGTGGGCTTCGAAGCCTTCGCGGCCGATTTGCGCGCCGAGTCGTGGGACACCATCGTCGCCGAGGCGGGCATGCCGCTCGAAGAGGTGCTCAAGCTCGCGGATATCTACGCGAAGGGCCGTGCCGTCATCGCAACGTGGGGCATGGGCATCACGCAGCACAAGAATTCGCTCGCGACCGTGCAGTTGCTCTCGAATCTCATGATGATGCTCGGCAACATCGGGCGTCCCGGCGCGGGCCTGTGCCCCGTGCGCGGCCATTCGAACGTGCAGGGCGACCGCACGGTGGGCATCGAGGAGAAGCCCACACAGGCGTTCCTCGATCGCCTCGGCAAGGCCTACGATTTCGAGCCGCCGCGTGAGCACGGCTACGACGTGGTCGAAACAATCCACGCGATGCTCGAAGGCCACGTGAAAGTGTTCATCGGCTTGGGCGGCAACTTCTCGATCGCCACGCCCGACACGCCGCGCACGTGGGACGCGATGCGCTCGTGCGCGCTCACGGTGCACGTGACCACCAAGCTCAACCGCAGCCATCTGGTGCATGGCGAGGACGCACTCATTCTGCCCACGCTCGGGCGCACCGAGATCGACATGCAGAACGGCGTGCCGCAAGGCGTGAGCGTGGAAGACTCGATGAGCATGGTGCACATCTCGTACGGCATGAACCGGCCGGCTTCGCAGAATCTGCTTTCGGAGATCGCCATCGTCGCGCGCATGGCGCACGCCACGCTCGGTAGCGAGAAAGTGGACTGGCTCGGCCTCGCCGCCGACTACGCGAAGATCCGCGACGGCATCGAAAAGGTCTTCGACGGCTTCGAGAACTACAACGAGCGCCTGAAGCAGCCGGGCGGCTTCCATCTGGGCGTGGCCTCGCGCGATCGCGTCTGGAAGACGCAAAGCGGCAAGGCGCAGTTCGTGGTGCACGGCATCGCGCTCGATACGCCGATCCATCGGGCGCGCGCCGCGCACGGCCAGCAATTGATGACGCTGATGACCACGCGCTCGCACGACCAGTACAACACCACGATCTACGGTCTCGACGACCGCTATCGCGGCGTCTATGGCCAGCGCCGCGTGCTGTTCGCGAACCGCGAGGACCTGACGATGCTCGGCTTCGAGCCGGGCCAGCGCGTGGACATCACGAGCGTGTGGGACGACGGCGTGGAGCGCCACGTCGAGGACTTCCTGCTCGTGGAATACGACATTCCGCGCGGATGCCTCGGCGCGTACTATCCGGAGACGAATCCGCTCGTGCCGCTTTCGTCCGTTGCCGATGGCGCGGGCACGCCCACCTCGAAGTCGATACCGGTGTTGTTGAGTCCGGCAAAGGCGGGGGCGCTCGCAGCGTGATAGCCGCTCGCCAGGCGGGCCTTCAGCCCGCCAGCTTGCGGAACGTCTCCAGCACCGCGTCGCCCTTGAACGGCTTCACGATCCAGCCGCGCACGCCCGCCGCCTTGCCGCGCTCCTTCATGGCCGGGCTGCTTTCCGTCGTGAGCATCACGACGTTGACGGCCGCGTTCCCCAGCTCGCTGCGGATTTTCTCGACCATCGTGAGGCCGTCCATGTTCGGCATGTTCACGTCGCTCACCACGAGCTTCACGCCCGGATTCGTGCGCAGCTTCGCGAGGCCGTCCCGGCCGTCCACCGCCGTGTCTACGTCCAGACCGTTCCTGCGCAGAAAGCCCGCGACCTCGTCGCGCACCGTGCTCGAATCGTCCACCACCAGAATCTTTGCCATGTTGCTTTTTTCCTTCGCGCCGTGAGCGGCGCGCATTACGTCGACGCTTTACGTTGACGCATCAAGTCAATATCGTCAGAACAATTCGAGCTCGCCCGCGCTCTCCTGCACCTCGGCCAACTGCGCGGCGGCGAAATCGAGCGGCGAACGTGTGCAGATGCACAGCGTCGCCCCCAGCCGCACCGTGCCGTCGATCGTGAGCGCGTACGACTTCACGTGGTCCGGCTTCAACTCGTGCAGATACGGCAGACATTGGCTGCCGAGCGCATACGGCGTGGACATCCCCAGGTCGGGAAAATGCTCGACCAGTTGCTGGTTCATCGCCCCGCAGCACAAGTTGCCGAACTCCATGAACGTGTCCACCAGCGCACTTTCGGCTGCGCCGACGTAATACGCGCGCGTTGCTTCGTCATCCTTTACATGCAGCAGGAGCAGAAGGCGAAACTGCATCGACGAGATCGTGAGCAGGACCGCATGCTCGCCCTGCGCATCGCCCGACGCGGACGTGATCTCGCACGCATGCAGCGGATCGGTCACGAGCCGCGTGCGCGCCGCCGCAAAGAAAATCCGCTCGAAGCTGTCCTGTGCCTGCGGGCCGATCATGCGTTCGCCCCTGTCGACGCTTCTTCGAGTTGAACGTGCAACTGTTGCGTCAGCGACTCCACGCTCGCGAGCGAAGCGGCGATCATCTTGCCGCCCGCCTGAATATCCTGGAAGGTCGCGGCTGTGACGAGATCGTTACGATTCAGGCTGTCGCGGTAGCTCTTCGAAAGCTCCTGCGAGCGCGTGGCGAGCGCGCGCACCTCGCCCGCGACGATCGAGAAGCCGCGGCCTGCCGCGCCCGCGCGCGCCGCTTCGATGGACGCATTGAGCGACACGATCAGCACGTGGCTCACGATCGACGAGAGCTCCTGATTCTTCCGGTGCATGTCGTGGTTCTGCGCCATCAGCGAGATCATCTGCTCGTGCCAGCGCTCGAAAGTCGCCGACATCTGCCTCAGGCGCGCGGCCTCCGCGGCGATGCGCTCGGCGCGCTGCAGTGCCTCGGCGCCGCGCGCGCGTTCGGTGCCGAGCGCCGCTTCCATCGCCTCGTTCACCCACTTGCGTTGCGCCAGATCCACGTGCAGCGACTCGAGCTGCGCGGCCAGCGCCTCATGCTCCTGCGCGGCGCGCTCTTGCGCCGCCAGCACGCGCGCCTCGGCCTGGGCGAGCGCGTCTTCGTGCTGCGCGCGTTGCCGCTGCGCTGCGTCGTCCCGGCGCGCACGCGAGCGCCAATAGAGCCCCGCTGCGCACAGCGCCGTCACCGCGACGCCCGCCGCCGCTCCCACCAAATACGATAAAACCACAGCCCCCTCCACTATTGCGCCAGCGCCTCTTCTTGCAGCGCTACGCGCTGTCCGCCACCGGCGGCCACGGCATAGGTACGCGGCAAATACACGATTGTTTCGAAGTGCCGATAATCGGCGCCTGGCTGGTCGTCGGTGAAGCGCAATTCGATGCGCCCCCCCTTGCGCTCAAGGAAGTCGCGAACCGCATCCATGCCCACGCCGCGTCCCGACACCTCGGTCACGCTGTGCGCCGTGGAAAAGCCCGCGTGGAAAATGAACGCGGCAACGGTTTCGTCGCTGGCCTTTTCCTGTGCTCCCAGCCAGCCGCGCTCCACCGCGATGGCGCGAATGCGCGCGAGCGCGAGGCCGCGGCCATCGTCGGAGAGCGCGATGCGCAGCGTGCCGTCGGCCACGCCCAGTTCGATGTCGATGCGCCCCGCCTCGTCCTTGCCCTGCGCGCGGCGCTGTGCCGGCATTTCGATGCCGTGATCGAGCGAATTGCGCAGCAAATGCGTGAAGACGTCGCTCACCGTGCCGACCGCGTCGCTATGCAAACGATAGCCGCCATCGTCGATACGCACATGCGGCGCAACCTTGCCAAGCTCCTGCGCCAGCGAAGGCAGCGAATCGAATACGCCCGCCAGCGCGTCCTCCACGCTCTCGGTGCCGATGCCGCTCAGCACGCGGCGCAGTTCCGAGCGCATCGCGCGCAACGAAGCGAGGTCGTGTTCGTTCGTCATGTCCAGCAGGCGCAGGCTCGCATCGATCTGCTCGCGCCCGACGCCGCCCCCATTCTGCGCGCGCGCACCGCGCCCGAGATTCACTTCGTTGAGCGTCGCATAGTGATCGACGGCTTCGCGCACGCGCTGCAAATCGGCGATGAGCGCCTGCTGATCCCACGTATGGCTCGCCTCCGCGCGGCGCAGCGCGTCGTAGCGCTGCTCCACTTCGTGCACGACGCCCGTGAGGTGCTGGAGGCTATACGTGCGCGCGTTGCCCTTCACCGTATGCATGTTGCGGAACAGTGCGGCGACGGCGTCCGTGTCCGCGCAGTCGTGCTGGCGAATGATGCGCTCGTTCTCGTGAATGAAGCCCTTCGAGCTTTGCACGAACCGATGGAACTTCTCTTCGCTCACCGCGAGAATCTCGCCGATCATCTGCAGGCGACGCTTCTGCTCGCCCGCTTCCGCCGCGAGCTCGCGCAACTCGGTCACGTCGCGCACGCACAGCATGAGGCGCACGACCACGTCGTTTTCGTCGGTGATCGCGGACCAGCTCAGGTCGAGCACTTTCTTGCGCCCATCGGGCATCGTGCGGGTGACTTCGTTCACGAGCAGGTGCTGGTTGAAGGCGAAATTCACATCGTCTTCGCCAAGGCACGCATGCACGGCGGCGTCGATCTGCGCAAGCGTGTCGGCGTCGAGCTCCGTGTGCGAAAACACGAGATCCATGAGCGGGCGGCCCGCGATCTCGCTGGTTTCGAAAATCGCTTCCAGGTAGGCCGAATACTCGTTGTGCACGCTCGCGCCTTCCACGACCGTGAGAATGCCTTGCTGCATGTTCTGCAGCATCGCCTGAATGTCGGCGGTCTTGCGCTTGAGCTGAGCGGAGCTGTGCTGGATCTTCTCGATCATGCCGTTGAACGCAACGATCGAGTGACCGATCTCGTCCATGCGGCCCACCGGCACGCGGCGCGTGAAGTCCTGGCTCGACGCAATCTCGCTCATCATCTCCTGCATGCGCGAGAGCGGCCGCGTGATCTGGCGATACAGCAGCGCGCCGATCAGCGTGAGCAGCAGCACCGCGCCGCCCGTCACGCCGGCGATGGCGCTCGTGGTGGTGTCGAGCATGCCGTTGAGCGTCGCGATGGCTTCGTCCTTCTGGCGGTTCTTTTCCACGCGCAACGTGGTGACGATGCCTTCGAGCTCGTCGCGATACTGCGCGACGTTCGCGAAGAGATAGGCTTGCGCGAGCGCGTCCTTGCCTGCGGCCTTCATGTTCGCCGTTTCTTCGATCGCGTTGAAATAGTTCGCGAGGCTTTCCCGCGCCTGCACGACGAGCCCGTCCTGCGCGTGGCTCGCGGCGGCCTGGCGCTGCACGTCGAGCGCGGCGCGCAGCGCGGCCTCCTTCTTCTTGAGCTCGTCCTGCGCCAATTGGCCCGTGGTCGCGTCGGGCGCGTAGACGAGCGTCATCGTCGCGAGCTGCACGTCTTTCACGAGCGAAACGAGATCGGCGGACGCCAGCGCGCTGGGCACGACGCCTTGCGTGACCTGGTGAACGTCGGTGGCGCTGCGGCGCGTCTGATAGACCGCGTAGCCGCCGATGGCGGACAACGCGACGAACATCAGCACGATAAGTAGCGTGATGCGGTGGCGAATGGTCATGTCGAATCCCCGAGCCTTCGCCGTGCCGGACGCGCTATGGTTGCGCGACTCGTGGCACGAGAGGCCAATTTATTCGAGGGGCATTATCGACGCTTCTGTATGACGAAATGATGAATGGACTTGTTTCGTGCGCTGCCGAACCGACTTTTCGTACTCGAGGTGGATCTGCTCAAGCGAGCATCAGCACCATATGCTCTTCGTCGAAATATTCGCCGTCGATGCACATGGCGCGCGGCTCGGTGCCGTAGACCGTGAAGCCGAGCGAACGGTACAACGTTTGCGCGCGCGGATTTTGCGCGCCGACGGTCAGTTGAACCTGCTCCACGCCGCTTGAGCGTGCATGCTCGATGGCGCGCTCCATCAGACGCCGCGCGATGCCCGTGCGCCGATACTCGGGTTTGACGAACACCCCCCAGATCCGCGACTTGTGCGCGAGCTTCTGACGCGCCTCGCGCCGCCAGCCCACAATGCCGATCAGCGCCGCGCCGTCGAACGCGCCGAACACCGCTTGCTGATCGGTCTCGCGCACGCGTGCGATGTTCTCCCCACGTATCCAGCGCGCTTCTTCCTCGTGGGTAGGCACGATGCCGAACGGGGTATCGATGGTGGCCTGCAGGCGCAGAGCATGGAAAGCATCGATGTCGTCTTCGGTGAGCGTGCGGATCGTGAGCGGAACGGCATTCATGGACTTCGCTGCACAGAATGAAAGAGGATCGAACCAGAACGCTAGCACGATTGCGCCACGCGCCCTTCGCTCAATGGCACCGCGAGTCTGCGTTAATATGCCGATTCGATTCGCGCTATCTCGCCACCGAGGCCCACCGTGCCGCAACCGACCGACTCCACGCCCACTTTCTGGCGCGACAAAGCCCTACCGTTCATCGAAGTGCGCGCGATCGCCGACGGCCGCAAGCTGCGCTACGGCCGTCACGCGCATGGCACGTTCTCGATCGGTGCGGTAACGGGCGGGCGCAGCACCTATCTGAACGGCAACACGCTCGAACCCGTGCATGCGGGCGCCGTGGTCATCGTCAACCCGGAAGTTGTGCACGCATGCAATCCCGCCGCCGACGAGGCATGGGCTTATCGCATGTTCCATCTCGACGTGGCCTGGCTCGCCAGGCTCCAGAACGAGTTGGGCATGGCTGCGCAGCAGCGGTTTTGTCCGTTCGAGCAAACGCTCACGTGGCGCGGCGATCTTTTCGCCGGCTTGAATGCGCTTTACGACCTCATCGTCGATCCGCGCGAAGACGTGCTGCGCAAGGAAAGCGCGATCACGCGATACTTCACGACGCTGCACCTGACGCTCAAGCCCGCGCCGCATGCGAGTGCGCCGCACGAGCCGAACCGGCGCCTCGCGCGCGCCGCCGAATTCATCGACGGCAACTACACGCGCACCCTCAAGCTCGAAGAGATTTGCGCGGCAGCGGACCTCTCGCCTTCGTACCTGATCCGCGCGTTTCGCGAGCAATACGGCATGACACCGCACGCGTACGTGGTGAACCGGCGCATCGAATTCTGCCGGGCGCAACTGCGGCGCGGCCATGCCATCGCCGACGTCGCCGCCGAAGCCGGTTTCGCCGACCAGGCGCATCTGCAGCGCGCCTTCCGCCAGTTCGTGGCGGCCACGCCGGGGCAATATCGCGGCCAGGGCTCACGCGCGTGAAGCACGCCAGGCGCATGCACCTATCGCGCGCAACTCACTCGAGCAGCAGCCACAGCGCGCTCGCCGCGAGCAGCAACGCCATCGTCCGGTTCACGAAGCGCACGCGGGCCGGTTCGCGCAGCGCCTGCCTCAGCGATGCGCCCGCCCACGCCCAGCACGCAATCGACGCGTAGCAGACCGCGAAATAAATCGCCGCGAATTGCCACACGACCCCGCTCTCGCCCGAGGCCGCATACGCTCCCATGCCCGCAACCGATGCGAGCCACGCCTTGGGGTTGAGCCACTGCATCGCCGCGCCGGTCATCAGCGACGGACCACGCGCGGCGCGAGGCGTGCCGATGCGCCCGTCGTCCACCGCGAGCTTGTATGCGACGTACAGCAGAAACGCCACGCCCGCCCACTCGATCGCGCGCGTGAGCGACGGCCACTGTGCGAGCAACTCGCGCAGGCCGAGCCCGATCAGCAGCAGCAACAACGCGAATCCGACCGTCGCGCCGGTCACGTGGCGCAGGCTCGCGCGCAATCCATAGCGCGCGCCCGCGCCCAGGGCGACGATGTTGACGGGTCCAGGGGTGATCGACGTGGCCAGCGCGAACGCGGCCATGGAAAGTGCGGTGCTCACGGTTCTCCTCGATACGCCAGACGGCGATGATCCACCGTGGAGCGTACGAGGCACGCGCGAGCCTGTATTGAAGAAAATCGCCCGACGGACCGCCGATGGGCGCACGCTCGAACTCACGCTATGATTCATCGAGCGACATGTTTTCATTGAGGTCGGCAGCGAACCGCTCTCCGACGACTCATCCACCGGAATCTCGACGTGAAAAAGATCCTCATCATCGGCATTGGCGCCGGCGATCCGAATTACCTGACCGTGCAGGCCATCGAGGCGCTCAACGCCACCGACGTGTTCTTCGTCATGGACAAAGGGCCCGCGAAGGACAAGCTCGTGGCGTTACGCAGGGAGATTTTCGCGCGTTTCATTAGAGATCCGAATTATCGCATCGTCGAAGCGGAAAGCCCCGAACGGCGGCGCGACGGCATCGAATACAAGACCGCAGTGGACGAGCTCAATCGCGACAAGCAGCGCGTGTTCGAAGGCCTGATCGAGAACGAGCTCGCCGAGGGACAATGCGGCGCGTTTCTCGTCTGGGGCGACCCGTCGCTCTACGACAGCACGATCCGCATTCTCGACGCGATACTCGCCGAGGGCCGGCTCGCGTTCGAATTCGAAGTGATTCCGGGCATCAGCAGCGTGCAGGCGCTCGCGGCGAAGCATCGCGTGCCGCTGAACTTCATCGGCAAGCCGGTGAGCATCACGACCGGGCGGCGGCTGGCCGAGAACGGTTTTCCCGACGATGTGGATAGCGCCGTGGTGATGCTCGACGCGCAGAATGCGTACGCGCAGCTTGCGGGCGAGGAACTCGATATCTATTGGGGCGCTTATGTGGGTACGCCGGATGAAATCCTTGTCGCGGGGCGGCTGGATGAAGTGAAGGACGAGATCGTGCGCAGGCGTGCGCAGGCGCGAGAGGAGAATGGGTGGATCATGGATACGTATTTGCTGCGCAAGCGTGGCGTGGCGGATTGAAGACGCCGTACAACGTTTTAAGGCAACTGGCAGCGCCGTTCTCCCACCGTTATCAACAAGGCCATCAACAAAAACTGTGGATAAGCCGGCCACCGGCAAAAACACTCCGTTTTCCACAGATTTCGTTGAGAAGCCTGTGCATATCCCCCGGATAGACGAATCAAACCCTTGAGCGCACAAGGAATTTTGCTCGCGCATCGCAAATCGACCCTGCGTCGATAGGGGTTCGATACGCCTCGACACGTCCGTCGAGCGCTTCCAATCCCCTAAAGTCCATAGGGGAAATGCCGTTAATCCTTACATGTTGTCGGGTCGTGAGCGGCCCCATTGCAAGGAACCCCATGCGCAACAACCAGCCCGTCACGCAGCAGGAATTCGATTTTCCTGCTTCGCAGATGCTCGTCTCGGCCACCGATCTCAAGGGCCGCATTCAGTATTGCAATCCCGCGTTCGTCGCCGTTTCCGGTTTCGCGAAAGAAGAATTGATTGGCAAGGCGCACAACGTGATCCGCCATCCCGACATGCCGCCCGAGGCCTTCGCCGACCTGTGGGACACCATTCGCTCCGGCCGGCCCTGGACCGCGCTCGTGAAAAACCGCCGCAAAGACGGCGATCACTACTGGGTGCGCGCAAACGTAACGCCCGTCTCGGAGCAAGGCACCGTGGTGGGCTATTTGAGCGTGCGCGTGAAGCCGAGCCGCGCGGAGATTCGCGAGGCCGAGGCGCTCTACGCGCAAATGCGCGAAGGGCGTCTGCGTGGCGCGCGCCTGCGTCGAGGCGAACTCGCGCGCACCGGGCTCGTTGGCGCAGCGCAGTCGCTCATGCGCCTGCCCGTGGCCACGCGCATCGCCATCGGCTATGCGCTCGTGCCCGCAGCGCTCGCCGCCGCGGGTTTCGGCGCCTGGCGCGGGCTGCCGCCCACGCCGTTCTGGTGCGCGTTCGGCGCGGCGGCGGTGTGCAGCCTCGCGGCCTGGCGGCTCGCCACGCGCCATCTCGGCGAACCGCTCGCACAGATGTCGATGGCGTCCACGCGCATGGCCGCGGGCGACCTCACCGCCACGCTCGACATTGCGTCGAAGGACGATCTCGGCGATGTGCTCCAGGCGCTCAATCAGCTGCAGGCCAATCTCACCGCCATCGTGTTCGACGTGCGCGCGCAGATCGACGGCATGCTCGATGCCGCTCACGAGATTTCGAGCGGCAATCTCGATCTCTCGCGCCGCACCGAACTGCAGGCCGCCTCGCTCGAAGAGACCGCCGCGACCATGGACCAGCTCACCACCACCGTGCAGGCCAACGCCGATGCCAGCGCGCGCGCACTCGACCTCGCGCGCGCGGCGCAGTCCGCCGCCGCCGAGGGCGGCTCGATCGCGGGCCGCATGGAGCGCACGATGTCCGGCATCACCGACGCTTCGCGGCGCATCGCCGACATCACCGGCGTGATCGACGGCATCGCGTTCCAGACCAATATCCTTGCGCTCAATGCAGCCGTCGAGGCCGCGCGCGCGGGCGAGGCCGGCCGCTCGTTCGCCGTGGTCGCCGGCGAGGTGCGCATGCTCGCGCAGCGCTGCGCGGCCTCCGCGAAGGAAATCAAGCAAGTCGTGGACGCGAGCGTGAGCGAGATCGCCCAGGGCACGGAGCTCGTCGGCCACACGACCGCGCAGATGCGCGCCATCGACGAAGCCGTGAGCCGCGTCTCGGCCATCATCGTCGAGGTTGCCAACGCGAGCGGCGAGCAGGCCGAAGGCATTCACCAGGTCAATCAGGCGGTCGCGCATCTGGACAGCGCCACACAGCAGAACGCCGCGCTCGTCGAGCAGGCGGCCGCCACCGCGCAGCGGCTCGCCGAGCAAGCCGACGTGCTGGACGAGGCCGTGCGTCTGTTCACGCTCGCGGGCACGCACTCGAGCGTGCGCAGCGCGCCGGCACCGCGCAAGACCCAGCGCTCCGGCTCGCGCGCGCAAACCACGCAGACGCATGTGCAGATGCACACTCAGGTGCATGAGCAGGAGGAAGCCATCGAGGCTTGAGCGTTTTCACGAGCGACTGTGCATGAAAGCGCGTCACGCCCATCGCTCGATACGGCACCCGAAAGCGTCCCGTAATTTCATTGCTTGCTCCAATTAAGCTGATAGATCGGCATAAATCCCATCTCGACGCTGCGCACACCAGGCCTCACTATGGACCCCGTCAGCGCCCGTGACCAGGGTGTCTGATCCGAGTAACAACGGCGTTTCAACGGCTCACCTGGCCTCTACCGGGTGAGCCGTTTTTTCTTGAGCGAACGGTGAGGAAATACGGGAGCCGATGCCCCGTTTTAAGGCCGCTTTGCGTCATGCCCATGACAACGCGTGACGCGGCAACACACGGCGCATGCATCGTTGCGGGCCGCGCAAAAATCGTCGAGCCGGCGCACGTGCGAGCCGGGACTCGCGTTAAACTGACTGGCCGGGGCGGCCGGCGGCCTGGTGTGTGCGCCCGCGCTCACAGCGATGAGACGCCGCGCAGCCGACCCCGTACAATGGCTCGACCACATACGAGGACAACATCAATGCGCACGACCGGGTCTTCCGGAACCATGACCCTGCTCACCGAGCATGACGAAGCGACCGGACGCGAAACGCGTTCGCTGCGTCTCGAATCGGCGGCCGACGGCAAGAGCCTTTTGCTGATCGAAGTCGACGAGCGCAAAGCGGGCATCCACCGCGAAGTGCGTTATGAAATCACGCCTGCGGAACTGATCGCGGCCATCCGCGCGCAGGGCGCCGAGCTTCCAGGGGAATCGCACAGCCGCTAGCACGCGGCCGCGTTCGTAACGGGCCGCCTGCGGCCCTCCGCCAGCGAAGACGCCATCCCGGCGCCTTCGCGCGTGCACGCGCATTCGCACCGCGCGCCGTCTTCTCGGTCGCACTGGCGTTCTTGTCGCCACCGCTGCCGCCGCATTTGTGCATCTGCACATATACGGCCTCGCGCCGCCGCCGCATCGTCCCGGCGCCGCCGCACATGCCGATCGCGCGGCAAGCCCGCCTTCCGGCAAGCCCGCCACACTCGCGCCTGAGCGCAATAAATCCGCATTGGGCGTATGCTTTGGACCTCGCTTGCACGCCTTCGAAATGCGTCCATAATCGATGCGTTAATCTTCCAGTTTGCGCCGCCCGCGCGGCGCCCCGGGCAAGGGAAGTAAGCCGATGCTACATGACCTCATCGCGCAGTACGGGCCTGCGCTCGTGTTCCTGAACGTGCTGGCCGGATCGCTCGGCCTGCCCGTGCCCGCGATGCCGGCGCTCGTGCTGTTCGGCGCCATGGCCGCCATGCACCCCGGCTCGATCGGCGAGCAGGTCGCGCCGGTGCTCGGCCTGTCCATCATCGCCACGCTCATCGGCGACAGCGTCTGGTTCCTCGCCGGCCGGCTCTACGGCGGCAACACGCTCAAGACGCTCTGCAAGCTCTCGCTCTCGCGCGACACCTGCGTGAAAAAGACCGAGCGCTTCTTCGGCCGCTGGGGCGTGCGCGTGCTCGCCATCGCCAAGTTCGTGCCGGGCCTCTCGATCGTCTCCGTGCCGATGGCGGGCGCGATGGGTACGCCCTATCGCCAGTTCGTCGGCTTCGACGGCATTGGCGCCGCGCTCTGGTCGGGCACGGGTCTTCTGATCGGCGTGCTGTTCGCGCCGCAGATCGACATGCTGTTCGCCGGCGCGAGCCGCCTCGGGCGTCTCACCGCGGTCGTGATCGTCGTGCTGTTGCTGCTCTATGCGGCGTATCGCTGGCAGCGCCGCCGCCAGCTCATCAAGAAGCTCGCCAACGCGCGCATCACCGTCGACGATCTCTATCGCGCGATGGCCAACCAGCCGCCGCCCGTGATCTTCGACATCCGCTCCGCCGAAAAGCGCAAGCTCGATCCGTACATCATCCCGGGGTCGCTGTTCGCCGACGAGCGCCAGCTCGACGAGATTCTCGAGAAGTACCCGCGCGACCAGAAGCTCGTGATCTACTGCTCGTGCCCCAATGAAATTTCCGCGGCCTGGATGGCGAAGAAGCTCGCCGAGGCCGGTTACGTCGATGTGCTGCCGCTGCTCGGCGGCATCGATGCCTGGCGCGATGCGGGGCGCACGCTCGAGCCGCTGCTGGTGACGCCGCATCCCGAGGTGCCGGTCAACATCACGCCGAAACCCGTTTGATCCGGGCGGCGCCTCTTTCGCCGCCGCGCGCATGAGGAGAAACGCCTGATGGGCTCTATCGCCACTGAGCCGCCTCGCTATGAGGCCTCGCATTCCACGCTTTCCGATACGCAGCCGCAGCCGGCAGAAGCGCCCTTCTCGACGCTCTCCACGCGGCGCCACCAGATGTTTCCCGATCTCACCGACGACGAGATCGCGCGGCTCGCGCGCTTTGGCGAGCAGCAGCACTGGCAGACGGGCGAGCTGCTGTTCCAGACCGGCACGACCGGTCCTGGCATGTTCGTGGTGCTCGCCGGTCACGTGAAGGTGTTCCAGCGCGACGGGCTCGGCCGC
Organism: Paraburkholderia sp.; assembly: GCA_035277805.1. Taxonomy (GTDB): domain Bacteria; phylum Pseudomonadota; class Gammaproteobacteria; order Burkholderiales; family Burkholderiaceae; genus Paraburkholderia. The sequence goes on along the minus strand of DATEJU010000551.1, from coordinate 16,244 downwards.
GAGCGGCTGATCGCCGAGCACGGGCGCGGCAGCTTCCTCGCCGAGGTGGGCCAGCTCTCCGGCGGCCCGGCGCTCGTGGACGGCCTCGCGCTCGAGCCGGTCGATGCGGTGCTCATCCCGCCCGAGCGCTTGCGCGCGGCCATCGTCGCCGAGGCCGAGCTCGGCGAGCGCATCGTGCGCGCGCTGATCCTGCGGCGCGTCGCGCTGATCGAGAAAGGCGCGGGCGGCCCGATTCTCGTCGGCAAGCACGACGACCCTTGCATGCTCTCGTTGCAGGGCTTTCTCTCGCGCAACGGCCATCCGTACTCCGTGCTCGACGAACGCGACGCGAGCGCCATGCTCTGCGTGATCGAGCGCTTCGCGGCGCGCTCCGAAGACCTGCCGCTCGTGATCTGCCCCGACGGCTCGGTACTGCGCCACCCCACCTCGCCCGAGCTCGCCACGTGCCTCGGCCTGTTGCCCGAGCTCGACGGCGAGCGCGTCTACGACGTGGCCGTGGTAGGCGCCGGCCCGGCGGGTCTCGCGACCGCCGTGTACGCGGCCTCGGAGGGCCTTTCGGTGATCGTGCTCGACGCGCGCGCGCCCGGCGGCCAGGCCGGCGCCAGCGCGCGCATCGAGAACTACCTGGGCTTTCCCACCGGCATCTCGGGCCAGGCGCTCGCGGGCCGCGCGTTCGTGCAGGCGCAGAAGTTCGGCGCGCACGTGGCGATTCCCGTCATGGTGCGCAAGCTCCATTGCAACGAGGAGCCGCGCCGCCTCGAAACCTGCAGCGGCAACGTGTGCGCGCGCACCGTCGTGATCGCGAGCGGCGCGATCTACCGGCGGCCCACCATCGCCGGGCTCGACCGCTATACGGGGCGCGGCGTCTACTACTGGGCCTCGCCCGTGGAGGCGAAGCTCTGCAAGCACGAGAACGTCGTGCTGGTGGGCGGCGGCAACTCGGCGGGCCAGGCGATCGTCTATCTCTCTTCGCACGCGCGCCATATCGATGTGTTGATCCGCAAGTCCGGCTTCGAATCGACGATGTCGCGCTATCTGATCGACCGGATCTCGTCGCTGCCGAACGTCACGGTGCACCCGAAGTGCGAGATCGGCGCACTCGAGGAGGACGAGGCGGGGCTTTCGGCCATCCGCCTCAAAGCGCAGTGCCCTTCGTCGGGCGCCGAGCGCTTCGACGCGCGCCATCTGTTCCTCTTCACGGGCGCTGACCCCAACACCAGCTGGCTGCATGAATGCGGCGTGGCGCTCGACATGCATGGCTTCGTGCTCACTGGCGCGGACGACTCGTCGTGCAGCCTCGCGACGTCCGTCGATGGCGTCTACGCGATCGGCGATGCGCGCGCGGGCTCGACCAAGCGCGTCGCGGCGGCAGTGGGCGAAGGCGCGGCCGTGGTCGCGCAGATCCACCAGTGGCTCGGCGCGGCGCCCGTGCCGCGCGCTGCCGTGACGCCGGCCGCGATGGGCGCGATGGCGGGCCTGCATGCGTGACGACACGGCGCTCGACACGCAAGCCGAAGCGCTCACGCAATCGACCACGCGCGTGAGGCTGCCGCTCGCGGCGGCGCGCACGCTGCATCTCGCGGCGCAAGGGCTGCTCGCACCGCCGCGCCGCAAGGCCACCAAAAACGACGTGCTCGACGCGATCCGCCGCATGGCGCAGCTCCAGATCGACACGATCCACGTGGTCGCGCGCAGTCCCTACTTCGTGCTGTTCAGCCGTATCGGCGCTTACGACGTGCGCTGGCTCGACGCGCATCTCGCCGAAGGCCGGCTCTTCGAGTACTGGTCGCACGAGGCCTGCTTCGTGCCGATCGAGGACTATGGCCTGCTGCGCCATCGCATGCTCGACCCGTCGGGCATGGGCTGGAAATACGCCGCCGACTGGCACGCGAAGCATCGCCGCGAGATCGATGCGCTGCTCGAACGCATCCGCGCGAACGGTCCGGTACGCTCCGCCGATTTCGCACGCGAGAAAGGCGAGAAAGGCAGCGGCTGGTGGGACTGGAAGCCCGAGAAGCGCCACCTGGAAGTGCTGTTCGCGACCGGCGCGCTGATGGTGGCTGCGCGTCAGAATTTTCAGCGCGTCTACGACGTGGCCGAGCGCGTGCTGCCGAACTGGAGCGACACGCGCGATCTGCCCGCGCGCGCGGACGCCGAACGTGCGCTGCTGTTGCGCACCTGCCAGGCGCTCGGCGTGATCCGCGCCGACTGGGCCGCCGACTACTACCGCCTGCCGCGCCGCCCGTACACCGAGGCACTGCACGCGCTCGCCGATGCGGGCGAGCTGGTGCCCGTGCGCGTGGAAGACTGGAAGCACGATGCGTTCGTGCATCGCGACTTCGCATCGCTCATCGACGACGCCGCCAGCGGCGCGCTGGCCTCGACGGCCACCACGCTGCTCTCGCCTTTCGATCCGATCGTGTGGGATCGCAAGCGCGCGACGGCGCTATTCGGCTTCGACTATGCGATCGAATGCTATCTGCCGGCGCACAAGCGCAAGTACGGTTATTTCGTACTGCCGATATTGAACCGCGGAAAATTGATCGGACGCGCCGATGCGAAAGCGCATCGTGCGCAAGCGGTATTCGAGTTGAAGTCGCTGCATCTGGAGCCGGGCGTGCGCGTGAGCGGCCGTCTCGTGAGCGATCTGCGGCGCGCGCTGCAACGTTGCGCCGACTGGCACGGCACGCCGGAACTACGGATTGGCGAGGCGCAGCACGGGCTGGCCGCCGCGCTGCTCGCCGAGTCATGAAGCCCAAAAAGCGAAGCGCGGGCGGCGCGCGAGTTGCGCACGCCGCCCGCGCGGTCTTCGGATGCCTGGCCGGTGCTCAGCGCTCCAGTCTCACGCGCAGTTCGCGCGCCGCTTCGAGCAAGCCTTCATAGCCCGAACGCGCATGTTCGGGCAGGTCCGGATCGCCCACCAGCGCGCCCAGCGTTTCGATCAGGCTGAAGACCAGGCCCTTGGCCGCGCCCTTGGCGATGCTGCCGCTCTTCACGCCCTCGTCCACGTGCGAGAGCGCCGCGTTGAGATTCTCCAGATCGTGCTTGCGCGCGTCGCCGCCCGGCGCTTGAGCATCATCCTTTTGCGTGTCGTCGCTCGTCATGATGAACCATTTCCCCTTGCTGGTATGTCGAAGAAAAAATCCTGTTCTGCTGTTATATACCCATCGCACGCAGCCGTCCATCGGCCGCCGATGCGGACATCCGACCGCCCGCCAGCACTTCGGGCAGCTCCCGAATCTTCTCACCTTTGCACGGTCGTTGCCGATACGTGCTGCGCTCGTGCTTGCGTGGGCTCATGGCAAGCGCAAAAGAAAAGCCCTGAAAACAGGCACCGAATCGATCACTCGCAGGCAGGACGGCTGCGTGTCGGTGCGCTTGCGCGCACATGCGGGCTCACGTCCGGGCCACTCCCGCAAACGCTCACCTTTGTGCCATGAAGGTGAGCTCGCGCGGCAGTTGCAGCGCTAAAGCGCGCAACGCATTACGCTTGCGCGCTGGCGCTTCGTTATGCAATTCCCCCTTGTTTCAGGGCACTTTCTCGCTAGACACGTATTCGCCGCACAGCGCGCACGGCACGTCAACGGTGCGCTCGCATGCCGCGTCTCGCTCACTCCCGAAAAGACTCACCTTTACAGCAACCGCGCGGCGAGCGTGCAGCGATCCGCCTTGACGCCACGAACACGCGTCTCCAGACTGTGCGAGTTCCCCGCGACCCCGATCATCCGATACCCCATGAACCAGATCACGCCCTTCATTCCCGAGCGCTTTCACAACGCCGCGCCGCATTACCTGAGCGGCCGTCCCGCGTACTCACCCGCACTCATTCGACGCGTCGCGCAGCATGCCGGCCTGAACGGCACGCAGCGTCTGCTCGACCTCGGCTGCGGCCCCGGCCAGCTCTCGCTCGCGTTCGCGAGCTGGGTGGCCAGCGCCGTGGCGATCGACCCGGAGCCCGCCATGCTCGAAGTCGCCGCGCAACTGGGCGCGGGCATCGCGCCGAACATCGCGTATCGCCAGGGCAGTTCGTACGACCTCTCGCCCGAACTCGGCAAATTCGATCTCGCGGTGATCGGGCGGGCGTTTCACTGGATGGATCGGGTCGATACGCTCGCGCGTCTCGATGCGATCCTCGCCGAGCGCGGCGCGCTCGCGCTCTTCAACACGGCGCATCTCGACGACCCGCTGCGCCCTTGGGCCGCGCAATATCGCGACCTGCTCGACCGTTACGCCGACACCGATCCCGCGCGCGAGATGCGCCGCTCGCCGCAGTGGGAAAGCCATACGGATGTGCTCGCCCGCTCGGCGTTTGCCGCCATCGAGCGCATTTCGGTGATCGAGTACCGGCGCGTGAGCGCGGAGCAGTTGAAGGCGCGCCCGCTCTCGATGTCGAGCCTCTCGCGCGAGCGCCTGGGCGAGCAGCTCGACACGCTGCTCGCCGGGATCGACGCCATCGTCGCCACGCACGGCGACGATGGCTGGCTCATCGAGCGCATCGAATCGACCGCCACGATTGCCACGCGCGCGCTCGCGTAAGCGCCGCCAGCGCGCTGCCGCCGCTTGCGGTATCGTACGACGACGACCTCGAAAGGAGACACGATGAGCTACGCCACGAAAGCCCCGGCCCGCCAGGAGATCGACGCGCTGAGCGGTCTCGCCGTGCTGGAGTTCGGCACCGACTGGTGCGGCTATTGCCAGGGCGCGCAGCCCTTGATTGGCGATGCGTTCGCGAAGCACCCCGGCGTGCGCCGCATCAAGGTGGAAGACGGCCCGGGCCGCGCGCTCGGCCGCTCGTTCCGTGTGAAGCTGTGGCCCACGCTCATCTTCCTGCGCGACGGCACCGAAGTGGCGCGCGTGGTGCGCCCGGGCAGCGCCACCGAACTCGACGTGGCATTCGACTCACTCGGTTGAGCGGACAGACGCCTCCACCGGGTCTTCGCGAGGTGGGCCACCTCCATGGCCACCTAAGCGCCCCCTCGCATCGCCTCACCGGCCGCGTGCCCTGAAGCGCCGCGCGCTCACTCAAGCCCAGCCAGCAAATCGTCGATGGCGCGATACACACGCTCCACGACCTCCAGCCCCACCTCCGCTTCGAGCGCCTTGTAGCGCGCTTCCAGCTCCTTCGAAATCGCCTTCACGAGCTGGTGGCTCTTCTTCGTGAGCGTCACGAGCACGCGCCGCTGGTCGTCGGCGAAGCGCTCCTTCGTCACCAGGCCCAGCGCCTCCATGCGCGCAAGCACGCCCGCCATGCTCGGGCTCGAAATCGTGCACAGATCGGAGATCTGGCGCGGCTCCAGCGGCCCGCTCTCGTTGAGCGCGCGAATCACGCGCCATTGCTGCTCCGTGAGCCCATGCGCCGTGATCAGCGGTCGGAAGCGCTCCATCATCTTTTCGCGCGCGCGCAAGAGAAGCATGGGCAGGTTGCGGTGCGCAACGCGGGTGGACGCGCGGGAGGAATCGGACATAGTGGCTTCGTTCAATACGCGGCTGTACTGGTGGGACCAGGGGAAACCCGCGAAATCTTCAGCGATGGTTGACGCTGGATGATAGCAAGCGCAGAATCACTCACATATTAGTGTTTTCGGAAGAGCGAACCACGACATGTTTTCACTGGCCGACCACCTGCTGCATCTCGAAGGCGAAGCGCTGCCGCGCGATGTGAGCGCCAGCGCGGCGCGCGCGCTGCTGGCGGGCGGCGCCCGCTGCCGTGCCCCGGTATCCGGCGCCGTCTACGGGACGCTGCTCAACGACCGCGCCGCGCTCGATGCGCTCGGCGCCGCCGTGAACGCCCCGCCCTACAAGGCGCCGCCCCGCGCGCCTATCCTCTATCTGAAGCCGCGCAATACGCTCGCCGGCCACGGCGCGCGCGTGAGCGTGCCGGGCGCGCAAGGCGTTCAGGTAGGCGCGTCGCTCGGCATCGTGATCGGCCGTACCGCCACGTGCGTGAAAACGCATGAAGCGTTCGATTACATCGCGGGCTATACGCTGGTTGCCGACCTTTGTGTGCCGCACGAGAGCGTCTATCGTCCGTCCGTGCACTTTCGCGCTCGCGACGGCTTTTGCGTGATCGGCCCAACGGTGCAGGCGCGCAGGCATGTCGCCGATGCGGACCGGCTCGCGATCCGCATCGACATCGAGGGCGAGCCAAGCTTCACCGCGAATACGTCCACCTGCGTGCGCGGCGTCGCGCAACTGCTCGCGGAGGTGACCGACTTCATGGCGCTTTCGCCCGGCGACGTGCTCACACTCGGCGTGCCGCACGGCGCGCCCGTCGCTCATGTAGATGCGCGAACAACGATTTCCATTGCCGACTGGCCCGCGCTCGCCATCGAATTCGTTGCGCCGCAAACGGCGGAGCGTGCCACCACGCAAGGAGCACCAGCATGATGCGAGGACGCGTTGCCTACGCAGGCGCCATCCACGAAGCCAGCCCCGAAGGTGCGCGCGTGCGTCTCGCCGACAGCCGCGTGCGCGAGGAGCACGAAGTGGTCTGGCTCGCGCCGTTCGAGCCCGGCACGATCTTCGCGCTCGGCCTGAACTACGCCGAGCACGCCAAAGAGCTGCAATTTGCGAAACAGGAAGAGCCGCTCGTGTTCCTCAAGGGGCCGGGCAGCGTGATCGGGCATCGCGGCGTCACGCGCCGTCCCGCCGACGTCACGTTCATGCACTACGAGTGCGAGCTCGCCGTTGTGATCGGCCGCACAGCGCAGAACGTGAAGCGCGAAAACGCCATGCAGTGCGTCGCGGGCTACACCATCGCCAACGACTACGCGATCCGCGATTATCTCGAGAACTACTATCGCCCGAACCTGCGCGTGAAGAATCGCGACGGCGGCACCGTGCTCGGACCGTGGTTCGTCGACGCCGCCGATATCGCCGACGTCAACGCGCTCGAACTGCGCACATACGTGAACGGCGAACTGAAGCAGCGCGGCAACACGCGCGATCTCGTCACCGGCATTGCCGAGCTGATCGAGTATTTGAGCGGCTTCATGACGCTCGCGCCCGGCGACGTGATTCTCACGGGCACACCCGAAGGCGTCGTCAACGTGAACGCGGGCGACGAAGTGATTTGCGAAATCGACGGCCTCGGCCGCCTTGTCAACACGATCGCGTCCGACGCCGAGTTCGGCCGCGCTCCCCGGACGCAACAGACGTAAGCGAGAACGCCATGCGCATCGAACACCTGATCGACGGCCGCGCCCATACGGGCCGCGACTACTTCGAAACCGTGAACCCCGCGAACCAGGACGTGCTCGCGGAAGTCGCGCGCGGCGGAGCGGAAGAAATCGACCTCGCCGTGCGCGCCGCGAAGAACGCGTTCCCCGCCTGGGCCGCGAAGCCCGCGGCGGAGCGCGCGAAGCTCGTGCGCAAGCTGGGCGAGCTGATTGCGAAGAACGTGCCCGAGATCGCGCTGACCGAAACGAAGGACACGGGCCAGACCATTTCGCAAACGGGCAAGCAGCTCGTGCCGCGCGCCGCCGACAACTTCACCTACTTCGCCGAAATGTGCACGGCGGTGGACGGCCATACCTACCCCACCAGCACGCATCTGAACTACACGCTGTTTCATCCGGTGGGCGTATGCGCGCTCATCTCGCCGTGGAACGTGCCGTTCATGACGGCCACCTGGAAGGTGGCGCCGTGCCTTGCGTTCGGCAACACGGCGGTGCTCAAGATGAGCGAGCTCTCGCCGCTCACCGCCGCCATGCTCGGTCAGCTCGCACTCGAAGCAGGCATTCCATCAGGCGTGCTGAACGTCGTGCACGGCTTCGGCAAGGACACGGGCGAGCCGCTCGTCGCGCACCCCGACGTGCGCGCAGTCTCCTTCACGGGATCGACGGCCACGGGCAACCGCATCGTGCAGACCGCCGGCCTCAAGAAGTTCTCGATGGAGCTGGGCGGCAAGTCGCCGTTCGTGATCTTCGAAGACGCCGATTTCGAGCGTGCGCTCGACGCCGCCGTATTCATGATCTTCTCGAACAACGGCGAGCGCTGCACGGCAGGCTCGCGCATTCTCGTGCAGCGCTCGATCTATGCGAAGTTCGCCGAGCGCTTCGTCGAGCGCGCGAAGCGCATCGTGGTGGGCGACCCGCTCGACGAGAAAACCGTGGTGGGCCCGATGATCAGCCAGGGCCATCTCGCCAAGGTCCGCAGCTATATCGAGCTCGGACCGAAGGAAGGTGCAACGCTCGCCTGCGGCGGGCTCGATGCGCCCGCGCTGCCGGAGGCCCTGAAAAAGGGCAATTTCGTGCAGCCCACGGTGTTCGTCGATGTCGATAATCGCATGCGCATCGCCCAGGAAGAGATCTTCGGGCCGGTTGCGTGCCTGATTCCGTTCGACGACGAAGCCGACGCCATCCGCATCTCGAACGACATCGCCTACGGCTTGTCGAGCTACGTGTGGACCGAGAATACCGGGCGCGCGCTGCGCGTGGCCGCTGCGGTGGAGGCCGGCATGTGCTTCGTGAACAGCCAGAACGTGCGCGATCTGCGCCAGCCGTTCGGCGGCTCGAAGGCCTCGGGCGTGGGACGCGAAGGCGGTACCTGGAGCCATGAAGTCTTCCTCGAGCCAAAGAACGTGTGCGTTTCGATGGGCTCGCATCACATTCCGCGCTGGGGCGCCTGAAACTGAGGAGACCGCAATGGGCAAACTCGCGCTGGCGGCCAAGATCACACATGTGCCGTCGATGTACCTTTCCGAGCTGGACGGGCCGCACAAAGGCTGCCGCCAGGCCGCCATCGACGGCCACCGCGAAATCGGCCGGCGCTGCCGCGAGCTGGGCGTGGACACGATCGTCGTGTTCGATGTGCACTGGCTCGTGAACAGCGAGTATCACATCAATTGCGCGCCGCATTTCGAAGGCAATTACACGAGCAACGAGCTGCCGCATTTCATCAAGAACATGCAGTACGCGTACTCGGGCAATCCCGCACTCGGCCACTCGATTGCCGACGTCGCGAACGAAATGGGCGTCAAGAGCCGCGCGCACAGCGAGACCACGCTCGAGCTCGAATACGGCACGCTCGTGCCGATGCGCTACATGAACGCCGATCAGCACTTCAAAACGGTGTCCGTCGCGGGCTGGTGCATGTGGCACGACCTCGCCACGAGCGCGCGTTTCGGGCTCGCGGTGCGCAAGGCCATCGAAGAGCGCTACGACGGCACCGTGGCGATTCTCGCGAGCGGCTCGCTCAGCCATCACTTCGCAAACAATGGCACGGCCGAGCAGTTCATGCACAAGGTCTGGGACTCGTTCCTCGAAGAGACGGATCGCCATGTGGTCTCGCTCTGGGAGCGCGGCGACTGGAAGACCTTTTGCAACATGCTGCCGCTCTACGCCGACAAGTGCTGGGGCGAAGGTGGCATGCACGACACGGCCATGCTGCTGGGCGCGCTCGGGTGGGACCGCTATGAAGGGCGCGCGCAAATCGTCACGCCGTATTTCGGCAGCTCCGGCACCGGGCAGATCAACGCGATCTTCCCTGTCACGCCGCTTGCCGTCTAAATCTCGAAGGAGCGCCTCGTGCCGCATCTCACCCTCGAATACAGCGCCAATCTCGCCGACGATGCGAGCATAGGCCAGCTTTGCGCCACGCTCGCGCAGGTGCTCGACGCGCAGCGCGACGCGAGCGGCGCACGCGTGTACCCGCGCGGCGGCATCCGCACGCGCGCGCTGCGCTGCGAGCAGTACTTCGTCGCCGACGGCGATCCGCAAAACGCCTTCCTGCACGGCTGCCTGAAGATCGGCGCGGGCCGTACGCCCGAAGTGCGCCGCGCCACCGGCGACGCGCTCTTCGAAGCCATCAAGCAGCATTTCGCCGACGCGTTCGCCGCACACGGGCTCGCGCTCTCGCTGGAGATCGTCGAGTTCAGCGAAGAAGGCGCGTGGAAGCACAACAACCTGCACGCCCGGCTCAAGACCTGAACGCTCGCGCACACCGAGAACCTCGGAAACACCGGAAATCGCCATGCTAGATCCACAACTCATTCGCGAACTGGCCGCCCAGCTCGACGAAGCCGAACGCACGCGCACCCAGTTGCGGCACTTCTCGCGCGCCCATCCGTCGATGACGATCGACGACGGCTATGCGATCCAGCGCGAGTGGGTCAAGCTCAAGCTCGCGGCGGGCCACAAGATCAAGGGCCGCAAGATCGGCCTCACGTCGCGCGCGATGCAACGCTCCTCGCAGATCGACGAGCCCGATTACGCGCCGCTGCTCGACAGCATGTTCATCGAGGCCGGCAGCGACATCCGTGCCGGGCGCTTCATCGCGCCGCGCGTCGAAGTGGAACTCGCGTTCGTGCTGCAAAAGCCGCTGCAAGGCCCGAACGTCACGCTGTTCGACGTGCTGGATTCAACCGCCTACGTCACGCCCGCGATCGAGATCATCGACGCACGCATTGAGCAGTTCGACCGCGAAACGAAGGCGCCGCGCAAGGTATTCGACACAATTTCCGACTTCGCAGCGAACGCGGGCGTGATACTGGGCGGCCGCCCGGTCAGGCCGCTCGACGTCGACCTGCGCTGGGTGGGCGCGCTGCTCTACAAGAACGGCGCGGTCGAGGAAAGCGGCCTCGCGGCCGCCGTGCTCAATCATCCGGCCACGGGCGTGGCCTGGCTCGCAAACAAGATCGCGCGCCACGACGAGCGCCTCGAAGCCGGCGACGTGATCCTGAGCGGCTCATTCACGGCGCCCATTCCCGCGCGCGCGGGCGATACGTTCCATGCCGACTACGGCCCGCTTGGCGGCATCGGCTTCAATTTCGTCTGATAGCGCTTTGCCTTGCGCACAGAATCATTCAGGATTCCCATGCAACCACTCGACAATCCATTCAAGCGCGCACTCGCGCAAGGGCGCCCGCAGATCGGCCTGTGGGCCGCGCTCGCCGACTCGTACGTGACCGAACTGCTCGCGAACACGGGCTTCGACTGGCTACTGATCGACGGCGAGCACGCGCCCAACGATCTGCGCAGCACGCTCGCGCAACTGCAAGCCGTGGCGCCATATCCCACGCATCCGATCGTGCGTCCCGTGCGCAACGACGCCGCCATCATCAAACAGTTGCTCGACATCGGCACGCAAACGCTGCTCGTGCCCATGATCGAAAGCGCCGACGATGCACGCGCCGCCGTGGCCGCCACGCGCTATCCGCCACTCGGCATTCGTGGCGTGGGCAGCGCGCTCGCGCGCGCGTCGCGCTGGAACGGCTCCGCCGATTATCTGCATGGGGCCGCGGGTCAGCTCTGCATGCTCGTGCAGGTGGAGACGGCCAACGCGCTCGAGCAACTCGACGAGATTGCCGCCGTGGATGGCGTGGACGGTGTGTTCTTCGGCCCGGCGGATCTGAGCGCTTCGATGGGCCTGCTCGGGCAACCGGGCGCCCCGGCGGTGCGTGAAGCGATCGTCGGCGGCATCCGTGCCGTGCGCGCGCATGGCAAGGCGGCTGGCGTGCTGGCCGCCGACCGCGCGATCGCTCACGAATATCTGCAGACCGGGGCGACCTTCGTTGCGGTGGGCAGCGATGTTGCGCTGCTTGCGCGCGGCGCGAGCGAGCTGGCCACCGCGTTCCGGCAGTCCGCCGCCTGATCGCGCCACCGCGGGCGCCGCACACGCTGCCCGCAGCGCTCCATCATCGGTCCCTTACTCCGGCTCGCCGCCCTGCGCCACGAGCTTCGCCAGCGCGCTCTGCAGCGCTTCGCGCTCCTGCTCGCTCAGTACCGCGAGAATCGCCTCGTTGCCCGACTTCGAAATGGCCGAGGCGCGCCGGTAAGTATTGCGCCCCTGCGCGGTGAGCTTGACGAGCACGCCGCGCGCGTCTTCCGTGTTCGAGGCCTTTTCGAGCAGCCCCTTGCGCTCCAGCACGTCGGTGGCGCGACTCGCCTGGCTGCGATCGAGATTCGACACGCGCCCGAGATCCGACACCGAAATCGGCCCAAACGCCCCCACGCTCAGCAGAATGCGCGCCTCCGTGAGCGTGAGCGCCAGCGCGGCTGAAAACGCCTCGTTCATGGTGCGGTCGGTCTGCTTCTTCAGCACGTGCAGCCGGTAAGTGAACAGCTCTTCGATCTGGTTCTTGCCCGTCATCTCTCGTCTCGCGCGGCCTCGCCAATTGGCATAAACGACGCTAGCATACCATTTACGGAACCCTTTAATTAAAGGGCTTTCCGTAAAAATTTGATGCTTGCACACGCATTTATTTACGCGTAGCATCGGCTGGCTGGCTGATCGTCCAGGACGGCTCGCCCGACACGCGAGCACGGAACTTTCAATACGGAGACGCCCCCATGAGCGCAACACCCGAAGCCGCTCGCCCCAACTGGTGCGAGCCGCAGGAATGGGCCGCACGCGTGAAGCTCGCGGCCACCTACCGCGTCTTTCATATGCTGGGCTGGACCGAATTGATCTTCAATCACATCACGCTGCGCGTGCCCGGTCCCGAGAAGCATTTCCTGATCAACCCGTTCGGCCTCGCGTATGACGAAATCAAGGCGTCGAACCTCGTGAAGGTCGATCTGGACGGCCATATTCTGAGCCCCGGCGGCGACCCGATCAATCCGGCGGGCTTCGTGATCCACAGCGCGATTCACGCCCACGTGGAAGACGCGCATTGCGTAATGCATACGCACACCACGGCGGGACTCGCTGTCGCGTGCATGGAAGGCGGCCTCGCGTACACGAACTTCTATTCGGCGCAATTGCACGACATGGTCGCTTACCATGACTTCGAAGGCATTACCGTGCACGACGAAGAAAAGCCGCGCCTCCTGAAATCGATGGGCGACCGGCGCCTGCTCATCTTGCGCAATCATGGCCTGCTCGCGCACGGCACGAGCCTCGCGCACGCGTTCGTGCTGCTCTGGACGCTCAACCGCGCGTGCGAGATCCAGTGCGTCACCGACTCGATGCGCGGCCAGCCCATTCCGATCGATCCGGCCGTCACCGCGCGCTCCACGCGCGACGCCCTGCAATTCTCTCCCGCGCATGGCGCCGGCGAGAACGTGCTTGCCGCGCTGATCCGGCGCGTGCAGCGCCTCGACCCCTCATACAAGGAGTAAGCAGTGAATTCCTCGCAGCGCAATATCACGGTGGTGGGTGCCGGCGCGATCGGCGGCCTCATTGCGGCTCGGCTCGCGCGCGCAGACAACAGCGCGAACATCAACGTGCTCGCGCGCGGCGCGCATCTCGAAGCCATCCGCCGCGACGGGCTCACGATTCTCGAAGACCCCGAAAGCGGCATGCGCTACACGGCGCGCGTGAACGCCATCGACAACGCCGCCGCGCTCGGCGCGCAAGACATCGTGTTCGTCTGCCTCAAGGGCCAGGCCCTCGTGCAGGCTGCCGCTTCGCTTGCGCCGCTGGTCGGGCCGCACACGCATATCGTCTCGGCGATGAACGGCGTGCCGTGGTGGTTCCTCGCCAGCTTCGGCGGCCCGCATGCCGCTGGCGACGATCGGCACCTCGAGTCCGTCGATCCGGGCGGCGCGGTAACGGCTGCGCTGCCGCCCGCGCAAGCATCGGGCTGCGTCGTGCATCTTTCATCGTCGATTGCGGCGCCCGGCGTGATCCGCAAGGGCAAAGGCAATCTGCTCATCGTGGGTGCCGGCTCGCCGCGCACGGCGGCGCGCGCCAAGGAAGCGTGCGCGCTGCTCGCGCAGGCCGGCTTCGAGGTGCAGGCCACCGGGCAGATCCAGCATGAAATATGGGCCAAGCTCTGGGGCAACATGACGATGAACCCCATCAGCGCGCTCACGCGCTCGAGCGCCGACGTGATCCTCGACGACCCGCTCACCGCGGGCCTCGTCAAGGCCATCATGGCGGAGGCCCGCACCATAGGCGAAGCGCTCGGCATTGGCCTTGCGATGACCATCGAGGAACGCAACGCCATCACGCGCAAGCTGGGTGCGTTCAAGACCTCCATGCTGCAGGACGTCGAAGCCGGCCGCACGCTCGAAGTGGAGGCGCTGCTGGGCGCGCCCTACGAGCTCGCGCAACGCGCGGGCGTGGCCGCGCCGTCGCTTGGCATGCTCTACGGACTCGCGCGCCAGCTCGATGCGAATCTCGAGGCAGCGCGCCGCAGCCCGCGCGCTGAGAGCCCCTGAGCCGCGCGGCGCCCTCAGTCCTCCAGCGGCTTTCCCGTCAGGTCGCGGATGAAAGGCAGCGCGAGGCACGAGAGTGCCGCGCAAACCATCACGTACCAGGCGGGCGCATGCAGGTCGCCCGTGACCTTGATGAGCCAGGTGGCGATGGCCTGCGCGAAGCCGCCGAAGATCGCCACGCCCACGCTATAGACGATGGCCATGCCCGTCGCCCGGACGGCGCGCGGGAACATCTCGGGCAGCATCGTGATGGCGGGTGCGGCCTGCAGCGCGAGCAGCACGCTCAAGCCGCCGACGGTAATCAGCAGGCGCGCGGCGTCCGGGCCGCTCGAAAGCCACTGGAACGCCGGCCAGATCAGCAGCACCACGGCCACGCGCGGCCAGAACACCAGCGCGCGCCGGCTGATGCGGTCGGAGAGCAGCCCCGCCAGCGGCCCGACCACGAACGTCACCACGCCGGACACGAGGCCTGCCAGCAGCGCCGTGGGCGCGGGCACCTTGAGCTCGTGGATCGCGTAGGTGGGCATGTAGAACGTGACCACATAAGCGATCACCGTCGATCCCATCGTGAGCAGCGTGCCCAGCAGCGCACGGCGCCAGTGGTCGCGCAGCACCGCGAGCAGCGGCATGCGCACGGGGCGCGCATCGGTGCTCGCCTGCTCCTCCAGACGACGGCGGATCCACATGCCGAGCGGCGCAATCGCCACGCCCATCAGGAACGGTATGCGCCAGCCCCACGACATCAGGCTCGCGGGATGAAGCAAAGTCGTCAGGAGTCCTGCCATCAACGCGCCGATCGAAACACCGAGACCCTGGCTCGCGAACTGGTAGCTGCCGAGCAGCCCGCGATTGGCCGGCGTGCCCGCCTCGATCAGGAGCGTGGTGGACGCGCCCACCTCTCCGCCCGCCGAGAAGCCTTGCAACAGCCGTGCGAACACGATGATCATGGGCGCCGCCACGCCGATCTGCGCGTAGGTGGGCGCGAGGCCGATCAACGCGCAGCCCAGCGCCATCATGAAGATGGTGAGCGTCATGGCCGGCTTGCGGCCCGCGCGGTCCGCGTAGGCGCCGATCACGACGCCGCCAAGCGGACGCATCACGAAGCCCACGCCGAAGGTCGCCACCGAGGCGAGCAGTTGCCCATAGCTCGACATGGTGGGAAAGAACAGCTTGCCGATCGTAAGCGCGAAGAAGCTGTAGACCGTGAAGTCGAAAAACTCGAGCGCGTTGCCGATAGTGGCCGCGAAAATCAGTTGCTTGCGGCTCAGCTTGCCCTTGCGCACTGCGGTCATGCTGACGCTGTTCATGGGGCAGTCTCCGGTGGCCGCTGCGCGGCCTGATTAAAGTTTCGTGCAACGGTAGCACCAGGGGCGCGTCGCGCGCCACTGATCAAAACCCGCCCCGGCGCGGGCCGTGCGTGGGTATCACGCGGGTATCGCGGGTATCGCGCGCGAAGGGATAGCCCGGCGCCGTCCGGAAGCGGGATTCTCGATTCTGCAATTCCCGGCTGCGCGACCGCCTGCTGACATGCCATACATTGCGTGATCACGCGGCATGACCGCCTCGTGGCGGGCTGGCGGATCTGGCCGTTAGTTGCAGTATTCGGGACACTGCACAAATCAGTGCGAGTCCGGGGCACGAAACTTGCGGCTGCGCGTCGAACACCCATCCGGACAGGATGACGACGCGAGTGTCAGCCCCCGCGCAGGTTGCTGCGCCTTTCAGGTTTCACGCCTGAAAACCGCTTGTGTCCCCGTATTCGCCTTGTTCGGCCGCTTTGCAAGTCACCACGATTCAATATCGCTTTCTGCCCATGCCAAGGACGCATCTTTCTTCCCGCTTACGCTTACGATTACGTGCCGCGCCGCGTTTGAACACGCTGATTACCGCCTTCGCGTGCACGCTGTTACTGGCCTTGCTCGGCGCCATGCCGTGCAGCGCGGCGGAGCCAGCCGCCGCGTCCGCTGTGAATCCCGCCGCGCCCGTCGTGCTGACGCCCGCGCAGGCGAATTCGGCGCTGCGGGTGCTCAGTGATCCGGTCCAGCGCGCGCACGTCGAGGACACGCTGCGCGCGATCGCCGCAGCGGGCGCGCTCGCCGCGCCGGCCTCGGCGGCCTCGGCCACCGCCACCACGGGCGCGAG
>DATEJU010000550.1:0-3254 GCA_035277805.1 Paraburkholderia sp. | reverse complement strand
GGTGCCCGCGTGCGCGGCCTGCCACGGCGCCTCGCTCACCGGCATGCAGCCCGCCATTCCCGGCCTCGTGGGCCTGCACGCCGACTACATCAGCGCGCAACTGGGCGCGTTCCGCTACGGCACGCGCCGCGCCGCCAGCCCCGACTGCATGCACGACATCGCCTCGCGTCTGGACGAGCGCGACATCACCGCCATCGCCGCCTGGCTCGCCGCGCAGCCCGCGCCCGCCAGTCCGACGCCCGCTGCGCCCTCGCCCTTGCCGCTCGCGTGCGGCAGCGTCCCCCACTAGCCGAGGCCTCGACGTGCGCAAACTTCGATCCCTCATCCCGACGATGCCGGCCCTGGTGTTAGTCCAGCCGTTAGTCCAGACCTTGGCTTCAACACGGGCGAAGACCTTCGCTCGCACCTTGACGCTGAGTGCCGCGCTCTTCTGCGCCGGCGCGGCGCTCGCGCATGCGCAGACCGGCGCGCCTTCCGCCAATTCCGCGGATGCGGCAGCCGCGGCCGCCGCCGCGGCATCGGCCAATGCCAAGCCCGTGGCGAGCAACGCCGAACTGCTCGTGCGCGGCGAGTATCTCGCGCGCGCGGGCGACTGCATTGCCTGCCATACGGTGCCTTCGCAGAAGATGTTCGGCGGCGGCCGCCCGATGGAGACACCGTTCGGCACGCTCTATACGCCGAATATCTCGTCGGACAAGCAATACGGCATTGGCGCGTGGAGCGCCGACGAGTTCTATCGCATGCTGCACGAGGGCAAGTCGCGCGACGGCACGCTGCTCTACCCCGCGATGCCGTTCGCGTCGTACACCAAGGTCACGCGCGCCGACTCCGATGCGATCTATGCGTATCTGCTTTCCACGCCGCCCGTGAATCAGCCCAATCGGGCGCATACGCTGCGCTTTCCGTATAACCAGCGCAAGCTCCTGCTCGGCTGGCGCGCGCTGTTCTTCCGCGCGGGCGAGTTCAAGCCCGATCCGAAGCAGTCGGTGGAATGGAATCGCGGTGCGTATCTGGTGGAGGGTCTCGGTCACTGCACGATGTGCCACACGGAGATCAACGCGCTCGGCGGCAACACCGCGTCGAAGGAATTCCAGGGCGGTCTGATCCCGCTGCAGAACTGGTACGCGCCTTCGCTCACCTCGAACAAGGAGGCGGGCCTCGGCGACTGGAGCATCGACGACATCGTCGATCTGCTGCACGCCGGCGTGTCCAATCGCGGCGCCGTGTACGGGCCGATGGCCGAGGTCGTCTACGACAGTTTCCAGTACCTCACCGAAGACGACGTGCGCGCCGTGGCGGTCTATCTGAAATCGCTGCCGGGCCATTCGAACGAAGTCGACAAGTCGCCGAAGAGCCAGTTCGCGACCGAGGAAGCCAACCGTCTCGCGCCGCTCGGCAAGAAGATCTACGAGGCGCAGTGCGCGGAGTGCCATGCGACCGAGGGCCAGGGGAAGCTGCCGCATTTCCCGCCGCTCGCCAACAACCAGTCGATCCAGATGAATTCGGCGGTGAATCCCATCCGCATGGTGCTCAACGGCGGCTATGCGCCAGGCACAAAGAAGAATCCGATGCCGTATGGCATGCCGCCGTTCGCGCAACTGCTCTCCGATGAAGAAGTGGCCGCCGTGGTCACCTATATCCGCACGGCATGGGGCAACCACGGCGCGCCTGTTTCGGAGCGCGAAGTGAACGCGCTGCGTTCGGCGCCGCTTTTCTGAAGTTTCAAACCGAGGCCGCGATGATCGAGACTCCCGTTCCTCAACAGCCGGGCGAGCGAGCGCAGCACGAGCAGGTCGACGAGATCGTGCGCCGCGGACCGGGTGGCGCGCTCGCGCTCGCCGGCATTGCCACGGCCATCGTGGCCGCGATCTGGTTTGCGTTTTACTTTTTCGTCTTTCTGCCGCGCGGCGTCATTCAATAACGGAAGCAATAACCGGCCGACAACCTCCCGTCACCTCATTCAATTCTTGCGCCTACCGCCCACATGTCCACGCATCCAACCGATCCCCATGCCAGCGCCGAAGTGGCCGCGCGCGTGGAGCGCCGCTGGGCCACGCTCATGGTGGCGCTCGTTCTCGTCATGGTGGCCATGGTGATCTTCACCGGCCTGCACTGGTCGATGATGCCGCCTTCGCGCGTCGAGACCATCGACCCCGAAACACTGCACGTCTCCGGCGAATTCGTCGAAACCAATCTCGGCAGCGCGCTCGAGCCCGACGGCTCCGTCACGGTGCGCGTGCTCGCACAGCAGTATTCGTTCACGCCGCAGTGCATCGTGGTGCCGGCCAACACGCCCATCACCTTCCGCGCCACCAGCGCCGACGTCGTGCACGGCTTTCTCGTGACCGACACGAACCTCAATTCGATGGTCGAGCCGGGCTACGTCTCCACCTTCCGCACGACCTTCGAAAAGCCCGGCGACCACCTCATGCCGTGCCACGAGTATTGCGGCACGGGTCATCAGGGCATGTGGGCGCACGTGAAGGTCGTCGAGCGCGACGCCTTCATGCAGATGGCGGCCCTTCCGGAGAACCATTCGCGGAGACTGAGCTGTGTTAAATAACAAGCGACTCGTGCTCGCCCACTTCTGGCTCGCGTTCGTGCTGTTCGGCGTCGCGCTGCTGCTCGGCGCGTGGCAGATGCTCGTGCGCAGCCCGCTGCATCCGTGGCTGCACGACCCCGAGCTCTACTACCGCTCGGTGACCGAGCACGGCACCGTGATGGGCTACGCGTTTCCGACGCTCATCGCGATGGGCTTCGGCTATGCGGTGAGCGAGCTTGCGCTCAAGCGCCCGCTGGTGGGCGTGCGCTTTGCGTGGCTCGGCTTCATCCTGCTCGCGCTCGGCGCGGTGACCGCTTCCGTGCCCGTCGCGCTCGGCCGCGCCTCGGTGCTCTACACGTTCTATCCGCCGATGATCGGCAACGTGTTCTATTACATCGGCGTCGTGCTCGTGGTGGTGGGCTCGTGGGTCTGGGTCGCGCTGATGAGCGTGAATCTCGCCGCCTGGAAGCGCGAGAACCGCGGCAAGCCGGTGCCGCTCGCGATGTTCGCGACCGTGGCGGGCGCGTATCTGTGGGGCTGGACCGCTGTGGGCGCGGCCATCGAAGTGCTATTCCAGATCCTGCCCGTCGCGCTCGGCTGGCGCAGCACCATCGACGCGGGCCTCGCGCGCGTGTTCTTCTCGTGGACGCTGCACGCCATCGTCTACTTCTGGCTCATGCCCGCGTACATCGCCTATTACACGATCATTCCG
>DATEJU010000549.1:0-9419 GCA_035277805.1 Paraburkholderia sp. | reverse complement strand
TCATCTTCATTTCGGGGCGGGCGAAACGGAGGCCCGCATCGAACTTCCGCCGGGCAAGCACACGCTGCAGTTGCTGATGGGCGACTACAACCACGTGCCGCACGATCCGCCCGTGTACTCGAAGAAGATCACGATCACGGTCAAGTAGCGGAGCAGGGCTTCCTGGCCGTCTTCAGCCGGAAGCGGGAGTGCATGCCATGAACAGGATTCTTGTTGTTTTCCCCGTCTTTTTCCGTGTCTTCGCGGCCAGCCTCGCACTGCTCGTGGGCGGTGCGGCGCACGCGGGCACGACCCCGGCGGACCCCAAGGCCATCGTCTATATCGGCTGGCCGAACGATGGCCAGGTGCTGCCGGCCGGGCGTCCGTTTCGCGTCTGGTTCGGGCTGCGCAACATGGGCGTGGCGCCCAAGGACGTCGAGTTCAAGAACACGGGGCATCATCATCTGCTCATCGACACCGACCTGCCGCCGATGGACCAGCCCATTCCTTCCGACCGCAATCATCTGCATTTTGGCGCGGGCGAAACCGAGACCATGATCCAGTTGCCACCAGGCAAGCACACGCTGCAACTGCTGATGGGCGACGCGCACCACATTCCGCACAATCCGCCTGTCTATTCGAAGAAGATCACCATATACGTTAAGTGATCCATACGAAATTGAACGCTTTGCATTGGCGCGCACGATGACGCGCGCGTGTGCATTATCACGCTCGCACTGAGTACGCGTTCGCACTCGCTTGCAATACCTCGCCTCAATAGCCCGCTCAACACCTGGCGCTTCAGTGTCTGCGCAGCACCAACACAATTCGCGCGCTGAGTTGGCGTGCGCCCATCAGCGTGCGTGATTGGCGAGCAGCGGTTCAGGCACGCCGCACACGCACGAACATCAGCAAAGTCCTTATGCAGCCGGCGTTGCGTGGCATGGCAGGCATGCAGCCGCGCAACTGGCACGTCTCATGCCTTGATGGAAGCGAGCCCGCAATACTGCAGCTCAAACGCCAACATCCCTGGCATTACCTTTTCCGGAGAACTGTCATGAGCAAGCTGATGATCGCCGACCTGAGCGCCACCCAGGAACTCGACCGCCGCGCCATGAGCGCCGTGCGCGGCGGCAACCTGGGCCTTTGGCCCGTCTACTACCCCACGCCGAGCGTGAAGGTCGACACCACCAACTTCAGCGCCGAACAGCTGATCGGCCAGACCAACAATATCGTGAGCAACACGGGCAACGATGTGGCGTTCGTGTCGGGCATCCATTCGTCGGTCAACCCGGTGCAGACGGCCAAAAACACGATCAACTTCTGATCGTGCTGCAAGCCGTGGAAGCGCTTTCGCTTCCACGGCGCCTCCTTCGCTTTCCATCCCCGCATCAACTCGCTGTCGCGTTCCGCTCAAGGAGTCGATCGTGAACACACCGCTTTCGTCATTCTCCATACCTGCACGTTGCGGCGCGATGCGTTTGCTGGCCCGCGCCATTGGCTCAGCGGGATTGTGCGCGGCGGTGCTGTGCGGTTGCTCGGACCTCAGCACGCCTGCCTACCGGCGCCCCGACATGCCGGCCAAGCAAACCTGGACGCATGCGCACGGCGCCGTTTCAGCGGCGGATACCGTGAACGCGCAATGGTGGAAAGCCTTCGACGACCCGTACCTGAACACGCTGATCGACAAGGCGATCTCGGGCAACGTCGACATCAAGATTCTCGCGGCGCGCATTGGCGTGGCGGGGGCGCAGATCGGCGAAGTGCAAGCGGGCGCGCTGCCCACGCTCGATGCGGGCGCGGGTATCGATTATGAAAAGAACACCGGACAAACGCTCACGAAGACCTACAACGTCGGCACGCAGGTGAACTGGGACATCGACATCTGGGGCAAGGTCGAAAAAGGCGTGCAGGCCCAGAAGGCCGAATATCACGCGAGCGAGGCGGATTGGCGTGCGGGGTGGCTCACGCTCGTTGCGAATGTGGCGACCACTTATTTCCAGATTCTCCAGTTCGACGATCAGATCCGTGAGGAGCAGCAAACGCTCGACAAGAACAAGCAGATTCTCACGATCTACGAGCAGATGTACGCCAATGGCGTGGCGCCTAGGACCGAGGTGCTGCGACAGAGCGCCGAAATCAACGGGCTCGCGAATGAGCTGCTCGAGCTGCACCGTTCGCGCGATACCGCGGAAAACGCACTGGCCACGCTGATCGGCGTGCCGGCGGGCGAGTTCAGGATGCCGGCGGGCCAGTTGCGTCAACGCGTGAAGCTGCCTGACGTGCCGATGGGGCTGCCGGCCCAGTTGCTCGCACGCCGCCCCGATGTGGTGGCGGCGCAGTTCCGCATTCTCGAATCGTATGACGAAGTCGGCGCCGCGCGGCTTGCGCAATTGCCGAGCATCAGTCTCACGGGGCGCGGCGGCACGGCCGCGTTCTCGCTCGCCGATCTCTTCAAGGCATTCACGTTCAGCTTCATGCCGAGCATCGACCTGCCGATGTTCGATCCGGGTGTGCATGCGCACATCAAGACGACCGAGGCGCAGAGCAAGGTGGCTGAAGAGCAGTATCGTCAGGCGGTTTTCACGGCCTTCGAAGAAGTCGAGAATGCGCTCGTGAATCTCGACGCGCACAAGAAGCAGCGCATCGAGCTGCTGCAGCAGAACGAGCGTTTGCGCACGGTTGCGGCGCAGGTGGAAGCGCAGTTGAAGGAAGGACTCGTCTCGCAGCTCGAAGTGCTGGAGTCCGAACGTTCGCTCGCTTCCGCGGAGCTCTCGCTGCTCGCCAATCATGAGCAGATCCTGAGCGACACCGTCACGCTCTACAAGGCGATCGGCGGCGGCTGGCCGGCCGTGGAAATCGCCAACGTCGCATCCGCTTCCACGGCATCCGCCGCCCCCGCACGGTGAGCGGCTGTGTGCGCGCGCAGCCACGCAGGATGCGCTAGTTGTTTGATTCCCGCGATCCGTCGCCTACACTTTTCTCACACTCCGATCGCCATGTGCAGAGTGCGCTGCTTCACGCGGAACGTCCGTGCGCATGCGGCGCTCGCGCTGCGCGCAACCTGGCGGACCAATGCTGATCGTTGGCAGAATCATGGTGCCTGACGCCGCTTTGATTGCCGCTTCGAGTGCCGATACGCAGACCACGCTCGACCGGACGTTCGATATCGTGCTCCAGCCGATATCGCATCCGGAGCTTGGCGAGATTCGCATCGACAAGGATCTGTTCGCGGTGGGGCGGACGCAGCCGCCTTTTGCGTTCGCGCGGCCCGAGCTCGTCGTCGACGTTTCGCGCCGTCATGCGCGCATCTTCCGCGAAGGCTGCGTGGCCTACGTGGCCGACCTGGGCAGCAAGAACGGCACGGCGGTCAACGGCGTCGAAGTCACGCAGAAGCCCCACGTTCTCAAGGACGGCGACGAGCTGTGCTTCGCGGGCGCGCTCACCTACCGCGTGGGCTTCGTGCCGTGCGCGGCGCGCGCGGCGGTGCGAGCGGCCATCGTGACGCTCACGCCCGAGCGCGGCGATCTGGGGCTGCAGCAGATCGTCATCAGCAGCTTTCCGTTTCTCATCAGCAAGGCCGACGAGACTTTCGCGCAGTATCGCGAGGCGTGGCCGCATCAGGTGAACTACCTCTCGCGGCGCCACGCGCATATCTACGCCGAGGACGAGGCCGTCTATGTCGAAGACCTCGACAGCACCAATGGCACGTTCGTTGACGGGAAGCGTCTCGCCGAGCATGCGGTGCGGCTCGAAGACGGTCAGCGGCTCGCGTTCGGCGGCGATCATTTCGTCTACCGTGTCGGCCTCGAAAGCGCGTCTTCAAGCGATAGCACCGTGACCGCGACGCGCTTGCCCGGCGCGCCCGCGCTCACCGGCGATTCCAATGCCGCTGCCGCTCTTGCCAACAGCGCCGATTCTGCTGCCGATGTTGCTGCCGATGTTGCTGCCGATAATGCGGCCGATAATGCGGCCGATGCTGCGACCGATTCCGACCGCACCACGTTCGTCGGCACCGCACACTCGTTCCTCGACATCTTCTGCACGCCGGTCCCGGTGCAGGACGACGAGATCAATCCCGATGCGCCAGCGCGTGTGCCCGAATCGACCCCGGACGCGCGGCGCAGGCGGGGCCGGCTCGAAGTTTTTCTCTGCGAGTTGAGCGAAGCGCTGGGCGGCAGCGGGCGTATCGACATGCGCCGCCTTGGGTGGTGGAGCGGCGGCGTGCTGGCGGCGCTCGTTGTGCTCGTTGCCATGATCTACTATCAGGGCGCGCCGCAGCGCGACATGCAAGCGTTGCTGACGAGCGGCCAATATGAAAGCGCGGCGCGCATCGCCGATCGGCATCTCGCCCGCTATCCCGACGACGTGGCCTGGCGCGCGATGGGGACAGAAGCGCTCGTCAAGGCGAAAGTGCCCGCCTGGATCGCCGCCATCAACGAGCACGCGTTCGATCGCGCGCAGGCCATCGTGCAGGAGATGCGCACGCTCGCGCGCCACAACGCGGACGCTGCGCCGCTCGTGGAGAACATCGGCTGGATAGGCGCGCTGCAGGCGTTCGTGCTGGGACGGGGCGGTCCGCAAGCGCCCATCCGCATCTATCGCGACGAAGCGCCCATCCGGGCGCTGACGAGCCGCTGGAGCGACGACCCCGGCGAACATCAGCGCGCGCTCGACAGGATTGCGGCCTACGTGCCGGCGTTTGCCGCCGTCTATGCCGATGCGCTCAGCCACTTGCGCAAGCTGCAAAGCGACGACGCGGTCTACGTGGCCGCGCTCGAGCGCATCGAGCAGGCGATCGACAAGGCGCTGGAGAGCGACCGTCTCGACGGGCTCGCCGCCATTCTCGCCGACTACGGGCAACGCTATCCGCGGCTTGCGGGGCTCGATGCCGTGCGTGCCGACCTCGACCAGTATCAGCAGATCGACAGCGAAGCGCACGCCGGTCACGCACAGGCGGTGCACGAACGTCTGGGCGCGGCGCACTTCGCCACGCCGCAATTCGCGGCCCATGCGGCAGCGCTCGAAAAGCTCGCATCGGCAGGAGACCATGGTGAAGCTGCCCCGGCTCATTGAACGCCTGCGCGCGGCGCTTAAGGCGCTTCAGGCCCATGCGGCCCATGCGGTGCACGCCGCGCCCGAGCCGCCCCGGTCGCTTGGCGAGGCGCTCGGCGATCACAGCGAGGAGGGCCTCGCGATCCTGACCGCGCGGCCGTGGCGCCTGATCGAGGCGACCATCATCGCGCTGGTCGCGCTCGTGGTGTGCGCGCTCGCATGGTCGTTCGTCGGCCGCGCGGACGTCATCGTGAGCGCGCAGGGCACGCTCGCGCCCGAGTCCGAGGTGCGCCGCATTTACGCGCCCGTGGACGGCGAGCTCGTCGATATCTATATCGCCGAGGGGCAGCCGGTGGAGAAGGACGACGTGATTGGTCGCATCAATGCGCGCGGCGCGATTCAGGCGGCAACCAACGCGCTCGATGCGCGCCTGAAGCTCGACGACGCCGAGCGCGAATGGAAGGAGTTTCCCGAAAAGAAGGCGCTCATGGAGCGCAAGGCCGAGGCGCTCAAGGCGCAGATCGACGTCGAAGAGCATATGCATGAAACTCGCGTCGCGGAGGGCACGAGCAAGCTGCAGCAGGCCGAGAACGCCCAGCTCGACGAAGCGCGCGGCAACATCGACAACGCGCGCCACGTGCGCGACCTCGCGAAGGAAGAGCAGGACAAGTACGAGCGCCTGTTCGCGCTGCCCGGCGGCGGCGGGGTCTCGCAAAGCCAGGTCGAGGAGAAGCGCGGCGCGTATCTGCAGGCGGACAACAACTACCGGATTGCCCAGGCGCGGCTTGCCGAACTGCAGGCGCAGACGAGCCACGAGTTCGCGCAGGCGAAGGCGCAACTCGAAGGCAGCGGCGAGACGCTCACGAACCTGCGGATCGAATACGACGCGACCGAGCGCGAAGTCGCCAATACCGAGGACAAGCTGCGCCTGCAGGTGCAGACGGCGCGTCTTGCCGCCGACGCTGCGGCGCGCATCCGCTTCGAGAACATCGACAAGGACAATTTTCTGCTCGTGCTCGCGCCGGTGTCGGGCGTGATCACGGATGTGACGACCACGCAGCCCGGCGACAAGATCCAGGCGAACACGCCGCTGGGCGGCATTGCGCCCGCCAACGCGCGTCCGGTCGTCAAAGTGGCCATTGCCGAGCAGGACCGCGCGTTCCTGCACGAAGGGTTGCCCGTGAAGCTCAAGTTCAACGCGTTTCCTTACCAGCGCTATGGCGTGGTGGACGGCACGCTCGAATATATTTCGCCGGCCACCAAGCCGCAGGCGCAAACGCGGGAGCCCGTCTATGAAGGGCGCGTACGCCTCGCGCGCGATTACTTTTCGATTGCCGGCACGACGTATCCGTTGCGCTACGGCATGACGGCGACGGCCGAGATCGTCGTGCGCGAGCGGCGGCTCATCGATTTCGCGCTGGACCCGTTCCGGCAGATCGCGGGCTGAAGGCGCTGGCCGGAAACCGGCAGGCACGAATCAGGCATCAGGCATCAGGAAGCGGAACTCAGGGGAACGAAATGACGGCAATCGTACGTATCGACGACGAGATGATCGGCACGGAGGATTTCATCCGCGTGCTCAAGCTCACGGGGCAGTTCGAGAGTCTCGTCGAGCAGCAGGTGCGCGACCGGCTCACCGTCATCGCGGCGAAGAAAATGGGCGTGCAGGTGAGCGCCGACGAAATCCAGCAGCGCGCCGACCAGTTCCGCCGTGTGCGCGGGCTGCACCGCGCGGCGGACATGAACCGCTATCTGGACGTATTCGGCATCAGCCTCGAGGAGTTCGAGCGCTTCATTACCGACACGCTCTATCAGGAGAAGACGTTCGACCAGATCTGCAGCGACGACGCCGTCGAAAGCTATTTCAAGCTCAATTCGCCGAAGTTCGACAGCATCGAGGTGAGCCATATCGTGGTGGATTCGGAAGGTAAGGCGCGAGAGGTGATGTCGATTCTCGAAGACGATCCGGATGCATTCGGCGAAATGGCGCGCGAGCACTCGATCGCCGATACGAGCGAGCGCGGCGGCGTGATCGGCAAGGTGCTGCGCGGCTCGCTCAAGACGGAGATCGAAGCGAAGGTGTTCAACGCCCAGGTGGGCGACCTGCTCGGCCCGTTCCCCGCACCGGACGGCTCGTTCTTCGAGATCTTCTGCGTGAGCGCGAACCATCCGGCGACGCTCGACGCGGACGTTTCCTCTGAGGTGCGCCGGCTCTTGCGCGAAGAATGGCTTGCCGAGCGCGCGCAAGAACACATCATCGACGCGCATTGAGTGCGCAGAGCCCCGCAGATGGACACCCAGGCGCCCGCACCGGCTAGCGTACCCACGCTCACGGACTTTCTCGCATCGGTCGAACCGCTCTCGCTCTTTTCGCGCGAAGAGCTCGAGCGCCTCGCCGCGCAGGTGCAAACGCGCAGCTACGCATTCGGCGACACGCTGTGCAAGCGCGGCGAGCCCGCGGCCGGACTCTACGTGATCCGCTCGGGCTCCGTGCGCCTCATCGCCGAGGAGCGCGGCAAGGAGACGAGCCTCGGCGTGCGCAAGGCGTCCGAAGTGTTCGCCGAAATCGCCATGCTGCGCGATTACTGGCACGAAGTTTCCGTGCGCGCCTCCGCGAAGACCGAGGTGCTTTGCATCCCGCGTGCGGGCCTCGAACCGCTCTTGGCCGCGAATCCGGCCGCGCAGTCGTTCGTGACGAGCTATGTGGCGATTGCCTCCGCCGGCGGCTTCGTCACGCGGCTTTTCGATCTGCGCGGCAAGCTCTCGCGCGAGGAACTCGAAGAATATGTGTCGAGCGTCGGCGTCAAGCGCGTGAGCGCGGGCAAGGAGATCGTGCGCCAGGGCGCGGGCGGCGACATGCGGCTCTATGTGGTGCGCCAGGGCGAAGTGAGCATCGCGCGCGAGGAAGACGGCAGCGTGTATCAGTTGGGGAAGCTGGGCGCGGGCGAGATTTTCGGCGAGCGCGCGTGCCTGCTGCGCCAGGACCAGCACGCGAGCGTGACCGCGCTCACCGACGTGAGGCTGCTCGTGATTCCCGAGAAGACCGTGCACTTCATGCTCGAACGCAACCCGAAATTGCGCGAGGTGCTGGAGGAGCGCGTGCGCTTCACCGAGCGCGAGTTGCAGCGCCAGAAGAAACTTGCGGAGCGCCGACGCCACCCGCTCGCGATCGACACCGGCGCGGACGCGAAATTCAACGAACGTGTCATCAAGCGCTTCGTGCTGGTCGAGCAGGCCGAGGAGATGGATTGCGGCGCGGCGTGCCTCGCGATGATCTGCCGCCACTACGGCATCGCGATGACGCTCGGCAAGCTGCGCGATCTCGCGAACGTGACGACGCAGGGCGCGACACTCGAGAGCCTCGCGCGCACCGGCGAGGCGCTCGGCTTCACGACGCGCGGCGTGCAGTGCACCTTCGAGGCGCTACAAGGCTTCGAGCTGCCGTTTATCGCGCACTGGGAGGGCTATCACTACATCGTCGTCTATGGCGTGTCCAGGCAGTGGGTGAGGGTGGCCGACCCGGCGCTGGGCTTTCGCAAGCTGAGCGTCGAGGCGTTCGAGCGCGGCTGGAACGGCACCTGCCTGCTGTTCACCGCGGGCGAGACCACGGGCGCGCAGGCGGCGTCGCGCTCGCCGTGGGTGCGCTTCATCGGCTATCTGCTGCCTTACCGGAAGATCCTCGCGCATCTGTTCCTTGCCACCTTCGTCATCCAGATGCTGGGCGTCGTGCCTCCGCTCATCATCCAGAACATCCTCGACAGCGTGGTCGTGCACCAGAACGTGAGCCTGCTGCATCTCTTGATCGTCGGGCTCGTGATCTCGCACGTGTTCACGCAGTTGATGACGACGATACGCGCGCATCTTTCGAATTTCATGGTGCGCAGTCTCGACTTCGCGATGATGTCGCAATTCTTCAAGCACACGATGTCGCTGCCGTTCTCGTTCTTCGCGCGCCGCAAGACCGGCGATATCTTCGCGCGCTTCCAGGAGAACCAGACGATCCGCGCGTTCCTCACCGAATCGACGGTGACCACGGCGCTCAATCTGCTGATGATCTTCATCTACTTCACGATCATGTTTCTTTACAACGTGAAGCTCACGCTGCTGCTGATCGCTTTCGTCATCCCCATCATGGCGCTGACCGCCATCGCGACGCCGCGCATCAAGCGCTATGCGCGCGAGGTCTTCGCCGCGTCCACGGACGCGCGCTCGATGCTGATGGAAACGCTGGGCGGCGTGGAGACCGTGAAGGGCATGGGCGTCGAACGCGCGGTGCGCCTGAAGTGGGAGCGCAAGTATGCGAAATCGCTCGAAGTGCAGTACCGCGCGCAGGCGTTCAATATTCTCGTGGGGGTGGGCAGCCAGTTGCTCAACGCCGCCACCAC